>NZ_MRCC01000005.1 GCF_001904655.1 Chroogloeocystis siderophila 5.2 s.c.1 | reverse complement strand
GTTCATCCTTTTTTTCTAGCGCACCAACGCTTTTTTCTCAACTGCGTAACTCCTGTAGCATTAGATGTTGTGAATCATGTCTTCGATCTCTTCACAGCTTGGTTAAATGAAATGTTAATCTATGCGAAACTCCACCCCGTTCAAAATTGGCTTTCGCCTACTCCTGATCGTGTATAACTCGACACGCAGCTAAACTCTGAAAACTTCTAATTAGCGATCGCTAATTAAACAATTTATTCAGTCACTTTTAATACCAGCAGTGCAATCGCGAGCAGGTTGTAGGTGGTTTTGTGCTGAGCAAATAACGTTGTCGGCTGCAATTAACTACATAAAACACTAGCTGACGTACTATATACCAACTCAAAAAGGAAGGATAATATGGCAATTATTATAGGTAGCCCCACCGATGGTAGCGACAATATTGTTGCCGATGCAGCTAACGATAACATAGACGCTCTCGCAGGTAATGATACCGTTGCTGGTGGTGCAGGTAATGATACTCTCCTTGGTAATACTGGTGCTGATGTTCTCATTGGTGGAGTGGGTAATGACTCCATCGATGGTGGCAGTGGTATTGACCGAGTTGTTGCTGAGCAAGCCGATGTCAACTATACCATCACCGACACTAGCCTGACTGGTAACGGCACAGATCAGCTTAACTCAATTGAGAACGCGACACTATTTACTTTAGGTGGCAATAACTTAATCGATGCTTCTGATTTCAGTGGCTCGATTTACTCTTTCACTGGACACGGCAATGAGACACAATTCTCGGTGGTGCAGGCAATGATGCAATTTCTGGTCAAAGCGGCGATGACTCAATCGATGGTGGCGGTGGCTTTGATCAATATTTTGAGTCGGGCGATGTCAACTTCTTCTTGAGCAACAATAGCCTGACGGGTCAAGGCACTGATAGCCTTAACTCGATTGAGCGAGTAGTGCTGACGGGTGGTGTTAGTAGTAATATCATGAATGCTTCTAGCTTCTCTGGTTCAGTGTCGCTCACTGGGAGAGGTGGCAATGACATCCTCTATGGAGGAACGGGTAACGATACCCTTAATGGCGGAGATGGCAATGACTTCTGCACTGGGAGAGGTGGTAATGACACCTTTGGTGGTGCTGGTATTGACACATTAATTGAGTCGCGCAACGGGAACTTCACTTTGACCGATACCAGCTTAATAGGTAATGGCACACCCTAAATAGCATTGATCGTGTCACACTCACCACTGCCACTGGTAATGACATCATTAATGCATCTAGTTTTACAGGAACTGTCAATCTATTTGGAGGAGGAGGTAATGACATCCTCGCTGGCGGAACGGGCAGCGACACTCTTAATGGTGGAGACGGCGATGACGGTTTGAACGATAATGGAGCTAGCAACGATACTCTCAATGGTGGTGCTGGCTTTGATGTACTGAATCAGTCAGGTGATGTCAATTTCACCTTGACTGACGACAGGTTAGACAGAAAATATTTCTGGAGGAGGGGGCAAAGATACCCTCGATGGTGGAAATGGTAATGATGCTCTCCAGGGCGGCAGTGGCGATGACCTCCATATAGGTGGAGCAGGCAATGACACACTCAGTGGTTTTAACGCCCGCCTCCCTAGCATTGAGTTTGATACTTTAATTGGTGGTACACAGGCAGATAGCTTTTTCCTAACTAGCTCCGATGCTAATGGCAACCTAACCATTTCTTACGGAGGACTGGGGCATGCAACAATTACTGACTTCTCGATATCAGATGGTGACAAAATTGGGGTGGTAGGTCCTCTTAGCCTGTACAACCTCACGCTAGGAAACACTGATGGGGATACAACTTTAGACACCCTGATCCAGGTTGGATTTAATAACGATCTCATTGGCATTGTCCAAGATGTCAATATAATCGGTGCTGACGTTTTCACCGTCTTCTAAATTCTGATGGATCGTCCATCAACATGAGTTACTAACAAAGGTGTATCAGTGGTTTTGTCACTCCAAAAGTATCCACGCCAAAGAAGGTTTACGAGGTTGGATGACTATAGCGATCGCATAAGCAACTTAACACCACTCAACCTATCACTTTATTGAAGTCCTGGTGAGTGAGGAAAAAATTTGGGAGATTGCTGAGCGTGAAGGTTGGCGGGCTGTTCGATGCAGACGGGGAGGGGTAATTGACTTAATCGAGTTATGGGTTGAAAACCAGGTGATGCTGGAATTGTTACCTCCAAACTTGATTCCAACATACCTTGCGGCTGTGCAGCCAGAAAGCCTAAGAGCACTTTTGGAAAAGCTGTCCGCCTAAAGGTGTCGAATCTATGTGTTGTGTAATTCGATAGTTTTTCTTGCTTCGTTATTCAGCCCTCTAAATCCCTCATTCTGGGAAGACTTTTAGACAAGGTTTCCGGTTCAAAGTCCTCCAAGTTTTGGGGATAGGCTTCCAGGATCTACAACCGCAGTTCGCTTCATCTACAACGACACCAACGGAAACGATGTAATTGTTGCGGATGGAGCTAATGACATTATTAATGCACTTGCAGGCAGCGATCGCGTCGATGGTGGCGGTGGTAATGACGCTCTGATTGGTAACACAGGCAACGATACTCTCCTAGGAAATACGGGTAATGACGTTCTTAGAGGTGGATTAGGCAGTGACATTCTCGATGGTGGAGAGGGCATTGATCGAGTTACTGAGTCAGGTGATACTACCATTCGCCTGAACAACACCAGTTTAAGAGTCGGTAATGAAACTGATACACTCAGCAACATTGAAACGGCAACACTCACTGGAGGTGCAGGTAATAACTCAATCAGTGCCTTTGAATTCACCCTTGGATCGGTAACTCTCAATGGCTTAGGTGGCAATGACCAACTAAGAGGTAGTACCCGCAATGACACCCTCAATGGCGGAGTTGGCAACGATCTTCTTGATGGTCAAGCTGGCGATGATGTCCTCAATGGTGGTGATGGTCATGATAACTTAGAGGGCGAGGCTGGCAATGACACATTGAATGGTGGCGCGGGCATTGACCGAGTTACTGAGTTCAGCGATTTTAACCTTACTTTGACCAATAATGCTTTAGTGGGTGAGGGTACCGATCAATTGAGTGGTATTGAAACCGCGTTACTACGTGGTGGTAACAATGGCACTGTCGTTGACGCTTCTCAATTCACCTTGGGATCTGTTGATATTGGTGGTGGAAATGGCAACGATCTCCTCTTTGGTGGTAGTGGTAATGACGAACTTGATGCTGGTTCATCAGGCTCTGACACGCTTAGAGGCGGTTTAGGTAATGATATTTACGAAGTCACTGGCTTTAGCGATACCGTCATTGAGAACCCTGGTGGTGGCATTGATACTGTTGAGTCTGACGGCAGCTTTACGCTGGGAGCCAATGTAGAAAACTTGGATCTCAAAGGTTTTGACGCTGTTAATGGCACAGGCAATGAGCTTAATAACTTTATCGACGGAAACCGAGCTAATAATACGCTTAACGGAGGAGTTGGCAATGACACCCTCAAAGGCAGCCAAGGCGATGATGTCTTGATTGGCGGTGTTGGTAATGACCAGTTCTTGTTTAGCACAGGCAACGCCTTTCGATTTGACGATCTTGGTGTAGATACCATTACTAACTTTAGTGTGGGTAGCGACAAAATCGTTTTATCCAAAACCACATTTGACACGCTCTTTGGTGGTGCAGGCGGTACTTTGAATCCGTCTGAGTTTGAGGTCGTCGATAGCTTCTCTGAACAGTTCTCCAGCAATGCCAAGATTACCTATAACTCAGTCAGAGGCAACTTATGTTTTAACCGCAATGGCTCAGTTGTTGTAGGCGGCGATGCGGAAGGGAATATCATTGCCGACTTGAATCCTAGCAATACTTCTGGCGGATCTCCCAATATCAGTGCCGCAGATATCCTGATTGTTGCTTAAGGATGGTGCTTGCGCTTGTGGTGGGTAGGAGTGCGATCGCGAAGTGTCTCTGGAAGAGAATCGCACCTACCCATTACCAATTACCTTTTACCAATTACCAGACAAGGAAAACGACATGGCAACAATTCTTGGTACTAACGGCGATGACAACAACCTTTTTGGCGGAAACGACCTCGTAGGAACGACCGGAAACGACGATATTTTTGGCTTTGCTGGCAATGACGAATTGATTGGAAATCTTGGTGATGACTTCCTTCAGGGAGGTGGGGGTAACGATATTCTCAATGGGAATGCGGGGACTGATTTCCTTGATGGAGGATCGGGTAATGACTCGCTCTTTGGCGGAGATATTGGGGTTAATTTTCCCAGTAACATCCTCAATGGAGGTAATGGCGATGACTTACTGCGTGGGGGAGATGGCGATGATTCTTTGTTTGGCGGTGCGGGTAATGACACGCTCTCTGGTGTTTTTGGTGTTGACAGCCTTATAGGCGGCGCAGGCAATGACCTCTATGATGTCTTTGAGCGTAATAATGTTGACACAATCGTCGAGGCTGCCAATGGTGGTATTGATACCGTCGAGTCGGATGACAGTTTTACTTTGCCTGACAATGTAGAGAACTTGGTACTCAAGTTTGAAAGTGGACTCATTGGCACGGGCAATGAACTCAACAACAATATGGCATCTCAGACTATCAACGTCATCTTCAGCGGGTTAGGGGGGAATGACTCGCTTAATGGAGGACTTGGCAATGATATCCTCTCCGGAAGAGACGGTAATGATCTCTTGATTGGAGGAGTGGGGAGCGATCGCTTGCTTGGAGGTGCAGGTGCAGATCGCTTTCGTTTCAACGCCTCGAATGAAGGAATTGATTTGATCGCAGACTTCGTCGCTGTGGATGATTCTATTCAAGTTTCTGCTGCTGGTTTTGGCGGTGGGCTAAACGCCGGTGCGATCGCATCTGGTCAATTCCGCTTAGGTTCCTCTGCGGCTGATGCTAATGACCGATTCATCTACAACAATAATGGAGCGCTGTTTTTTGACTCAGATGGTACAGGTGCAGCGTTTCAAGTGCAGATCGCAACACTTGTTGGAATTCCAACTCTTAGCGCTGTAGATCTTGTTGTTATTTAACCATACTTAAGGAAATATCACTATGCTCGCTTTACGAAAAAGTTTTAGCGCTCTTTTTATTACTAGTCTGCTGTTTACAGGCTCGGTGGCAACGTTACCCGCAGCCCGCGCCCAAATTCCAGAAGCACCAGCAGATAGCTTGAGCCGCACTAATATTTTGCTGCAAGATGAATTATATTTTGGCAGATCTCGCCCTGGTGGAATTGTTTCTGAGGAGCAGTTTCAAAGGTTTTTGCGCAATGTTGTCACGCCGCGTTTTCCTGATGGATTGACAGTAGTTGATGCAAGCGGACAATTTCGCGGAAGTAATGGAACCATCGTTCGAGAACCGACAAAGGTTTTAATTTTAATTTATCCGAATAGCCCTGCAAAAAGACGCGCAATTGAGGAGATTATTAGCCTCTACAAGACGCAGTTTCAGCAAGAATCAGTTTTACGGGTGACAAGTGTACCAGTACGAGTTGGGTTTTGAAATTAGGTAATTGGTAAATAGATATTTTTTACTATGAGTCTTTTTTGCCTCGTTCATGGTGCCTTCCAAGGCGCTTGGTGTTGGGATTTACTAATTCCTTACTTAGAAGGAGAAGGTCATAAAACTGTAGCAATGGATTTGCCAATTGAAAATTCATCTGCTACTTTGTCTCAGTTTGCGGATGCAGTTATACAAACACTACCGAAAACTGACGATGATATTGTGCTAGTTGGTCACTCGATGGCTGGTAGTATAATTCCCCTTGTTGCTGAAGTCGTCAAGGTGCGTCAACTCGTGTTTGTAGCCGCGTTGATACCGCATCCTGGAGTCAGTACACTCGATCAATTTTCGCATCATCTTGATTCTAAAACCCTCGAATCATTCAATTATCAGCCAAAATATCCAACTAAACTCGAACAGTTTCATGATGAGCCTGATATGTTTGAACCTGCTTCGCTAGGGAGAGATTTTTCAGACGCGGCAGTATTAAGAGAGTTTTTCTATTCTGATTGTCAACCGGATGTAACACAGTGGGCGATCGCAAAAAGTCGTTCGCAACAATCTCTGGCATATATTTTTGAAACAAATCCACTCACGGCTTTGCCTTTAGTCGAGCGTAAATATATCGTTTGTACTAATGACCGCATCATATCTCCTACATGGTCACACCACACTGCACGCCAGCGCTTAGGAGTTGATGCGATTGCGCTAGCATCTGGACATTGCCCACATCTGTCTTGTCCTGACCTTCTTGCTACGGTATTAACAAGTCATTAGTTTTTTGGTATTTTGAGTTTAGATTCATTGCTGCTATAAAAGATTATTTATAATTATCGTCTCACTGATAACCTTCAAACGAGCGATCTAATCGATATCTCTGCGGCAAAATATAAGGTCTACCTCAAATTTCTATGGCTCCTAGTGCCTTTAATGTTAATTTTTGTGCTGCGGTTAAACCTGTTGCACCTGTGATGTTCATCTGTTCGTATAGCCTGGGTGCTCTCAGTGTTGTGATACACTCGCCAGTGGCAACATCCCAAAGTTTAATCGTTTGATCGGTTCCACCACTAGCTAGCATTTTTCCATCTGGGCTAAATGCGATCGCCCGCACTTCCCCCATATGACCACTTAAAGTTTTGAGACACTTCCCTGTAGCAATATCCCACAATTTCACCGTTTTGTCGTGACTACCACTTGCTAGAATTTTACCGTCGGGGCTAAACGCAACACACCAAGCAACGCCCTTATGTTCGTGTAGAGTCTTGAGATGACCGCTTTTGTTCCAGAGCTTGACAGTTTTGTCGTCACTTGCACTTGCAATCATTTTCCCATCAAAACTAAATGCTACCCCAAAAACTAAACTTGTGTGTCCGACTAAAGAGGCGATGCACTCACCTTCTAAATTCCATAACTTGACAGTTTGGTCATCATGACCACTAGCTAACATATTGCCATCAGGACTAAAGGCAATTCCCCAAGCCCGACAATCATCAGACAAGATCGAGCATTCACCTGTACGTACATCCCATAATCTAATTGTGCGGTTGTTATCGCAACTAGCAATGATGTCACCACGCGGACTAAAAACCACTGAAAATACGGTATTGGCGCGACTTTGAAAACCTTGGAGAATTTGCTGAAGTTGATTTGTAGTAGTATTCCATAATTTGATAGTGCCGTTGTTACTACTGCTTGCTAAAGTATGACCATCAGTACTAAAAGCAACGCACCATACCCAACTATCATGTCCTGAATGCGATTGAATACATTCTCCTGATGCGATATGCCATAACTTAATTGTTGTATCATCGCCGCAACTCGCTAAAGTATGACCATCAGGACTCAAAGCAATCGATTTAACACTTGCGCTGTAGCCTTGCAATGTTCGTAGCGATCGCCCTGTTTTCACATCCCACAAAGTTACAGTACTATCAAAACTACCACTGGCTAAGGTTTGACCATTAGGATGAAACGCAACAGACCAAATCCAACCAGAGTGCTTTTGTAGAGTTTTCGCACATTGTCCTGTTACAACATTCCACAACTTCACGGTACAGTCGTAGCTACCACTCGCCAGCATTATTCCATCAGGACTAAAGACAACCGATGCGGCGGGTTCGCTGTGTCCCTCAAAAGTTTTAAGACATTGACCTGTATTAACATCCCATAATTTGAGCGTGCGATCCCAACTACTGCTAACGATCGCTTGACCATCTGGACTAAACGCAATCGACCTTACCCAATGCGCGTGTCCTTGTAAAATTTTAATCGTTTCTCCACTATTAAGATCCCAAAATCTTACGGTTTGGTCATAGCTGCTACTAGCTAGCAAACAACCATCAAGGCTAAAAGCTGCGGCTGTGACATGATTTGTATGTCCTTGGAGAATTTGTAAGCATTTGCCTGTTGAGACATCCCACACTCTCAGCGTACAATCAAAACTGCCTGTGACTAACAGATGACCTTGAGGATGAAATGCGATCACGTGTACCCAACCTGTATGTCCTTGTAATATGTGAAGACATTCACCAGTGTTAACATCCCAAATTCTTACCGTTTGATCGAAACTTGCACTTGCTAAGGTTTTGCCATCAGGGCTAAATGCAATTGAAATTACCCAACTTTTGTGTCCTTCACAAGTCAATAATTCTGTATATTCAGCAGTACGCCATATCCGTACTTTACTATCTGCATTGCCCATCGCAAAAAGATTACCTTCAGGACTAAATGCCACTGATAAAGCACTATTTAAAACACCTGTAAAAACTGATTTATTTAAATCTGCACCAGAAAAATTGACTTGCTGTAAATTAGCACCAATAAGATCCGCTTGCCAAATATGTAAATGTGAGAAATTGTAACCAGAAAGATCGACTTGTAAGTAGCGTAAGAGATTAATCGCGTTACCACCACCGTAACCTACTGATATGGGAGGCGATCGCAACTGTAAAATAATATCGTTGAGTTGATGTTCAATCTCAAGAGAACCCAATTCAGCAATTAATCGGGTTGTAAGTGGTGCAAGAATAACCCTGGTCTGACTTTCGCGAATATAGTCTTTGGCAGAAGCTTTCATTAAAGCATGAGTGAGAAATAACTTGAGTTGCTGTGTGAGAATCTCTGCTCGATTTTGCTCAATCAACTGTTCTGTTACATACTCCATCACAACAGGTTGTAGAGTAAACAAACCATTATTTTTTTCTAACAGCGATCGCCGCCGTAAAGATAATAAAACTTCTAGCAATTTGGATTGCGAGATTCTTGGAACAAAGTCTTCGCGTAATTCTGCTATAGTTACCCACTCACGGTTGATTGCTAGCCAATACATGACTTGTTTTTCTAACTCAGACAAACGTTGAAATTGTTCATTTAATAACGCACTGATATCACCAAATGCGATCGCATCTTGTGCTAAAAATTCTGTTATACTCCCATCAAATAAATCGCGGACAGTTGTAGCGACAATTTTGAGTGCTAAGGGATTTCCTGCATAACTGACTTGTAGATTTTGCCAATCGGTTTGTGAAGTGCAAAAACAATCATTACTTTGACAAATTTCCTTCACTTCCGCTGTGCTTAAACCTGTTAAAGGTAAACTGCGAATTGGTAAAAGATTTCCTTCTAATGCTGTTACAGTTTTCGGTTGTTCGCGACTTGTGAGTAAAAGACAACTAGAGTGAAGTTCTGCACCAACACGCCTAATAACCTCGCCATAACCCTCGTAACCCTGGCGATACTGTCCAGCGTGGCCATCACTGAGGATAGCATCGACATTATCCCAGATTATTAAACATCGCGAGTTGCGTAGACATTGCATTAACAGCGATATTTGCGCTTCGTAGGTTTCTGGTAATGCATCGTGTCGATCGACAACCTGGAGGAGTTGCGTCAGAATTTCTACAATCGGTGGTGCATCGCGTAGCGATTGCCAAATCAAAACATCGAATTGATCTTGAATGTGGGTTGCTAGCTTCGTTGCGAGTGCAGTTTTACCAATACCACCCATACCTAAAATGACAACTAACCGACAGCGATCCTGAGTTACCCACTGCTGTAATAGTCCTAATTCTTCACTACGACCATAAAATACCGATACGTCGATCGCTTCTTGCCAATACTGCGATTTGTTGCGAATTGGTGCGATCGCGTGATTTGTACCGCTTTGCTGTATTTGTCGCCGCAATACCGCTTGGAGATTATTTTTTGTGACTTGTTCCCCGAAAACTTGCGTCAGTTGCTGCCATAATTGAGCGCCGACATCACGAATATGACCTGTATCATATCCAGCGTGTGCTGCAATTTGCGGATAAGTCCACCCTTGCCAAGCGTATCGAAAAACGAGTTCCTGAATGTCCTTGAGCTTCTGTCCTACTAGCAACTTGTCTAGCAGCGCTAATGCTTCATCCGCAGACAGCATTAAATCTTGCATACAACACTCCCCGTTTGATTCTAGAAATGGCTGGTCATTGGAGAGAATACTTATTATGAATTATCGATTATCGATCGAAAGTATGGTTTATCCTCAACTAATTGAAACGATGTAGCTAGGCTGCTGAGCAAGTATCGATAGATAAGAGTTACGCTGTTTTAGCAGTGTTAGTAACTGCTGTACATAATCTTCTACAAAAGCATTCTGAATTGAAGGACGCTGTTTTAGCGCTTGTCTCCAAACTCGTACTTTAAGGGTATGTTCTAAGATACCAAAGTCAGCGATCGCATCAAACGCATCAAAATAGTGAAATATCGGCGCATACACAGCATCCACTAGCGAAAAGTTTTTGTCTGCGAAATAAGGTGTTTCGAGCGTTCGCTCAACCCAAGCGAATTTTTCTATCAACTCTTGGCGTTTCTGCTCAAATGACTCCGCCGTAGGTGCATTAAAGAAACCAGCCATCACCGTGAGAATATTGGAACCAAATTCGATCCAAGCACGATGTTTTGCCTTTTCGAGTGGAGTGAGTGGGTGAAGCGATCCTGGTGTAATTTCGTCGAGATACTCACAAATAACCGCCGATTCAAAGAGAACTTCAGCACCAACTTTTAGCAAAGGAATTTTTCCCAAGGGGGGAATTTGGCGAAACCACTCTGGCTTATTAGCCAAATCGATGTAAGTTCTCTTATGAGGAATGTCCTTTTCAAGCAATAGAACGACTGCACGTTGTACGTAAGGACAAAAATGATGACTTACAAGTTCTAGATCTGGATAAGACATTACAAATGTATGTTGTGGTGAGGATATTCGATATAAACTGTTATCCTCTGTTTGACTTCACAACGCCTGCTACTCATTACGCAAAGGATCTAAAGTTGCGATCGCACTTCACCAAAATTCTTCAACCGACAGCTATCTAGTTTCTCAGTAGAGGTAACAGTAACGTTACAAAATAATAGACTAACGGTGCGGTAAATACATAGCTATCAGCACGGTCAAGAATACCACCATGTCCTGGTATCAGTTGTCCTGAATCTTTGACTCCTGCATCGCGCTTCATCATTGACTCGGTTAAGTCACCAAGTAAGCTTGCAATTCCAATTAGTAAACCCAAACCCAACCCTGTCAAAGACCAAAACGGCCATTGTAAGTACCAAGCACCTGCCATCGCAACAGCAACACTCGCAACGACTCCAAAAACTGCACCTTCAACGGTTTTCTTTGGGCTAATATCTGAAAGGCGAGTTCGACCAAATAACCGACCAACGGTGTAAGCGCCAATATCAGCTGCCCAAATACAGAAAAAAGCAAGCAGCGTGTAGATTAATCCTGGAGGAAAAGCTTGAAAATCTGTCCAATTATCGGGTAAGTAACCAGAAAAAGGCAAATTACTCACCGCATCATTTCCTATTGCGCGGATTCTTACCCAGTAACTTGGTAAGTAGCCTCCGTAGAATAAACCTAAAATTGATGTGGAAATATCAGCAATTGTCGCAAGTTTTGGTTGAAATAATAGATAAAAACAAATAAATGTTCCGGCTACAGGCATAACAGCATCTGCTAGCACTGATGAGACTGTAGCAATAACGAGTAAAGCTTGACTAACTACCAAAGTTGTTTTTGCAGCAGGAGCAATTCCCTTCGCACGGACAAGCTGGAAGTATTCCAACTGCCCTAAATAGACAATAACAGCAAACATAATCGTAAAATACCACCCTCCCAAAATACTACTGGTGAGGGCGATCGCGATCGCAATTATTCCACTAACAATCCGAGACCAAGGCATAAATTAGGAGCGAGGGGTGAGTGGTTTTTGATTTCCGTTGTAGTCAATAACCTTTGAATAATTGGCTTTAGTCTAACTTTTCACCACTCAGAATAAAAATGGGATCGACAGCGGCAAAAGTCTGGGAAAAACCCCGCGTCTCCAAACGGTTGACAGCAGACTGAACAACTTCGACATTGCGAGCGTGTAACTCTGCAAAGCTCTGAGATATAGCATACAGACTTTCTAGGTTACTTGCAGTGGCTACGACTCGACCTTGAGGTAATAAGTAGCGCCAGACTTCTTGCAATATTGTTTTAATCGAACGACCGCCTTCGATACACACGCGATGGGGAGGTTTGGGCAAACTTGATAAACATTCTGGGGCGCTACCTTCTACAACTTCGACATTCTTCACTTCAAAGCGATCGCAGTTACGACGAATTAAATTGGCAACTTCAACGTCGCGTTCCACCGCAACAATCTGTCCGTAAGGACACAATAACCCGACTTCAACAGGAATTGTGCCAGTTCCTGCACCAATATCCCACAAAACAGTATCAGGTTGAATCCGTAGCTGCGCTATTAACAATAGCCGAATATCGCGTTTGCTGAGGGGAATTCCTGGTAAGCGTTCAAATAACTCGTCAGGAATTCCAGGAGTAAGATAAGGCCATAATTGTGAAGGCATAGGAAAAAGATACCATTGCAGTAGCTAATGTTCCAAAGCTATAAAGGCTGGTAGAAGCTCAAAACAGCATTCATGGTTAATCAGATATTAGGGAATCGCTACGAAGTACAGCAACAACTGGCAAAAAAATCTGGACGCCGGACGTTATTAGCGCGCGATTTGACAACTCAAGAGTTTGTTGTTGTAAAGTTACTGTCGTTTAGTAGTGATTTTGAATGGGACGATCTGAAGTTATTTCAACGCGAAGCAGAAATTTTAAAGACCGTTACTCATCCGGCAATTCCTCGTTACTTAGATTATTTTGAGCTTGATGCATCGCATTTTAAAGGATTTGCGCTCGTACAAACGTATCTTCCGGCAAAATCTTTAGAGGAACATCTTAAAGCAGGGGCAATATTTAGCGAATCTGATGTCAAGCAAATTGCCACAGAACTTTTAGAGATTCTGATTTACCTCCATGGGCATCAACCACCCGTTATTCACCGCGATATTAAGCTAAGTAATATTTTATTGACAAATTCAAAAAAAAATGCAAATGTCTATCTTGTCGATTTCGGTTCAGTACAAACGCTTGCCGCCCGTGAAGGTGGCACGATGACAATTGTTGGTACGTATGGTTATATGCCGCCAGAGCAATTTGGCGATCGCGCAGTTCCTGCATCGGATCTTTACAGCCTAGGTGCTACTTTGATCACATTAGCCACAGGAACACATCCCGCTGATTTACCGCACCGCGACGGACGAATTCAATTTGAGCAAGCAACAACGCTGAGCGCTGGCTTTAGGCGGTGGTTAAGACGCATGACCGAACCTAGCCTAGATCGTCGCTTTACCTCGGCTAGACAGGCTTTACACGCACTTGAGCAGCCAATAATTAACGACACAGCTTTAACAATTAGTCAGCCATTCAATAGTAAAGTCATACTTCACAAGGATACAAACGTTTTAGAAATTACCTTACCGCCAAAAGGATTTAGCCCTGAAATCATTGGTTTAACACTATTTGCCGTTGCCTGGAATTCTTTTATCGTCGTGTGGACGGGTTTTGCGGTTCTTGTAGCCCCTTTCCCTGTGAATCTATTTTTTACGTTGTTTTCCCTACCATTTTGGGGTGCAGGTGCAGGAATGGTATGGCAAATTCTCTCTAATCTATTTCAACATGTCCGTTTAAGAATCGATCAAGAACACATTTCGCTCAGTCATGAAATTTTCAGCTGGCGGTATCGTCGTCCGCGTGTTGCCCCGACGCAGCGTATTACGAAATTAGAACGGACATCAAAGTTTGTCAGTATCTTTAACAAAAGTGAGCGCGATCGCGTTGAAATCGCGCCACAAATCAATATCTGGATAGGAACGCAAAAATATGAACTAGGCGCGCATGGTTTACTGACCGAACCGGAAATTGATTGGCTAGCGCGCGAACTCAGCGAATGGTTAGAATTACCAGTGACAAAAGAGTAGGTGTAATATACAAACAAACGCTCACTTCCTAACTATATTTAGTTAGGAAGGTTTCCAGGAGGCAGGTATGTTCGGTTTAGGATGGGCAGAGGTAGGTGTGATTGCGATCGCTGCAATTTTGATTTTTGGTCCTAAGAAGATTCCAGAGATGGGAAGTGCCTTGGGTAAAACCTTGCGCGGCTTCAAGGAAGAGTTAAAAGGCACGCATGATGATGATTTAGAGCAAGACCAGAAAGACTCTTGATACAATTTTGAAACCGTAGGTATCCTCTACTCCCGATCCGTGGGAGCTTCTAAACTAGAATTAAAGTTAAAGTCCCCCTGGGATTATGCAGGGCTGATACATTGACAGAAGGAAAAAAGCCTTTGGAGATCATGCGCCAGTTATCGAATCGCAGCAGTTAGCGAGGCAAACCAGTGCGGGCGCCACAAGTTGAGGGCCTTCCGAGCGAAGAATAGTCGCCAAGACCTGCACACAAGGGCGTGCTGTCCTCCTGGAGAACCAGTTTCTTCAGCCAAGGTCAGCGTCGCGGTGCCAAGATTCACGAAGATAGAAATATGTTTTATCTTCAATTTCAACGTTAATTGCTTTTTTTGCAGGTTGCGACCAGCCTAATTCGTCTATAAATAAATTTTCAAAGTAAAAATTATCAATTAAATCGCGCGGTCTTTGAAAGTTAAGTTGCCTAATATAGTAAGCTATTTATAGAAAGTAAAACGTATACATAGCATGGCAATATTGCCCCTTTCAACTTCTTTTGAGTTGGGGCTATTACAGCTTTTTATATCTATATATGTTTTAATTGCTAAGACTGTTTAAAACCTGCGTGCTTACACTTGTTAATAAAATTTCGATGAAATGCATTCAGCGGCTAATTGCACGGCGGCTTTTTGGAAATCGAATAAATTATCGAATTCACGGGGAATGCGAAATTCTGAAACTCCGGCGATCGCTTCGTGCAACAGATGACAAGCAATCTTTAAATGAATGTGATATGCTGGTATTGGATTTTCTTTTGCCCAACTTTCTATCGATAAGTTCAGCAAGTTCGCGCGAGATATTGATACAGCCGTAATCTTGCAGCAATTGTTAAACTGCGATCATTAAACCAAGGCTGCAATTTCATGCAAGCATGGTAGTCGGGAATATCGACATTTAATTTGCCTTGTTTTGCTAATCCAGGTAGCGTAAGGTTGCTGCTCCCTAAAAAGCAAATTATCGAAATATTAGGGTCATGACAATGTATGAGATATAATTTGGCATGCAAAGCATGACGCAAAAATAATTTGGTCGTTAGTTTTTTCGCTTTAAGTTGGCGACTTAAAGCGAAAAACGGCTTCATCCCGATTTGTCGGCGCACCGGTTGTGAGTTGTTGGCGAAAGTGCGCGGCAATCTGTTTTTTGTGGCGGACGGTAGTACTACTATCAAGGCGATCGCGACGACTTAATGAAAAGGCGGTACGAACTTCATCGCTTGGTAAGTTTTGCATCCCAATCAGCAAACGACAACCATTGTCACCACCCGCATACTGTTCGATCAAATCGTCTATCTTTTGCCAATCTCTTAGATTAAAATAGCCAACGCAGAAATCTGCACGATAGGAGAGTTGGAGTGTATCGCGCATATTGGTAGCAGTAATAAATCAATGTTGTCAAATATGCGTGGCACTTAGTATCCTCACAAATAAAGATAAAGTTACTTGCCCCCTAAATTCGCCAATGGTGCGGGACTTTTAGTGAAGGTTGGGAGACGAGATTTAAATTTATGCAGGAGGTTTATTGAGCTAGGCGATCGCCCTCTTAAAGATATTCCCTTTATAAAGACACAAATTCACCAATTTTCTGGGAAACTTGATAAGTTATCACTGGAATTGATTATCTGTAGGGTAAGTGCAAAATAGCACCACAAATAAACAATAAACTTCATAATTACGTAAAGTTATGAACCGCCTAAGAACTAGCATTGCGATTTTAGGAATTGTCTACGTTTTGGTGAATGCGCCGACTGTGGTTGAAGCAGAAACAACGCAACCGACGATCGAGACAAATATCCAAAACTATTACAATCAAGGTATTAAACAGTACAGTGATGGTGATATTCAAGGTGCGATCGCGAGTTTTACCGAAGTGATTCGTCTCGATCCTGGTAACGCAGCAGCTTACGAAAATCGTGGTAACGCCCGCGACGACTTGGGAGATCATCAAGGTGCGATCGCCGATTACAATCAAGCAATCAACATCAATCCTAACAATGCGACAACTTACTACAATCGGGGAATTGCTTACGATAGGTTAGGAAACAACGAAGCGGCGATCGCTGATTACAATCGCGCGATCGCATTCAATCCTAAGTTTGCTTCAGCTTACAACAGTCGGGGAATTCTGCGGTTTGCGCTGGGTGACGAACTCAACGCGATGGCTGATTTTAACCAAGCAATTCAACTCGAACCAAATCGACCTGGATTTTATTACAATCGCGGTAATGCGCGGCGACGTCGCGGTGATAATCGCGGCGCGATCCTCGACTACACTCAAGTCTTACAGTTAAATTCCAAAGACGCTGATGCGTATTTTAATCGCGGTATTGCGTGGTATAACGAGGGAGAACACCAAAGTGCGATCGCAGACTTCAACCAAGCCTTACAAATCAACCCTAATTACGCAGAAGCATACTATAATCGCGCACTTTCCTACAGTGCAATAGGTAACAATCAGCAAGCATTGCAAGACTTCCAGCAAGCTGCAAACCTCTATGAGCAACAACAAAAACCAGAGTATTATCAAGATGCTCAAGAACGCATTAGAGAATTGCAATAATAGATTTTAAATCGCGATTGCTACCTCCCGCCACGGGGTAACGAAATTCCTTTAATTTTTTTAAACAAAGAAACTGCATAAGAATCAGTCATTCCCGAAATATAATCGGTTACTTTTAAAACTTTTGTATAAAGTTCTTCATCAGCATCATTGAAATTAGGCAATAGTTTTTTAGTTAAATAGCTTTTCGATAAGTTACTATTAGTCACAGCACTGACAAATTCTTCTAATAAGCCACCAATCACTTGATATCCAGCTACTTTTACCTCTACCACTTCACAAGCTTCATAGACATTTTTACGAGTTAGTTCTATAATTTCTTTTAATTTGAACCCTGACTCGATTTGTGACGTTAATGGTCTATCAAATCTGCCAGATATTATTTGTTCTTCATAGTCAAGAAAAACTTGTTTAACTTCGGTAATTAATTTATGAATTGCTTTTGCTCGTAGATACTTAATATGTTCTTTTTTATCATCTAAATTCTCTAGCTTTTCTCCTACTAAAATATCACTCAACCACATCTTAGCTTCTGCATAGTCAATATATCCCATCGAGAAGCCATCTTCTAAATCAACAATATGGTAGCAAATGTCATCGGCGGCTTCAACGAGAAAAACTAAAGGATGTCTGCACCACCAAGCAATATTATCTTTGCGACGCAACAAACCAACTTCCTGCGCTATTTGCGCAAATAGCTCTTTTTCTTCTTGAAAAAAACCATGTTTTTTAGTACTTTTATTATTAAAATCACTATTGTACTTATTAAAAGAATTACTATTAATACCAGCTTCTCTAGGATATTTAGTAAATGTCGCTAAAGTTGCGCAAGTAAATTGTAAGCCTTGCCGATGTTGTGGTTTATCAAGTTTTGTTAGAATTCTAAAGCCTTGAGCGTTACCTTCAAAGTATTTAAAGTCCGCTTGTTGTCTAGGAGTTAATAATGATAGTACTGCGGCTGCATCTGGAGATTTAAACCATTCTTGAATTGCATCTTCTCCCGCATGACCGAAAGGTGGATTACCGATATCATGCGACAAACAAGCTGCCGCGACAATATCACCAAAATCGCGAGCAGTATAATCATATAAGTCTTTGGCGTGGCGTTTAACAATTTCTTGACCGACAAGCGTTCCTAAAGTTCTCCCTACACAAGAAGCTTCTAAACTATGACTTAAGCGACTGCGAATATAGTCATTATCTACTAAAGAAAAGACTTGTGTTTTGTCTTTTAATCTCCTAAAATAAGATGAGAAGATGATTTTATCAAAATCCTTTTCAAAAGCTGTCCGCCCAGGGTCTTCAATATTTAAAGTACCAAATAATCGACTACGAGACAGTAGTTTTTGCCATTGCATCGCTGACATAGTGAATATCCTATCTATTGTAAAGAATCAGCGGGTATCCTAATATTATTTTGCTTTAGATTAAGAGAAATGACACTTGATGCAATGGTTGTGCCAATAGATTTAATCGTTTTGATTGCGGCTTTGGTTGTAGCTTGGTTGGTATTCACGGCATTAATCAGAGTCGTTAAGACAACGCTTAGCACCGCCCTAACAGTAGCAGCGATCGTGCTTATTTTACAAATTGGGTTTGGCGTTCAACCACAACAACTTTGGCAGCAAATCGTGCAGCTTCCGCAAATGATTCGAGAATTATTGACGGGAAATTAGCTCCATTCAGCAGCAGTTTCTGCTTCAGCTTGAATCAAAGTTCGTCGTAAGTTTGCCCAATCGACTTTAGTATTAGGTTGATCCTGAATTAACTTATTTTGCTGTAAGTGCAAAACTCGCGTACAAAATAACTCTGCAATTTCTAATTGATGATTTACCATCAAAATTGTTGTTTGATGCGTTGTGGATAAATCGGTTAAAACTTGTACTAGGTGCGACGCTGTACCTGCATCTAACGCCGATGTGGGTTCATCGAGCAATAAAATTTTTGGTTGAATGACTAAAGCCCGTGCGATCGCAACTAACTGTCTTTGTCCTACCGAAAGTTGTAACTCGTTACGATCTAACCACTCTGCGGGAATATGCAAGACTTCAATACATTGCGAAACGCGTTGTTGAATTTGTCGTTTTGGAAGTTTGCGCAACACGAGGGGATAGGCGATCGCATCTCGTACTGTCATTCCCAATAACTTCGACTCTTGCATTACGAGTACGATTTGTTGACGTAGTTGCAACACAGGAATTTGGCGATAGTCTTGATTTTCAAGCCAAATCATACCTGCCGTTGGTTCGCTCAAGCGATTCAATAGTCGCAGTAGCGATGTTTTCCCTGCACCAGATGAACCAACAATCGCAAGGCGATCGCCCCTCGTAACATCAAAAGAAATATCTTGCAGTAAAGACTGTGAACCAATCGCAGCCGATAAACTCACCTGCTGTAAGCGCAGTTGTGTTGACACTCCACACCTATTCCTGAAATACAACTTTGATTAAGTTAAATTACCACCTTGTGCTAGTGCAGTGGTAATCGTCCAAGCATCTACTAAGAGTAGTAGCACAGTAAACGCCAGCAAAATCAAATACATCCACGGCTGTGCTAAAGGTTTAACATCCGTTGTATCAATACCTGTTTTCGCTTGTACGTATTCAACCAACCGAGCAAAACCTGCTACCCGCATCGGTAACAAGTAACCTTTTCCCTCTTTACTTAAAAAATAGTAGACTAATCCGCCTTGACCCGTAGTTCGTGGTTTTAAATCCTTCACCTCCGCCCAAGGTAACGCCCACCCTTTACGAAAAAACTTTGGTACCCAGCGCGGATAAGTCACTTGAATTTGTTGTTCATCAACAATAACTCGTTCGCACAACGCTGCATATAACGCCACAGCCCCGATACCGATTCCTACCCACAACAACACTGGTGGAACAGGTGCTGCTGTAATACTTGATAAAAAAGGCAAAGGTACTGTTAAAGCAATGTACAAACTCATCAACGTTATCCGAATGATGGACGAGATGCGAAACGTTGTATTTTGAGTAGGCGCATTCACAACCACGATTTAACCACAAGAATATTTGTTTATCCTTTATTATTACCTTGCTGCTGCTATTCTCATCCAGTGTTGCTCAATTAGCTGATCCCGCCCCCCAATTCTGGGGTCTTCTCTAAAGCCTTAGAATTCAAAGTCCCCCACGAGTGGAGGATTTAGGGGGCGATTGGCGAAAACGAATAGGGTACTCAACTCACAATAAAAAACCGCCACTAGCTAGCTTGATGGCGGTTGCTTGAGCAATCGGAGGGTGTTAACAGCTTAATCCAAACCGATAGTGGCTCATCGTAGCATAGTTTACACTTAAGTAAATACGCTTACTTGCCCACAGCATTGGTATAAGCCCGCATTGGTTCTTGAATCCAGCGGATATAGAGATGTTTAAACGTAGACTGAATGATGCGCGGCATTCCAAAATCAATAGGCACAAGCGCATCGGGTAGTTTCCAATCATCTACCTGCAACGCAGTAGGATGTAAAAGCGGAAAGTGAATTTCGTTTATATCTGCACATAATCCTAAACGTGCTTGAGCCGCGATTGTCGGTACGCTTTGGGGTGTAACTTGCAATATATCGACGATCGCGCGATCGAGCGCAAACACATTTGTCGCTGCACCGAGTACGCATAATTGTCGCGGTTCGCCACCACTTGGACCATTGCCTTCATGACCGATAATGCCATCAATAATTGTTAAATCAGGGTTAATTGTCCGCGCTGTTTCGACAAGCATTTGCGCAAAGCGGTTAAGATCTTTTCCAGCTTCCATATGCCACCAGGCTTTCATCTTTCCTGGTACGCAGCCAAAGAGATTTTTCACGCCGAGAGTTAACGTGAGTTGGCTGTGTGATTTCACCTTGGGTAAATTAATGACGACATCCGCTTCGATTGCTTCTTTGCACAGCAGCAAGTGGTTAAATTCTTTGCTGACCGTTTGATAGCGTTGCCCGTGAAAGTCTACAATTGGCAAATTCAGTTCAGAAATTAACGGTTGATATCCGTTGGCGATCGCCACACCTTTAGCACTACCAAACGCAGGGCTATCGCCTAAAAATGGCTTACCGCCAAGATCCATAACCATCTGCGCTACGGTGTAAACTAACTCAGCACGCGTTGTACATTCTTTATCAGGGCGCGAACCTGTGAGTAAATTCGGTTTGAGTAACACGCGATCGCCTGGTTTGATAAAAGTGGTCAACCCTCCCCAAGGCTGTAATAAATTTTCTATAGCAGTGCTTAATAGGGATCGCTCGTAAGACTTAGCTTGACTTAAATTAACGATTGGTTGCGAATTCTTCATGTCAGATCTAATTTGATTAACAGCAAAACCGACTTGCGTTGCGAGGTGCGAAAACAAGCTAATCTCATTTTGCTGCCAAATTCGCGGGCGATCGCATTAATGTGCAACGAGTCAGCCCAACAACAGGTCATTTTGCACAATCGGTGCGACGATGGTTGCGTTATTCGTACTTGCTCAGTTAGTTGTCTTATTCTGGGTTGCGGCTTGATAGTTTGACTTTTCGGTACTCGCTTTTGTAGCTAGTATTGAGGATATTAACATTGTATTCGCTATTACAATGATTTTCCGTTTAATTCGAGATTGCCAGTGATTCATCCATGTTGGTGTTTGGATTACAAAAGGTTGTTGAGCGATCACCAACTTACTGAGAATTTTGGTATTAGCAGTAAATTTAAAATTTATATGAAGTAAAAATTTGGTATTGTTCTGAATAGAATTTGCATACCTAATAAAATTCGGGCAATAGTTGCTTGAAAATTCTCCTCAAGATAGTATTGATTATTTTTTTACAAGCAAATGGATTTACTCCTAAGACAACTGCATTACACTAGTTTTGCTGGTAGAGGATTTCGACAGCTTGCAAGCCAGCAAGTACCGCAAGCAGTGCAAACAATATTTAGCGATCGCATTATTTCCCGCTACTGGGATGTATTGAATCCTCCGAGTTTAGGATACCGCGCTGTTTACTTACACCAAATGACTTCGCATCAGACGCTATTCGGCTGGATATATCATGAAGGAATCGATGAAACAACTCAGAATGCTATTCCTTATTTCATCTGCTACTACTTAGACGAAATACTGCTTAGCTTTCATCTAGACACTATCTTTACTTACCTACAAAAAGGACCATTAGCAGTAATTGACCGACAAAATCCATCAATAATAGAAAAAAAAGTTGTCCCTAACTTGTGGACTTATAAACCTGCACGCCCTGGAGTCATAATTGCACCTGAGGTTTGTCAGCAATGCCATAATGCCTTAAATCAAGGGGAATTAATCAATTTATTTGTTCCGCTTTCTGCACAAGAGACAGTCATCGTACCGAGCGAACAAACATATGAGCAGCAAATTGCAAATCTATCGGTTTATCAAAATTACATTA
This sequence comes from Chroogloeocystis siderophila 5.2 s.c.1, assembly GCF_001904655.1. Lineage (NCBI taxonomy): Bacteria > Bacillati > Cyanobacteriota > Cyanophyceae > Chroococcidiopsidales > Chroococcidiopsidaceae > Chroogloeocystis > Chroogloeocystis siderophila. The sequence goes on along the minus strand of NZ_MRCC01000005.1, from coordinate 295,703 downwards.
TCGAAGAAATTATAGATAAATTTGAAAATTTGTCCGATTCAAGCTATCAAGATCAGCAATCTTCCTCAAGCCAATCCAATATAAAAATAAACTCTGCTTTATTAACTAGAGTAAACGCTACTAGTTTAGCGATCACATCGAATACAAGTAATAGTATTGCTCAAGAATCAGTAAAAAAATCTTCACTAACAGATGTAAATTCTATACCATTTGACCGCAATAATATTCAGTTCTTACTTAGAATCGGAATTATTGCTACTACTTTAGCCGTTACAATTTCAATTTACAGATTAATTCAAATTAGCATTTCTAACCCCATAAGTTCCGAAGTTGGTAGCAACGTTCAGGTTGAGTATAAAACCTTTGCGGAAGTTCCTAATGTTCCTGAAGGAGTATTTCACTATGGAGGTTCTCCGATATTTGCACCGTTACGTTCTCCAGTAGTTCTTGCTGCACTTAGTCAATCACAAAGACAGTATCAATTACGTTTTGTCGAACCAGTTGGTATTCCTCAAGGTTCTGGGGCGGGGATAAAAATGTTACTCGATGGTGAATTAAGCTTTGCACTCTCATCGCGCCCCTTAAAACAAGACGAATTAGCCCAAGCGAAAGCGCGTGGCTTTGCGCTAGAACAAATACCTATCGCGATTGACGGTATTACTTTTTTTATCAATCCTCATAATCTGATTGTTGGTTTAAATTTGTCGCAACTACAAGATATTTTTTCAGGAAAAATCAAGAACTGGAAAACTGTAGGAGGAGCCGATCTTCCCATTACTGCGTTTAGTTTTGCTCCTCAACTGAGTGGAACTGCTGATGTTGTTCAACAACGCGTTTTAGCCGGAAGAGAATTCGGTAATGTGCAAATTGTCAGTACAGCTACCGAGGCTATTCTCAAAGTAGCTGCTACTCCTGGCGGTATTGGCTATAGTTCCGCCTCAGTTGTCGTCGGACAAAAAACTATATATCCTTTACCGCTATCTATAGCACCAGGAGAAATGTTTATTACTCCCTTTGTTGGTGCAAATGAAACTGTTTTGAATAAGATTGCGCTTGCTAACGGGTCTTATCCGCTTACTCGCCGGCTATTTGTGATCGTCAAACGTGATGGTAGTCTCGATGAGCAAGCAGGAGTTGCTTATACTAATTTATTAGCAACTGATGAGGGAGAAAAAATGATAGATCAAGCTGGTTTTGTGTCAATTCGTTGAATGGATAGAGTCGTAGTATTTGAATTATAAGTGAAACGAACCACAGAGGCTATAGAGAATACCGAAAAAAGAGCTAGAGAGGGATTCTCGTAGCTAGTTTGAGATGACTTGATTACTAAAATATATAGACCTAAAATCTAGAGCCGCAAATGGATTGTAAAACAGCTTCAGGTTGATTGCGGTTTTTTTCGCGACAAATCAAAACATCTGCTAAGCGACGTTCAGCATAAAATTGATGAATGAACCAGCCTAAAGGTGCGCCAACTAGCACACCAATAAGTAAACCAGTTATTAGACTTTGAATAAGGTTTTTTCGAGTAATCGCAGTAGTAGCCAACTCAATCTTTCTCCTATTTGATATTTCTTGGATGCATTATGTATTATACGAAAAAGCAGCTATTCTTATGTCTTACTTAATGCATAAAAAAGCGCCTATCTTTGAGTAGAACGCATTGCACTCATTTGCTCTAGATCGAGTACTTTGGCTAAATCTTCTGCTGTCATTAATTCGTGCTCGAGAACAATTTGTCGCAGTGATTTACCTGTTTCTAATGACTCTTTAGCAACGGCGGCTGCATTTAAGTAACCAATATACGGATTTAGGGCTGTGACTAGCGCTAAGCTACCTTCTGCATACGCTAAACAGCGATCGCGATTTGCTGAAATACCTTTGATGCACCTTTCGGTTAATGCGGCTATAGTGTTACCTAAAATTTCAATGCTGTGAATCAGGTTGTAGGCAATGAGTGGCATCATGACATTGAGTTCGAGTTGTCCGGCTTGTGCAGCAAGTGCGATCACACTGTCGTAACCCATGACTTGAAAACACACCATTGATGTCATTTCTGCCATCACAGGGTTGTATTTTCCTGGCATAATCGAAGATCCAGGCTGTACGGGTGGTAGCTGAATTTCTTTAAAACCTGTTTTTGGGCCTGAATCCATTAATCGCAGATCGTGGGAAATTTTGACGCAATCTTGTGCTAAGTTACGTAGCGCACCCGAAACATTGACAAATGGTGCCATACTTTGCATTGCTGCCATTAAATGCGGTGCAGGACGTAACGGTTGGTCGATGAGTTCGGATAAAATTTGCGCAACGCGATCGCAATACTGCGGATGTGTGTTTAATCCTGTCCCCGCCGCGCTACCTCCTAATCCCAGTACGGTAAGATCTTGTGCAGCCGTTTTGATTCTAGTTTCATGTTCTTGGAGAATTTGCGCCCAAGCACGAAAGTTCTCACCTAATCTGACCGGAACTGCATCTTGTAAATGCGTTCTACCTGATCGCACAATATCTTGGAATTCTACGGCTTTGTTTTCTAAAGCAGCGATCACACCTGATAATGCTGGATAAAGTGTTCTTTTGAGTGCTAATAAGCCCCCAATGCGAATTGCTGTCGGAATGACATCATTAGTAGATTGTCCGTAGTTGACATGATCGTTTGGGTTAATGCGCTTGTAATTCCCCTTTTCATCGCCTAAAATTTCCAAAGCTCGATTTGCCAAGACTTCGTTAACGTTCATGTGGTGCGAAGTTCCCGCGCCTGCTTGATAAACATCGACAACAAACTGATCGCGCAGCTTCCCCGATAACACCTCATCTGCGGCTGCAACAATTGCTTGACTAACTTCTGAAGATATGCATTCGAGTTCGCCGTTAGTGATCGCCGTGGCTTTTTTAATCAACACACACGCATCAACATACGGTGGTAATGGCTTGAGTCCACTGATCGGAAAATTCTCTATTGCTCGTAAGGTTTGGATACCATAGTAAACATGATGGGGAATTTGTCGTTCTCCCATCGAGTCGCGTTCGATTCGTACTTGTGCGTCATGTTGAGTCATGTTGGCAGGTGCAAAAATATATCCCTCTCAGGTATGATGCCAGATTTATTGATTTGAAAAAACCTAGCAGTGAGTAGCATCTTGCTGTACTTGCGCTTTTGGGATGTTGTGCTAGATAGTTTATATCATCGCTAGCTAATGACTGAAGGATTGTTGGTAGTAAATAATTGCTAATATTCCCATTACCGATTACCAACCCCACAGATATCATAGGTGTTCAGAAATTGATTATTTAAGGATTGCCATTGTGGATACATCTGTCCTAGTTAGAACCTTTGTTGCAGTATTCGTCCTTGCGGATGCTTTGGGTAATGCACCGATATTTTTAGTTCTGACTAAGGGGATGGAACCGCAGCAGCGTAACCGAGTCGTCGATAAAGCTAGTATAGTTGCGATCGCCGTATTACTAAGCTTTGCGTTTGGCGGTCAATTTATTCTCGATTACTTGCACATCAGTATTGCATCATTACGCGTAGCTGGAGGGTTGTTACTGCTACTAATTGCGTTAAAAATGCTTGAAGGCGAATTAGATACGCCAATCGTCGAACAAGGGCGCGATATCGCCATTACTCCTTTAGCTTTGCCTTTACTCGCCGGACCTGCAACGATTACAACCGTGATGCTATTGATGTCCGAGTCGCCTAATGCGCATTTCAGTGTTGTCGTGGGTACGGTTGCCGCAATGGTTGTGACGTGGTTTATCGTACGCCAGGCAGGGCGGATTGACAAGTGGATTGGTGCCGAAGGTGCAGTAATTGTCACGCAACTGTTAGGTTTTCTCCTCGCAGCATTAGCGATTGAAATTGGTAGCGAGGGAATTAAGGAATTGTTTTTTTGACGTGCGCTGCACTCATTACGACAAGTTGTAGGATAAACGAGGATCAACCCAATTACCAATTACCAACTTGGACGTTACCTTATTTGCACCCATCAATCTAAAATATTGAGAATCTTTCTAAACTAACAATAATAAATTAATGATAAATATGTGATCGCCACATGACTACCACAATTTCAGCGCAAGCTTACGAGGAACTTTGGCAAGAAGCTAACCCTATAGAATCGAAATGAATGCAGTTGTTAATGACTTGTTCAAATACCTCGTTAACACACCTTAAACTATTGTGCCGCTGTATTTTACTTCAAAAAATATTAAAGTTCACCATCTAATTCACCCTTTGTAATTGCGTAGACATCCAATTAAGATAAGTTGTCGAACCAGCAACAATCGGTAGCGCAATGATTTCTGGAACTTCGTAAGAGTGTAGTTCTTGGATTTTTGCTGCTAAAGCCGAAAACTGATTTAGATCTGTTTTAATCAGCAATTGCCATTCGGGTTCTTGACAAAGTTCGCCTTGCCAAGTATAGACCGAAGAAATCGGCACAATGTTAACGCAAGCAGCTAGCTGCGATTTGACTAACGAAGTGGCGATCGCCTCTGCTTCTTGCTGTGAACCAGCAGTTACCAATACCACGCCGTATTGAGTTACATCAGAAGCCCTATCCATAATTGATTCTCTGTCACCTCTGACCGCGGAATGCGGTAAATGCAGGTACCGGAGTTTAACTCTAGTGTACCGTTCACTTATTGTAAACCTTTTGTAAACCTTGCATTTCTATGCTGGCTCATTTTAGGAGCCTTCAAAGTCGCTTGAGTATTTAGCTTCAAATCTTTCAAAATTTCTCGCGCCGCAGCTTCACCTGTTTCACATCCTCCTTCCATATATCCTTGATATTCTAAAGAGCAATGTTCGCCAGCAAACAAGAGATTTCCTACTCGTTCTCCTTCTTTACCATAAAACTGCGACCACTGTCCTACTAAATACGTAGCATAAGAACCTGCACTATATTGCTCTCCAGTCCAGTATGCTCGAATTGCTTCGCCTGTACGTTGACGATAAAGCCCAGGAAAGACTTTTTCAATCTGTGCGTGAAATTTTTGTGCTTGGGCTTGTGCGGTTCCTCTTCCGATTTCAAATCCATAGCGTCCGCCACTATAGTTAGTGAGCAATCCATGCTTTCCTGTAGCGTAGCGCGTTGCTTCCCAAGTATTTTGAAAACCTAAATCGGTAAAAATCGAACCAGCACAGTTATAGTGATCGCGCCATATTCTTGCCTGATATGCAACAATTAGTTTTGAGTTTGTGCCGTAGCGTAATTGATTAATTGCCTGACGTTTAGCGGGTGGTAAGTCAACCGCAAGGCGTACGGTGCGTAGAACACTAAAAGGAATCGTTAATAAAACTCGTTCGTAGTTCCGCTCAAAAGTGCTTGTTCCGGCGCGGAAACTGGCGCGATAACGACCATCGGGTAGGCGGCGGAGGGCTTCTAACTCAGTTCCGGTTGCAATAAAATTGGCTAACGGCTGTGCTAAGCGCGCGATCAGTTGTTGATTACCACCGACAATCTGAAAGCGCTCATCGCTATCACCATAGATCCTAAACTCTTGCGGATCTGTGCTAATCAGATAAATCAGATTTAAACTCGACTGTTCGGCGGCTTCGCGCCCGTATTCAACTGTATAAGCGATCGCGATGAGTTCGCGTAAAGTTGGGCTAATTGGTTTGTCTGCTAAATACTGTGTAATTGAAGTTCTGTCTAATTGAATTGCAGCGGGAGATTTGAGATTTACGGCGATCGCTGCGTCTTTTTCAATAATTGGCACGAGCGGTACAAAATCTTGTACAATTTGTTCGAGAGCAATTTTTCTGCCACCAAAGTACCAAACATCTGGTTCTAATTCCCGATCTGCTGCGCGTAAATCAGCTAAAGTCAAGCCAAGTTCAGCAATTAGTGCTTGGATATTTTGATGTCCTGAATCGATAAATTCTCCGCCTAATTCTACAGTGGTCGAGGTTCCGGCGGCATTAGCCAGGCTGCGGATTCTACCACCAAGATGATTTCTCGCTTCAACAATTTCAACACCCACCCCAGCTTGATGCAATCGATAAGCAGCTGTCAATCCCGCGATTCCTGCACCAACAATGAGAACTTTGGAGTTGGCACCGACTGCAACGCTACGCCGAGTTTGACTGAGAGAAACTCCGGCGATCGCGCCTGTAGTGAATAGTCCTGCTTGCAACAGATGTCGGCGTGAAGCCTTTTTTTGCAATATTTCGATTAATTCATCTGTTGGAATTGTACTTTTATGCGATAACTGGGCAATCTGGTAAGCACGCTGCAATGCATTGATTAAGGCAAATCTAGCCATCGGTTTAATCTCATTTCAAGTGCAATTGATAGCCTTGCCATTGAGGTTTTATAAGTCACTTTCTGCTGGCGATCACTGCACCCTGTTAGTTTTTCTAACACCATCGCTGTTGATGTATTTGCCTCAAGGTAGCTATATATAAGCAGAATTACAAAAATAAAACTACCGCTACCTTAGTGTATGTGTCTATGCGAGAATTTACTGAGAATTACCCTAAAGTGATACTCTCTTGCGGTAAGTTTCACCGGATTGACACTCAGCTAGCCTAGATCTAACTCTAGGTTGTGGACAGCGAATAAACTTGACCGTCAACGAGTAGTCGGGTAATTCCCTTGGCTTGGAGGTGCGATCGCGTTTTTTGCAACAAGCGGCTATCTGGAATTTTGATAACTTTGTCGCGTTTCGTGGAAAAACGACGCGCGACACGATGGTTGTCAAACACGGGTAACGTTCTTTGCTGAGTTTCGCCAGTGGGAATTTGTCCTAAATCGCCAAAGTCTCGTAGCGGTCGTGTAATCAACTCTGACGCCCGATCAATGACTAAATAACAAGTTTTTGGTAGCGACGCTTCTGATAATGGTAAAACTTGAACAGCAACTCGACTACCTTTGATTGGTCGCGTGACGGGGAAAGGTTCATCATCATCTAAGTCAAGATCGTCGAGTTCGTCATCATCTAAGTCTTCTTCCAAATCCTCTAAATCGTCTTCGTCTTCGTCGATTAAATCTTCCCCAAGCATTGCGTTAATCGTATCAGTGTCATCATCTTCGACGTCTTGTGCGATCGCTTGCGGACGTTCGCGTTCTTCTAATTGCGTTGGCGTCACAGTGCGATCGTCTGTACTTTCTGCATCGAGTAGTTGCAGCTGTTGTACTGCGGGTTTAACTAGTTTTGGCTGCTGTGGCGCTGTGCGTCGCCCTCTAAGACGAGGAGCATCACTTGGCTCGACTTGCGCTAACTCTAACTGTGGTTGTGTTAATTTTAGCTGCTGTGCAATATCACCCGCTAATTTCTCAGGAGTACTTTGTACAGCTTTGCTACTTTCTGAGTGCGGAGTTCGCGCCGCGCGTTTTAAAGCGATCAGCGATTCGTACTCGTCTTCTGGTAAAGTAACTTTGAGTAGACGGCTAATCGTCGAATTACTGACACCGTAGCGCTCCGCCAACGTGGAGGTTGTTTCTCCAGTTTCCCGATATAATTTGAGAATTTCGCTTTTGTCAGCATCCGATAGTTTTTTCACGGTCATACCACAGTTTTTTCCTTAGCCCGCTGCTGCTTACCGTAGTTCGCAGCAAAGTCGGATTAGTACTTTATTTTATATAGCAGCACTCAGTAACAGACAATACTGTATCAGAAATAGAAACAACTTCTTTATGCTGCGCTTGTAGATTGCAATTTTATTGGTGTACTTAGATTAGCCTAGTTACAAAGTCATGCTAGAACACTGCTATCAAAATCCTTTGCCAAAGCTAGGCACAACCTCCACCTTCAAACACCACTGAGTATCATTATAGCGATTATTTTCGCGTTTGCAGCATTGGGGACCAAGATGAGAAGTTGGAGTTATTTTCTGTGCTTTTATCGCTGCGTTTTCATTCGCCTCTGGCGTTGACTCGCTCAATCGTTTCTTTTCTTTCGATACTCAAATTGGTATCCTTGGTATCCCAGCTCGTGAATGGCTGTACGTTAGACATTGCTAAAATTTTGATACTATGAGTAAGGCGTATAAAAATGAAGAAAACGCCAAACAAGGCTATCTTGTTGCTAATATAGCAAAGTAGTTTTTATCCTGCCGTGGCCGAGTGGATGAGGCAACAACCTTCTAAGTTGTATCACGGGGGTTCGAATCCCTCCGGCAGGGCTTAAGTGTGGTGTAGAAGATGGTAAAGTCACGGAATTACAGCATAAAACTGAACAACACTGGTTCAGCGATCGCACTCAAGCTAAACCTGACGCGCACCAGACACAATAAAGGCATATATCTAAATTCTTATGTTAAATAGCCCCCTTTGCGGGGGCTGACTATTTTCAAAGCAGGTCTAAAGACTAATGCATCCCTAAGACCCTTCGCAACAGCATTTGGTCTTCTAACTTAGCTTGGAAACGCCCGTTTTCAATATCGCGAATCCAACTTTGACTTTTACCTGTTAGCTGTGCCAAGTCTCTTTGACTTAATCCTAATTTTTTTCTTGCCTCAAGAATATATTCTGTAGACAGCGTTGCAGGCGATTTTAAGTTTGTTTTGCGGTTCGTACTGCGCGGCTTCTTCGACTTGGCGAGGGATTCCCAGGCGTGTGGTAGCTCAAAATATAAGATACGGGCATTCATCAATCGATTCCATTTACCACGCGGTGCAGCATCGGTTAAACGGTTGTTATTACTGCCATCATCGGTCCAAAATTCTAACGCGGCTTCTGCATCTTCGGGAATATCACTCAGTTTCGCCCACAATGGTTGAATTTCTGCTGGGTAGGTAACTGGATCGAAGGCTGGTTTGAGTCCATAGTGATTGAGGATCTCTAAATCGCTTTCAAATACTCTCAGCAGACGTTGGCGTTCCGGTTGCAAAGCTACTTGATTCAGTTTGCGATCGCCGTAGGCAATTCGCATGAGTGTAGGAACTGTCACGCGCTGTTCTCTGCCCATTTTGGTTTTAAATAATAACCACAGCATCATCCGCGCTGCCCCCTCATGTTGCTGCCAAATACTCATGATGTTGCTGAGTAAAGCTTTGGGTAAAGTACCATATTGATAAAATGCAGTCCGTTCTTTGCAACCTTGCCGATTTAAAAAATACTTTGCCCATTGACCTGCTTTAATTTTGAACGTCAGCCCGACAAGATGTTTACATCCTAGTTCGTCTGCTTGAAAGTGGTGCTGAATATCTAATAAATGCCACACGCGGCTTTTTTCAAGGCTAACTTGTTTAATTTTGCCTTGTCGAGGCAAACTCAGACACACGATGAACTTACACGGTTGTTGCGCAAGTTGTTTAATCAAAGATAGCTTGGTCGATTTGCCCAAATCTTTGCGCTTATCTAGCCCTAGGTATTCCTCAATTTGGCGATCGCTGATAATAAACTCTTCTTCCCAAGGTTTGTCTAGGTTGGTAACATAAGCGGCATAGAGCAAGTGCAAACACGCTGCTCGAATATCAAACGTTTCAATTACTGATAAAGCCTGTTCGCCTTTAAGGGCGACTGATGACTCTGAATTGATTGTGTCTGTTATGCGAAAAGCGATCACTCCTTTACCGCCGTTAATTTGCCGTTGATAATACACTTCTCCCGCCGCATCCGTTTCCCAAGGCAGCGATTGTCGCTGTGCTAGAACGTTGCATAATTCCCAAATGGCGATCGCAGAAGCAAACGGATGGCTTTTCCCATCTGGAAATAGATCCGGACTAGGAACAGTTCTCGCCTCTACCTTGCATCTACCTTTTTTGGCTTGCCAAGGTACTGGTGAATTGACCGGACAAGACACTATACACTGTGGTGCAACATACCCTTGACAGTTATTGCATAAATTCGGGTCGATCCAGTAGTCACCTTCCATAACTTTGATCGCACCTGTTGGACACTGAGGAACACAGTTGTCACACTGAATACAGCGCTTAGTAATGGCATAGGGCATAGGCTTGTGGGTGATTTTCAAATCGAACTATTCACTAAAGCTGCATATCATAGCGAGTCTATTTTAGGTGTGAAGTTTGGCAGTTGGGCTGTCAATGGTTAATAGTTAAGTGCTATTAATAATCAACGATTAACCGTCTTGATAAGACGTTCACAAATCAAATAGAAACACTATATTAGCGATTTTTAATCAACGCTTCATTCCTCACACTTGTAGAGCTTCTGAAACAAATAGATGCGACGAAATACAATGCAATCACATGAGATTATAGAATCAAGTGCTGTCGCAACAGAAAATTTTATAGTTTTAATTTATCGATCTTAGTTTTAACCAATAGACTCTAAAACTTTTGTTCATTTTGAGCCATTAAATAAAATCTTAATATTTACATCACCTTCTTGCGTGAATTATCTTTCTTTCAAAATTCCGTAACTAAATTTACATTTAACAATTCAGTTAAATAGCAACTTCTAAATTCAGCCCAAAATTAATATTGTTAGCTTTGTCGATGGTGTTAAAGGATCGCCTAAGAAGTGGATTCAAGCCTACAACTCTGGAGAGTACAATCATAGTTATACCTATAGCGCTGTTCCATCTGTTGAAGATGCTGACTTTAGCATTACGCAGCAGATCGCAGATGTATTGACATTAGAAAGCTGCACCGGAGATTGGCAATGATTGCTGACGAACACTTAGCTAAAGAATTTACAACCGTCGTTGATCGCGTGTACCCAAAAACTGGACAGTGGACAGTGAAGAGAGTGTGGGAAGGCTTTGTCAACTATCAACTGTGAACTGTCCACCGCTATACGTGTAGGCAAGTATGCTTTTCAGGGCGTTTTTACTAAGCAGAAATTAGGTTGTTCATCAATTACTGTTTCATTGGTTACAAATTTCGTACTCAGCTACTGAAGGTTCTTTTTATAAAAATTTACTTTCTTAATATCTTTGAAAAACAAAAAAACGAGTGATAGAAAAATCTTATCAGTGTCATAAATAAAAACTTACTTATAATTAATAAACAGGTGATTTGATATACAACTACTCGCAGCAATTGCCAGAAATATTAAAATAATCTTAAAAACTTAGTGCATTGATTGAAAATAAGCTTCTCTGGGAGAGAGGTTGTCACAAAAACTAAAGTTTTGAGTTGAAGTAGTCAATGATACAAGAAAATGAAAAGGGATATATTTTTTCAAGCTTCAGTAAACACAATTACTTTTTTGCAAGTTACTATTATGTCAAAGTAATTAAAGAAAGCCTAAACTGTTAATTAAGTAAGCAAAAAGCTTAAGCAGCAGATGAAAACCTTAAGAACGCAGCTAAAGATAAATAGCCTACGTCTGAAGAAAAACAATTAGAAAGTTCTCCAAGTGTTATTTTTCAGAACTAAGTTGATAGTAAATCTAGAAAATTGCTATAATATAGAACTTGAACAGATTCTTGCAAAGCAAGTACCTATTAAACAGAAAAATCGCTGAAACAGTTTAACCTAAATTGTCAATTATATTGATGGAGATAAAAATAGGTAAAAAGTTTTAAAAAGCGATTTATATAATTAAAATATTAGTCGCTACCTGAGAATTAGTTTTTTACGAAAGAATTTCATAATTTATAGAGTGATTTCTGCCTTCAAGACATCTGGCTTGATACATCAAACACAATAACCTCAACTTAAGTGAAGTAATTTAGTAATCCCAAGTTAGATTTCAGTAAATGAGAAAACATTATTTTTTCCTTGGTTCTCTATTTGTATCTACCTTAAAGTCAGTTTTTTCAGCTTAGTGTTTTGCTAAGCATGAAGCAAAAGCCAGTTGATGTAAGTTTGTAAGACTTCAAAGGAGGGTATATCAGTATGGCTCAAGCGATCGCTTCTACACTCCAAGCAGGTACTTTGTCTGCTGAGGAACTCCGCAAAATGAATGCCTACTGGCGTGCAGCAAATTATCTTTCGGTAGGACAAATTTATTTACTTGATAATCCGCTGCTGCAAGAACCGCTAAAAATTGAACACGTCAAGCCGAGACTGCTAGGACATTGGGGGACAACACCAGGATTAAATTTTATCTACGTTCATCTCAATCGCGTTATCAAAAAGTACGACCTCAACACCATCTACATTGCCGGTCCTGGTCATGGTGGTCCTGGATTAGTTGCGAATACTTATTTAGAAGGGACATACAGCGAATACTACCCGAATATCTCGCAAGACGCTGAAGGAATGCAGAAACTCTTCAAACAGTTTTCCTTTCCTGGTGGTATTCCTAGCCACGTTGCGCCAGAAACGCCAGGTTCGATTCATGAAGGCGGTGAGTTAGGCTATGCGGTTGCGCACGCTTACGGCGCAGCGTTTGATAACCCTGATTTGCTTGTGGCTTGCGTTGTGGGCGATGGCGAAGCTGAAACGGGGCCTTTAGCCGCAAGTTGGCATAGTAATAAGTTTCTTAATCCAGTTTACGATGGTGCAGTGTTGCCAATTTTGCATCTCAATGGTTACAAAATTGCGAATCCGACTATATTAGCGCGGGTTTCGCACGAAGAGTTGCAAAGCTTATTTATCGGTTACGGCTACAAACCATATTTTGTGGAAGGGTCAGACCCAGAAACGATGCACCAGTTAATGGCTGCAACTTTAGATACAGTGATCGCAGAGATCAAAGAAATCCAAAATGAGGCACGCAGTCATGGATTTACAAAACGTCCGCAGTGGCCTATGATTATTCTGCGATCCCCGAAGGGTTGGACAGGACCTAAAGAAGTTGACGGCAAAAAAACCGAAGATTACTGGCGATCGCACCAAGTTCCTTTGGCAAATATGGCAAGTCAGCCAGAGCACGTCAAACTGCTAGAAGAGTGGATGAAGAGTTACAAACCCGAAGAACTCTTCGACGAGAATGGTAAATTCATTGCCGAATTGGCAGAACTCGCGCCGCAAGGACAACGACGTATGGGAGATAATCCCCATGCCAATGGCGGTATTCTACTCAAAGATCTCAAAATGCCAGATTTCCGCGACTATGCAGTGGAGGTCAGTAAACCAGCAACAGTTGCAGCAGAAGCTACCCGTGTGATGGGAACCTTTCTGCGTGACGTGATGAAACGCAATTTAGAAAGCCGCAATTTTCGGATTGTAGGTCCTGATGAAACGGCATCGAATCGACTCAATAACGTATTTGAGGCGACAGATAGAACTTGGCTAGCTGAAATCCTGCCAGAAGACGATCAACTATCACCGGATGGTCGCGTGATGGAAATTTTAAGTGAACATACTTGCCAAGGTTGGTTAGAAGGATATCTCCTTACAGGTCGTCACGGCTTATTCTCGTGTTATGAAGCGTTTATTCATATCATCGATTCGATGTTCAACCAACACGCCAAATGGTTGAAAACAACTCGCCATATTCCTTGGCGTAGACCGATCGCCTCGCTCAACTACCTGCTCACCTCGCACGTTTGGCGACAAGATCACAACGGCTTTTCGCACCAAGATCCTGGTTTTCTGGATCATGTGATTAATAAAAAAGCTGAGGCGATTCGCGTTTATTTGCCACCTGATGCAAACACGTTACTCTCAGTTACCGATCACTGTTTAAGAAGTCGTCATTATGTCAACGTAATTGTTGCAGGGAAACAACCTGCGTTGCAGTACCTTGATATGAATGCCGCGATCGCACATTGTACAAAAGGGATCGGGATTTGGGAATGGGCAAGTAACGATCGCGGCGGCGAACCTGATGTTGTGATGGCGTGTGCTGGCGATGTTCCTACACTTGAAACTTTAGCTGCAACAGACCTTTTACGGTATCACTTTCCAGATCTTAAAGTCCGCGTTGTCAACATCGTCGATTTGATGACATTGCAGCCAGAGACAGAACATCCGCACGGTTTAAGTGATAAAGATTTCGACAGTATCTTCACCACCGATAAACCGATCATCTTTGCCTTTCATGGCTATCCGTGGTTGATTCACCGCTTGACGTATCGTCGGACGAATCACAAAAACTTGCATGTGCGCGGTTACAAAGAAGAAGGAACCACAACCACACCATTTGATATGGTTGTCCTTAACGATCTTGATCGCTTCCACCTAGCAATTGATGTCATTGATCGCGTCTCTAAACTCGGATATACCGCAGCTTATGTCAAACAAATGCTTTACGACAAGTTAATTGAGCACAAGCATTACATCAATAAGTACGGCGAGGATATGCCAGAGATTCGTGATTGGAAATGGCGGTACTACGGTGCTGATGGCGATCAAACACCTCCGCAACGCAGTAGTGGTAGTGATCCGACTCCGTCACATGAAGGCGCTGAAGGAGTAGCAACGCGGGGTTAAGCCCACCACCCACGCCAGTTCGCTCAACGGGGGTTCCCTCCGCACGCGACAGGCTCCCCAATTCTGGGGGCTTATAAACCTCCTTACAGCTACTGTTTGTACATATCTATGCCTCCAGGGGTTTGTGAACTAATTAAAGTCCTCCACAAGTAAGGAATTTAGGGAGACTTTTCTCCGCCTTCAACTTGAACTAATACGACTTACGCAAGAACTCTCTAAAACTCCTATTTCTTCGTGTCCTTTGTGGTTCCTTTTTCATCATCTTGCGTAAGTCCTGACAATTTACACGATAAAGCTATGAGTGAATCGTTTGAGCATGACTACCGCAGATTGGCAAGCGAAGATATGCAACTCAAAGAAAGTACCAATCTGAGTAGGGAAGCACTTAAACGTGCTTTTACAGAGAATCTTTATCACATTCAAGGTAAAGATGAATATTTTGCCACACTCCACGATTACTACATGGCTGTGGCGCATAGTATCCGCGATCGCCTGACGCAACGCCGCATTCAAACCGCAAAAACATATGTTCAACAAGATGCCAAAACGGTCTATTACCTATCAGCAGAATTCTTGATGGGTCGCCATTTAGGTAATAGCCTAATCAACTTAGGTCTTTACGAACAAGTCCGTCAGATCTTACACGAGTCTGGACTAGAGTTGGATAATTTATTAGAACGCGAGCGCGAACCAGGGTTAGGAAATGGTGGTTTAGGGCGGCTAGCAGCTTGTTTTCTCGACTCCTTAGCTACGCTCGAAATTCCCGCAGTTGGTTATGGCATTCGCTACGAGTTTGGCATTTTTGAGCAAGCCATTCAAAATGGTTGGCAACGGGAAATTCCTGATAAATGGCTCAGTTTTGGCAATCCTTGGGAAATTCCCCGCCCTGATTATCGCGTTGCAGTCAAACTCGGCGGTCATACCGAACACTATACCGATGCACAAGGTCATTATCGCGTGCGGTGGATTGAGGGGCAAACTGTTTTAGGAATTCCCTACGATACGCCTGTTCCTGGCTACGACACCAATACAGTTAATACCTTGCGGTTGTGGAAAGCTGAAGCGAGTGAAGAGTTCAACTTTCAAGCGTTTGATGCGGGAGACTATTTCGGCGCAGTCGCTAATAAGATGTTTTCCGAAAATATCTCTAAGGTTCTCTACCCTAATGACAATACAATCCAAGGACGCGAACTACGCCTAGAACAGCAATATTTCTTTGTGTCTTGTTCGTTGCAAGATATCATCCGCTTGCACCTACGCACGCATGAGAGTTTAGATAACCTACACGAAAAAGCCGCGCTGCAACTGAACGACACTCACCCAGCGATCGCAATTGCCGAATTGATGCGCTTGTTGATCGACGAACATCAAATGACTTGGGAGCAAGCTTGGCATATCACCCAAAATGCTTTTGCTTACACCAATCATACTTTGCTACCAGAAGCTTTAGAGCGTTGGTCTGTGAGTCTCTTCGGTCGCATCTTACCGAGACACCTCGAAATCATCTACGAAATCAATTACCGCTTTCTCAATTATGTTTATACCCGTTATCCTGGCGAATTTGATCGCATCACGCGGTTATCGCTCATTGAAGAAGGTCACGAAAAGCAAGTCCGCATGGCGCATCTGGCGTGTGTGGGAAGTCATGCAATTAATGGTGTCGCCGCATTGCATACCGAATTACTGAAAAACGTATTATTGCGGGATTTCTACGACCTATTTCCCGAAAAGTTTAGTAACAAAACAAATGGCGTCACGCCGCGTCGTTGGCTGTTGCTGGGAAATCCTCGCCTGGCAAACTTGATTACGGAAAAGCTCGGCACAAACTGGATCAGAAATCTTGAAGATCTCAAGCAACTTGAAGCCTATGTAGATGATGCCGATTTTCGCGATCGCTGGTGGCAAATTAAACTCGCCAACAAGCAAGATTTAGTCAACTATATTCAACAGCATCACGGTGTCGAAGTCAATATCAACTCGCTGTTTGATATCCAAGTCAAGCGGATGCACGAATACAAGCGGCAGTTGTTAAACGTATTGCACATCATTACACTCTACAACCGCATCAAACGCCATCCAAAAATCGAGATTCTCCCCCGAACTTTTATCTTTGGTGGCAAAGCAGCGCCTGGTTATTACATGGCAAAGCTAATTATCAAATTGATCAATTCCGTTGCCGATGTTGTCAACCGCGATCCCGATGTTCAAGGTCGTTTAAAGGTTGTCTTTTTGACAAACTACAGTGTATCACTTGGTCAACGAGTTTACGCCGCTGCTGATCTTTCCGAACAAATTTCGACAGCGGGAAAAGAAGCTTCTGGCACAGGTAATATGAAGTTTGCCATGAATGGCGCACTCACAATTGGTACTCTTGACGGTGCGAATGTTGAAATTCTTCAAGAAGTGGGCGCAGATAATTTCTTTCTCTTTGGTTTAACTGTTGATGAGGTTTCGGCATTAAAAGCATCAGGATATCACCCGCAGCACTATTACAAAACAAATCGCGAACTTCAGGAAGTACTGCAATACATCGCGCACGGCTACTTTTCGCCTGAAGATCCTAATTTATTTAGACCAATTGTCAACTCGCTGCTACATCATGACGAGTATATGCTGATGGCAGACTACCAATCTTACATCGACTGTCAAGAACAAGTTAGCCAAGCTTACCGCGATCGCGAAAATTGGATCAGAATGTCGATTCTCAATACTGCACGCACTGGGACTTTTTCGTCAGACCGCACAATTAAGGAATACTGCGAAGAAATTTGGCGTGTCAAGCCCGTTAAGGTTGATATGAATTCTTGTGAAAATGCGGAATTAAAGGTACAGCCTGCGTTTCAGTTGAGCGATCGCAAGATTAACTAAGCAGAGGAGATGTAAACTTATGTCATTATCTATTAAGGCAAAAGTCTTATTTCTCAATTCTAATTTTATTTTTGGTGTTGATGCTAATAAAAACCTTTTTGAATTCATTTTTTACTTAATTCTTCACATTTTTCTAATCTAGTAAGAATATTTGTGTGAAATGGCACATCACAATTCTACTTGACTAGTCAGATGTCTATTTTTTTGATATTTTACTCTTGAGTTAATATAAGATTAATTACTAAGCAATTGCAGTACGTTACAATTAATCTTAAGCTAGTGTAAGCCTCTTGGGGCTTGGATTTTAGCTTTTTTCTTAAGTGAAATTTTTACTTGTAACTTTCTTGCAACTGTAGAAAAAGCGAAAAGCAAATTTAATTTAAAATAATAAAATAATTGTTTTATAAAAATATGTAAAGTTATATTTACAAAACATCAAATAAGTCTTTTATTAGCAAGAACAATAATAAAATAGAGGTAGCTACAAAGAATAGAGAGTTAACCGAAGAAACGACTGATTTACTGTTAGTAAATTAAGGATGGTTAAGTCTATGACGCAATGGCAAGGTTTTATACCAGGTGAATGGATGGAAACAATTAATGTTCGTAATTTCATCCAAAAAAACTACAAACCCTACTTAGGCGATGAATCTTTTTTAGTATCTGCTACAAACCGAACTCAAGCGCTGTGGGATAATGTGAAAGCGCTAATGAGTGAAGAAAGAAAACAGGGAATTTTAGATGCAGATACCAAGGTCGTATCAAGCATCACTTCGCACAGTCCAGGTTACATTGATCGCGATTTAGAACAAATTGTCGGTTTACAAACGGATAAACCTTTAAAACGGGCGATTATGCCGTTTGGTGGAATCAGAACAGTCAAAGCATCGCTAGAAGCTTACGGTTACAAGCTAGATCCGCAAACCGAAGAAATCTTCAAGAAGTATCGCAAAAGCCATAACGATGGGGTATTTGATGCATATACCAAAGAGATGCGCTTAGCAAGACATTCTGGCATTATTACAGGTTTACCCGATGCTTACGGGCGCGGTCGAATTATTGGCGACTATCGTCGAGTCCCACTTTACGGAGTTGATTTCTTAATTACCGACAAAAAGCAACAACTCGAATCTTTAGACGTTGATTGCATCGATGCGTGTATCATCAGACGTCGAGAAGAAATTTCTGAGCAAATTCGTGCTTTGTTTGAACTCAAAGAAATGGCGGCTAGCTACGGATTTGATATCAGTCAACCAGCGGCTAATGCCAAAGAAGCAGTACAGTGGCTATATTTTGCGTATCTCGGTGCAGTCAAAGAACAAAACGGCGCGGCGATGTCTTTAGGACGAGTCTCGACGTTTTTAGACATCTATTTTGAACGTGACTTGCAAAATGGTACAGCAACCGAAACGCAATTGCAAGAACTAATCGACCATTTCGTAATGAAATTGCGGATGGTACGTTTTTTACGAACTCCTGATTACAACGAACTATTCTCCGGCGATCCGACTTGGGTGACAGAAGCGATCGCAGGTATGGGCGAAGATGGCAGAACTTTAGTAACAAAAACAAGTTTCCGCTTTTTGCACACGCTGTACAACTTAGAAGCAGCACCTGAACCTAATTTAACCGTTTTGTGGTCAGAACAGCTACCAGTGAACTTTAAGCGTTTCTGTGCCAAGGTTTCGGTTGATACTAGCTCAATTCAGTACGAAAATGATGATTTGATGCGTCCGTACTACGGCGACGATTATGCGATCGCTTGCTGTGTGAGTGCGATGCGTGTTGGTAAGCAAATGCAGTTTTTTGGGGCGCGGGCGAATCTTGCTAAGGCACTACTTTACGCCATTAACGGCGGTAAAGACGAAAAATCTGGCGAACAAATTGCACCACAATTCGAGCCGGTAGCCGCTAATTACTTAGATTATGACGAAGTGATGGCGAAGTTCAACCAGATGATGGACTGGTTAGCCAAGCTATACATCAACACTTTAAACGTCATTCACTATATGCACGATAAATATTGCTACGAACGCCTAGAAATGGCGCTACACGATCGCGATGTTTATCGCACAATGGCATGTGGAGTCGCAGGGTTATCGGTAGTAGCTGATGCCTTATCCGCAATTAAGTACGCCAAAGTCAAAGTATTACGCAACGAAAGTGGTTTGGCTGTTGACTACGAAATTAAGGGCGATTATCCCAAGTTTGGCAACAACGATGATCGCGTCGATCAAATTGCTACAGATTTAGTGACAACGTTCATGAATAAACTGCGGGCGTGTAAAACTTACCGCGATGCTGTACCCACACAATCAATTTTGACAATTACCTCAAACGTTGTGTATGGCAAGAAAACAGGAAGTACCCCCGATGGGCGTAAAGCAGGAGAACCCTTTGCACCAGGGGCGAACCCCATGCACGGAAGAGATACCAAAGGTGCGATCGCAAGCTTAGCTTCTGTTGCCAAACTTCCCTACGAACACGCACAAGATGGCATTTCTTACACTTTCTCAATTGTGCCACAGGCGTTAGGAACAACTTCCGAAGCTCAAGTTAACAATTTAGTCGGAATGTTGGATGGTTACTTCCACGATAACGGTCATCATGTTAACATCAACGTCCTGCAACGCGAAACCTTGCTAGAAGCAATGGATCATCCGGAAAAGTATCCGCAATTAACAATTAGGGTATCCGGTTATGCAGTTAACTTCATCAAATTAACCCGCGAACAGCAGCTAGATGTTATTAAACGCACATTCCACAATTGCCTTTGAGTTTTCGCCCCCACTCCCTAGATTCTTCAATTCTAGGGGACTCAGGTTTGTTCACGGCTAGCTATAAGAATCTGCTGGAGAACGTTATCTAATCCCTCTTTTGTTATATTTGTGAGAGACAAATATCATGCCTACTCTAAACCTTAAGTAGAATCACGAGCAAGCGCAATCATCTCTCGTTTTTGCTATTCAACTACTCTTGTTACGAAAGTGTGTGATTACAAGGGTATTAGATTATTTTCCGTCAAAAGTGACAAAAGAGGGCTAATACCATCTCTCTAAAACAATTAATTTCTCCTCTGCACCTCTGCTACCTATATGACTACCATCGGCAAAATCCATTCCATCGAAAGCTGCGGTACAACCGATGGACCTGGTATTCGCTTTGTCATTTTCACCCAAGGTTGTCCGCTGCGTTGTCTTTATTGCCACAATCCTGATTGCCGAAATATTACAGATGGTAAGCAAGTAAGTGTGGATGAACTGATTGCCGAAATTCAAAAATATACTTCCTATATCCGCTTTTCTGGTGGAGGTGTCACTGTTAGTGGCGGCGAACCATTAATGCAGCCGCAATTTGTCAAGGAAATCTGTAAACGCTGTCAAGAAATTGGACTTCATACTGCACTAGATACTTCTGGTTTTGTTGATTTGGATACTGCAAAAGATGTCTTAAAATTTGTAGACTTAGTTTTATTAGATATCAAGTCTTTCGATCCCGAAATTTATCGAAAAGTAACGAGTGTTTCCCTAGAACCTACTTTAAAATTAGCTCGCTATCTTAGTGAAGTTCATAAGCCTACATGGATTCGCTTTGTCTTAGTTCCTAACCTCACTGATGCTCATCATAACGTTACAGAATTAGCTCATTTTGTCTCTAGCTTGAGTAACGTAGAAAAAGTCGAAGTTCTCCCGTTTCATAAAATGGGCGAATATAAATGGGAACAATTAGGCTATGAATACCAACTTAAAGATACGCTACCACCATCACCAGAGTTAGTCCAAAAAACAATCAACATTTTCAGAAGCTACAATCTTAAAGTCAACTGAAGAATGAGGAAGAGTATAATGGTTACAAATATGCAAGAATTGGAAGAACTCATTCAAAGAGTAAAAGCAGCACAGTTGGAATACGCACATTTTACTCAAGAACAAGTTGACACTATATTTAAAAAAGCTGCGCTTGCTGCCAATGCAGAACGAATTCCTTTAGCAAAAATGGCAGTAGCTGAAACAGGAATGGGGATTGTTGAAGATAAGGTGATTAAAAATCACTTTGCTTCAGAATACATTTACAACAAATATAAGCACGATCGCACTTGTGGCGTCATTGAAGAAGATCAGACATTTGGCATTCAGAAGATTGCCGAACCTGTTGGGATTTTGGCAGGAATTGTCCCAACAACAAATCCCACATCAACAGTTATTTTTAAAGCTTTACTAGCGCTAAAAACCCGTAATGCAATTATCTTTTCTCCGCATCCTCGCGCCAAGAAATGTACGATTGAAGCCGCACAAATTATTTTAGACGCTGCTACGGCTGCTGGCGCACCTGCGGATATTATTGGTTGGATTGATGAGCCGACTGTGCCACTTTCTCAAGCATTAATGCAGCATCCAGATATTAAGCTGATTCTGGCAACAGGTGGTCCAGGAATGGTCAAAGCTGCGTATTCATCAGGTCATCCTTCGTTAGGTGTGGGTGCGGGTAATACTCCTGCGGTGATTGATGAAACTGCCGATATTAAAACAGCAGTCAGTTCAATTCTCATCAGTAAAACTTTTGATAACGGGATGATTTGTGCTTCTGAGCAATCCGTTATTGTTGTTGATGAAGTTTATGAAAATGTTAAACAAGAATTTTGCGATCGCGGTGCGTATTTCCTCACAGCAGAAGACAAAGAAAAACTAGGCAGTAAAGTTATTATCGATGGTCGCCTTAATCCAGAAATCGTCGGGAAATCTGTTAAAAAAATTGCTCAAATTGCCGATCTGAAAATTCCAGAAGCAAAAGTTTTAATTGGTGAAGTAGAAGATATTAGTAAAAGTGAGCCATTGGCATATGAAAAACTATCACCAATTTTAGCAATGTACCGTGCTGAAAGTTTTCAAAAAGCAGTAGATAAAGCTGTTCAATTAATTGACTTTGGCGGACGCGGACATACTTCAGTTCTCTACACCGATCCAGCCAATAAAGAACATATTGACTACTTTGAGTCAATGGTAGAAACTGCCCGCGTTTTGATTAACACACCTTCTTCACAAGGTGCGATCGGTGACTTATATAATTTTAAACTCGATCCCTCCCTAACTTTAGGATGCGGTTCTTGGGGAGATAATTCGGTATCAGGAAACGTCGGCGTCCACCATTTATTAAATATTAAAACCGTGTCAGAACGACGCGAAAATATGCTATGGTTCCGCATTCCACCGAAGATCTATTTCAAGTATGGTTGCTTACCCATCGCCTTACGCGAATTAGCAAGTAAAAAACGCGCCTTCATCATTACCGATAAACCCTTATTCGACTTAGGAATCACGAAAAAAATTACCGATGTTCTTGATGAAATTGGGGTAGGTTATTCAATGTTTTACGAAGTTGAACCTGACCCCACACTTGCAAATGTTAATAAAGGATTATCATTACTACGAAACTATCAACCAGATGTGATTATCGCCGTTGGTGGTGGTTCGCCAATGGATGCGGCTAAGGTAATGTGGCTGATGTACGAACAACCAGAAATTGAGTTTGAAGGTTTGGCAATGCGGTTTATGGATATCCGCAAGCGCGTTTATGAATTGCCAGAGTTAGGTAAACAAGCGATGATGGTTGCGATTCCCACAACTTCAGGAACGGGATCAGAAGTCACGCCATTTGCAGTTGTTACCGATGACTCAGTAGGAATTAAATATCCATTAGCAGACTATGCACTCACACCAAACATGGCAATTGTTGACCCAGAATTAGTGTTAACAATGCCGAAAAAACTCACAGCTTATGGAGGAATTGACGCTTTAACTCATGCACTTGAAGCTTATGTTTCTGTATTAGCCACAGAGTTTACTGAAGGATTAGCATTAGAAGCGATCGCACTCTTATTTAAATACCTACCGCGTTCATACAAAAACGGCGCAAACGATCCCGAAGCGCGCGAAAAAGTCCACTATGCCGCAACGATCGCCGGAATGGCTTTTGCCAATGCCTTTTTGGGAATTTGTCACTCAATGGCGCATAAACTCGGTTCAACGTTCCACGTACCGCACGGTTTAGCAAATGCATTAATGATTTCGCACGTCATTCGTTACAACGCCACCGACGTACCCTTTAAGCAAGCAATATTTCCCCAATATAAATATCCTAATGCAAAAGAGCGCTACGCACAAATTGCCGATCATTTGCGACTTGGTGGCAATACACTCGATGAAAAAGTAGAAAAATTAGTCGCAGCAATAGAAGACCTAAAACGCGCATTAGACATTCCCGCTACGATTAAAGAAGCATTACCAGAAGATGAGCAAGAATTCTACTCACATCTTGAAGAACTAGCAGATCGCGCCTTCGACGATCAATGTACAGGTGCAAATCCCCGCTATCCTCTCATCCGCGATTTAAAAGAACTCTACACTCTAGCTTACCGAGGATGTCGAGTTGATGCCGCTTTATATCACCCAGAAGTTGTAGGATGAGGGGCTTCAGGTGCACAGGAGAGAATATTTGTATTGTATTGTGTCTTGCTCACTCAATAAAAAATCTTTGCACAATCTCTCATAATTTCTTTTCTCCGCGTTCTCTGCGTCTGTGCGGTTCGTTAAAAATCAATTTCCACAAATCAGATTGCTATATTATGCAAAAACTCATCCCATCCACTATCGAGGCTGGTGCGGATCTTAGACAGCGCAATCGCCACCCTCTAGATGCCATCTTTGCACCGAAAACCGTTGCTATCATTGGGGCGACCGAAAAACCCGATAGCGTTGGGCGAACAGTATTATGGAACCTAATTAGCAATCCCTTCGGAGGAACAGTATTCCCCGTCAATCCTAAACGATCCAGTGTTTTGGGAATTAAAGCTTATCCTAATATCGCCACAGTTCCCGAACCTGTCGATCTCGCTGTTGTTGTCACTCCTGCTGTAACCGTACCTGGTATAATTCGTGAATGTGCGGCAGTGGGAGTAAAAGGTACAATTATCATCTCTGCTGGATTTAAAGAAACAGGTGCAGCAGGAATCGAACTCGAACAACAAATCTTAGCAGTGCAAGCATCCAGCAAGATGCGTATTATTGGTCCTAACTGCTTGGGTATCATGAGTCCGATAACCGGATTAAATGCCACCTTTGCCCCACACACAGCGCTTCCTGGTAGTGTGGGATTTATCAGCCAAAGCGGTGCTTTATGTACCTCCATTCTTGATTGGAGTCGTCGTGAAAACGTCGGGTTTAGTGCCTTTATTTCTATTGGTTCAATGCTAGATGTCAATTGGGGTGACTTAATCGATTACCTCGGTGACGATCCCCATACCAAAAGTATTGTAATTTACATGGAATCAATTGGCGATGCGCGTTCTTTTCTCTCAGCAGCACGAGAAGTCGCACTGACTAAGCCAATTATTGTGATTAAAGCAGGTCGAACAACCGCAGCAGCCCAAGCAGCAGCCTCGCATACTGGTGCTTTAAGCAGTCGTGACGAAGTTCTTGATGCAGCTTTCCGGCGTTGTGGCGTATTGCGCGTTAATAGCATCGACGACTTATTCAACATGGCAGAAGTTCTTGCCAAACAACCACGTCCCAAAGGAAAAAGACTCACCATTCTCACAAATGCTGGCGGTCCTGGCGTAATTGCCACTGATGCTTTAATTGCCCAAGGTGGCGAACTTGCAGAATTAGCCCCAGACACGATCGCTGCACTCAATCAGATACTACCACCGCAATGGAGCCATCACAACCCAATTGACATCTTAGGCGATGCAGAACCCGACCGCTATGCCAAAGCTTTAGAAATCGCGGCGCAAGACCCCAACAGTGACGGGTTATTGGTGATCTTAACACCCCAGTCGATGACCGATCCCACGCAAACCGCCGAGCGATTAAAGTCCTATATTGACAAGAACCAGCAAGCGATCGCCTCTAAAATTGGAATGCCAATCCTTGCTAGCTGGATGGGTGGTGCAGATATAGCAACTGGCGAAAAAATTCTCAACTGCGCCCATGTTTCGACTTTTGCTTTTCCTGATACTGCTGCGCGTGTATTTAATTATATGTGGCAGTATAGCTACAACTTGCGCGGATTATACGAAACTCCAACCTTACTCGCGGGCGATTCTGGAATTTTACACCGCGCTGGTGCTGAGGAAATTATTTATAAAGCACGTCAGCAACATCGCACGATCCTCACCGAATGGGAATCAAAACAACTGCTTGCGGCTTATGGTATCCCGACGGTAGAAACTTACATTGCAACCAACATTGAAGAAGCTGTTGCTCTTGCAGAAGCGATCGCTTATCCTGTGGTTCTCAAGTTATTTAGTGAAACGATGACGCACAAAACTGATGTCGGTGGCGTGCAGTTAAATTTACACGATGCTGATGCGGTACGGAGTGCTTATCAAGCGATCAAGTCAGCGGTGTGTGAAAAAGTCGGTGCTGAGCATTTTATAGGCGTTACCGTTCAACCAATGATTTCCCTCGATGGTTACGAACTGATTATTGGTAGTAGCATCGATCCACAGTTTGGTCCAGTCCTACTATTTGGTACAGGTGGACAACTTGTCGAAGTTTTTCGAGATCGGGCGCTAGCACTACCACCACTCAATAGCACCCTAGCACGGCGGATGATGGAACAAACGCAAATTTATCAAGCACTCAAAGGAGTACGCGGGCGTCCAAGTGTTGATTTAGCTAGCTTAGAGCAACTTTTAGTTCGATTTAGTCAACTCATTATCGAGCAACGTTGGATCAAAGAAATTGATATCAATCCGTTATTAGCCAAGCCAGGACAAGATAATAATTTTATCGCCCTCGATGCGCGGGTTGTCCTCCACGAATCAACAACCACAGACGAATTACCAAAACTCGCAATTCGCCCTTATCCAACGCAATACGTTTCATATTGGCAGCTAAAAGACGGAACAAACGTGACGATCCGCCCGATTCGTCCTGAAGATGAACCATTGATGATTCAGTTTCATCATTCACTTTCCGAAGAAAGTGTTTACTTACGCTATGCCCATGTGACAAAGTTGAGTTATCGCACTTCCCACGAACGATTAACGCGGATTTGCTTTATTGACTACGATCGCGAAATTGCTTTAGTAACTGAGTATGAAGATCCCCAAACTCAAGTGCGACAAATTATCGGAGTGGGAAGATTAAGTAAATTACATCAATCGAATGAAGCCGAGTTTGCTTTAGTCGTGAGCGATCGCTACCAAGGTCAAGGATTAGGAACTCAATTACTGCAACAATTATTACAAATCGGTCGAGACGAAAAACTCAGCCGCATGACTGCTGATATTCTCCCCGACAATATAGCAATGCAGCATTTGTGTAAAAAACTCGGTTTGCACGTCTTTTGCGACTCACAAGAAGCAATGGTGAAAGCAGAAATTGAACTTCAAACTAAATCAGAGGCATAAAAGCTAGTGGTAAGAGTTCTGAGCTTTTAACATGTTCTAAGCATTCTTTCAATCGCCATAGCAGTAGTAAATAAACTTGGCTTAGACTTGACGGATTTTCCACTTAGCTGTTGTATAATTGATTTGCGTCATTGCTCGGTTAACTGAAAATCAAGTCGGTCGAGTAGTACAAGTCCTTCTGAGTTGCTCTGATGTCCTAATACCAAATCTCCAAAATCGGGCAACACATTCAGACTCTGAAACTTTGATTTTGCGAGACTTTTGTCATTACGAATTACGAATTGGTACAACTATATTGCTATAATAGTCAGCACAATTGATGCAATTTAATCACCGTCGTGTATCAAAATCAGCCGTAAGGGATCTAAACGCACATACCAGGGAAAAGGACGCTCTTAGAGGTTTACCCATTTTTTAAACGTTTCTTTGTTAAAAAAATAGATTTTAAAATTGAAATACCCAAATAATTCTTAATCTTAAAAAGTGTGTTAATTAACAATGAAAAAAATTAAGCAGTAAATAATAGAGCAAAAAAGTAATAAATAGGAATTAAACTATGAAAATTAGCGCTCGTAATACCCTAAAAGCAACTGTGAAAAAAATTGTACCAGGCGCTGTTAATACTGAAGTTACGTTAGAAATTGCACCAGGGGTAGAAGTCGTTGCAATTATTACAAAATCCTCTGCTGAAAATTTAGGACTTACAGAAGGTAAAGAAGCTTACGCAGTTGTAAAATCATCAGATGTCATGGTTGCTGTTGATTGATTTCTTGCAAGCAACAATGTGAAAGATATGCCAATACTTCTGCTCGCCTAACGCTGTTGTACCAGGGTGTTGTTCTTCTTGCAATACTTCAACGGTAAATGGTTGCAGTAATTCTTCTACTTGTGATCGCGTGTGATGACTCATATTTGGATACGTCGCCCACGAATCGCGATCGCCAAAAAATTGACCGCAAAATCGTCCCCCGACTTGTAACGCTGAGACAATCTTATTCCACAAATCAGAAAAATGCTCTGGCGGACAGAATGGCAAACAAAAGCTAGCATTAATCAGATCCACCGATTTTGGTAATACTAAGTCTTGAAAGCGCATCACGCGAGTTTCTAGGCGATTGAAGTCGATATAAGGACGACTTCGGAGGCGGGCGATCGCTTCAGCTTCACCATCAATTCCAAGTACCCGCCAACCCCGCTTGAGGAGTTCTACTGTATCTCTTCCATCTCCACAGCCTAAATCTACTGCAAATTGAGGTTCTTCAAACTTTTCTAGCGCCATTAGTAGTGTTTCGCGCGGCGGACGCCCTTCTACTGCTTGATAGTAGTCAGACCACTTGCGTTCAAAAACTTGGTTGTTCATTAGTTGTTTACAGGCTGAATAATTCAAGCTTAGCGACTACAGTCGCAGCTAATCAAACGAAGACCACCTGCGTGGTCTACCGTTTCATTTTAAGGTTGTGACAAATGGGTAGCAGAGGGGCTTCATAGTTATCGATTAGTAAAATGGTCTAATCGATGAAATGAATCGCGATGGTTTTCAGGTTTAGTTTTGTGCAAACGGGGTATGGGTGTAACAATTTTTGGGGCAAACCCTAGCGCAAGCTTGACAACCAATACAGTATTCTGGATGAATAATCGACATAACTTTACGCTCGATTTCCTCCGCCTCTTCATCTTCGACAAACTCGCTATCTTCATTGAGTGCTTGCAGTAGTAGCACATTGCGACCACACGCCTTAAAGCATCTACCACAGCCAATACATTTATCTTGGTTAATATCTTGCACAAACTGAGGTGTCCAGACATGACCCCCTAAAGTTAAACCAGTCAACATTGCCATAGTGTTATCCTCAATCGACAAATAGTGATACAAAGCTATTGGTGTTGCAGAATTGGAATATAATTCGCCCCTATTCCTTCTAAATTGCGAGAACCATTCGCACAATGTTATGCAGACATCCCTTTCAAATTCCCCCATTTCTGGGGAATTTAGGGGGCTTAGAATGTCATAGTTACTCAACGATTCACACGTCGATTCAGCAGTACCAAATAAAGTATCAAACTAAATAAGCCTCCTGATGTGTGCGAATCGTACAATCAGAACGGGGATAGGCGACACAGAGAAGTACAAATCCTTTAGCAACTTGATCCTCATCAAGAAATACTTGATCTGATTGATCAATTTCACCTTCAACAACTTTACCGACGCAACTCGAACAAGAACCAGAGTGACAGGAAAAAGGTAAATCGAGTCCTTCCTCTTCTGCCGCATCAAGAATCGTGGTATTTTCGTCAACAGGAATTGTGACGTCAAGCGATCGCTTTTTATTAATTAAATGCACTTGATAAGTCGTCATTATTTTATCCTCCAAAAATTAGCTACAAGGGACACCAGCAGGAGTACAATCGCCCGCTTGGAATGATTTCCCACAGCCACAGGTATCAGTAGCATTAGGATTGCTAAACTTAAAGCCGCTTTCTAGCAAACCATCGACAAAATCGATGACAACACCTTCGAGTAAGGGCGCACTTTGTGCGTCAATGTAAATCTGTAACTTACCTTGTTGGATCACAATGTCATCCGCCTGCGGCGCACTGGTAATATTTAAAGAATACTGATAGCCACTGCAACCACCATCATTAACTGCAACACGAATACCCCGTTGGCTAACGTCTTTGCTAGAAGCTTGTAAAAAGGTACGAAGTCGAAATTCGGCTGCTTCGGTTAAGGTTAAAGCCATAAAATCTCCTAATTGGTAATTTTGTGAGTAGAATTAATGCGTAGCAACCGCAACTCGCTCAACTTGTAGAGAAGTAGAATAATGTGAATTACCGCAAACTGGACAATTGCGATCGCGATAAGAACGACGCTTTGCAAACGTCATCTGATTCAAATCCATCGTTAATAGTTGCGATAAAAGTGGCTGACTAAATCCCGTGATGAGTTTAATAGCTTCTAGCGCCGTTAAACACGCCAGTGTACCAGAAACCGCACCCAGTACAGAAAAACCACGCCGATCCCATTCGGGTTTTTCAGGAAACAAACAAGATAAGCACGGAGTCACGCCAGGGACAATTGTCGTTAGGTAAGCTTCCATCCCATCCATTGCGGCTTCTACCATTGGTTTACCCCAACGCACGCAAGCTGCATTTAATAAGTCACGTTCCACAAAGTTGTGGGCGCAGTCAAGGGCGAGATCCGCAGATTGAACCAAGAAATCGACATTATCTGGAGTGACATAATCAAACACTGCTTCAACTTCAACATCAGGGTTGATACTCTCCAGCGTTTCTTTAGCTTTAAACACCCGTGGCTTACCTACCCAATCGTCACTCATGAGAATCTGTCGATTCATATCATCTCGCCGTAACTCACCACCGCGAACCAGAATCAGCCGCCCAACACCAGCTACCGCTAGATACAGCGCTGCTGTACCGCCTAATCCTCCTACACCTGTCACGAGTACTGTTGCTGACTTGAGTTGCTGCTGCGCCGCCTCACCAAAATTGGGGAGTGTCATTTGGCGACGGTAGCGTTCTAATTCGATCAGTGTGAGTACCATTGTTTTCTCCTAATTTGTCGTGATTTCTGTTAACATGACAATGTTTTTAGGCTTCTCGTTAAATACTTTGAACAACTTTTGTTCGAGGGGTGTTGAATTTAGAAAAACTTCGTAAGCTCGTTCAAGCGCTTGACGGTACAAACTTAGTTTTTCTGTTTGATTAAGGTCTGGATTATTCGCATCAATTTCACGAATATATTGCGAAAACAACTTCAAAATATGTAGGCGATTCACTTGCACAATTCGAGCATCATAAGGAAGTCGAAAAAATTCAAAATATTCTTCTGTATTTACAAGTGAATTGAAACGATCAACATCCCATTTCATATTCTTTTCTCCCAATCTTTAAGCTGAGACTTTAGCTCATGCAAACGATGATAAATTTCATAGGTTTGGGCTGCTAATGTCGTCAGATTTTGGTAATCTTTGGGCAAGCCTTCAGCTAAATCGTGAAGATCCATCTTCATTTGACCAGCTTTACTATTAAGTCGCTTAATTTGCAGTTTGAGATCTTCAATCGTTTGTTCAGTAGGCTCAATTTCTGCTGCTTGTACCATAAATCTCTCCCTTTCAATCTCGTTTAGGAACACACAATATATTACATTGCGTCTCTATATTGAAAGTTCCTTTTACCTTCTGCCTTCTTAAACTTTGGCAACTTCAGTGTATTTCTGTGCTAATTCAATACCTTTTTGTGTCATCTTTTCTCCCTCAGCTAACAGTTTCTCTAAGGAATCAAAACCAAAACGTTGAGCATCGCGTAAAGTTCTAGCAACGAGTAATAAACGACCTGAAAAAATCAGCGCCCAGCCGAAACCTTCATGACTCAAATCGATGACAACTTGCGAAATTAAGCCTGTTTCTTGCTCGATTTGAGCAGCGATCGCGCGATAGAATGACATAATTCTAGCTTTTGTCACAGGGTCAACATCACCCTCAACAGAAATTTTACGCTTAGCTTCTTTGCTGATAACATAAGGTTTAACGAGCAATTCATTCGACCAATTGCGATAAAATCCATAAGAATCTTGAGCGCGAATTTGTCTAACTAATTCTTGAAGAAACGGAGAATTTAGAATTTCTTCATTAATTTGATTAACGGTTTCAGTCGTCATACAGTTACTTCCTCTTCTAAAAAGTTCGATGATTTTTGTTGCAAAGCTTTTCTTAACCAAGGAGGAGGACTACCTTTTAATGTCTGGACTAATCTTTCCAAAACATCAGTAATTTTGTCATCTTCAGATCTTGCCTTGATTGGTGTAATGCGTTTTTTAATCAATCGAGCTGCTGCACTGCCACCAATGGCAGATACATAAACAATTGTGCAATCAGCCAAAGCTTCAATTTTTGGTACTAATTTATCCTCATTGCCATCTTCTTTAAGATCGCCATCAAATCGCAGAGTTTTGATAAACTTATATTCATCTGGTGTCACTTCATAAACATCAATCTTTCTCGCCCAGCCAAAATGAGCATTAATATGAATTTGATCGTTTGTTGTGAAGGCAATTTTCATAATTATCCTCCGTTAGATAAGTGATTGGTAATTAGTAGTGACTTTCCCTGCACCCTCTGCTTCTTCTGCTTCAAGAAACAAGTTGCCAAGATCAAATAGCAGTTGCGTAGTTCCTCGGTAGCCGACAGTACAGCGCTGTCCGTTACCCAAGCGATCAAAGATGGGAAAACCAAGACGATAGAAAAGAGTATGCAAACGATGGCTGATCGCTTTTCCATGAGAATTCGCAATTAATAAGTCAGAACCGACTGCAAGTTGCTCAAAATCTTCCAAATCGCCAACCGTGACGCTTGCAACAGGAAGTTGCTCTAAAAGTGGTGATTTTGTCGTTGTCACAGCCGCGTGAATTTCACTACCCATCGAGCGTAAAAACCAAGCAATTGACCATAGTAAATCAGGTTCAAGTGCTAACGACACTCGCTTGCGCCCGAAGTAAAAGTGAGTATCAAGCATCGCATCTTGCAACTGGCGGCGTTGGTGAAAGTACTTTTCTGGCACTGAGTTACCACTAAGATCGATTAATCCTTGCAAGAAGTCATCGACTGCGGCTAATCCTGTTAGTTGCCCAAACACCTCATAAGGTATGCCAAACTGTTTTTGCAAGCTTTCTGCTGCACCACGTACGCTTTCGCCAAGTGCGAGCGTAAATACCGAACTACCCATTTGTCGTAGTTCTGCCAAAGTTGTTCCCCCACCTGTCACCGCACTATAAGAATCATCCAAATGACCGTCAAGTGAAGCGGAAAGATCCGGTACGACAATCGGTTTTAATCCAAACGCAGATACAATCTCTTTAATCTCGTGTATATCCCCTGGAGTAAACGCCGAACTCGCTAGAATATTGATTTGGTCTAATTTGATTTCGCCAGGCTGCGGTAGTTCTTTGACAATGCTTTCAATCGCAGCGGCAAAACCATCTTGCAATGCACCTTTAAAATCAGGTGTAGCCGCAAAGACAATTGGCAAATCGTATAATTCTGGGTGACGGTTGCGGATATTTCTGAGGATACCCTCCATATCATCACCTCTCGTTTCTGTAAGTCCAGTAGTACACAGACCAAGAATTTCTGGTTTTGACTTTTCCATCAGCGTTATAATTGCTTGTTCGATATTGTCCTCACCACCCAAGATTGTGCTAACTTCAGTCATTGCCGTAGTCGATAGCGGAATAGCTTCACGAAAATGCCGCACCAACATCACTTTGGCAAAAGCAGTACACCCTTGAGAACCATGAAACAGTGGCATAACACCTTTTAATCCCAGAAATGCTAAGGCTGCACCCAAAGGTTGGCTTTGTTTCAAAGGATTGACTGCAACTGATTTTTTGGAATTTTGGATTTTGGATTGGTGATTGGTAATTGCTAACTGGTAATTGGTAATTGGTAATTGCTCCTCTGCTTCCTTTTCCCAAGGTGCAGATTTGCGTACTTGTGCCCAGACAGGGCTGTAAAGGGCTTCATCGAGTTCGCGTGCCATTTCAATCATTCCTACATATCCGGCGTAAGGATGATGGCGTTCTTGATTGATATCCAAAAAGGGAATGCGGGCTTTGAGTGCGGTGTATTGATTGCGACCGCCAGCAATTAACATATCGGCTTTTGTTTGGGCGATCGTCCGTAAAAGTTCTTGAGCATTACCTTTTTCCAGCATGATGCCATCTTTACCGAGTAACTCTTTAATGCGGGCTTTGTCTTCCTCGGTACTTTTTTTCGTGCTAGTGGCAACAACTTCCATCCCCAAGTCTTTAGCCGCAGAGATAATCGACCAACTTTTCACGCCTCCGGTATAAAGGACAACACGCTTACCTTTGAGTCGAGCGCGGTAAGGAGCCAAGGCAACATCTAAAGCCGCCGTTTCTTCAGCAATTAATTGTTCTACTCGCGCTTGCATCGCCGCATCACCCAATTTTGCCGCAATATTCCGCAAACAGCGATTTATGTCATCTACGCCATAGAAAGATGCTTCGATATACGGAATACCGTAGCTTTCCTCTAACTTTCTTGCCACATTGATCAACGCTTTGGAGCAGATGATCACATTCAGCTTGGCACGGTGAGCGTAGCAGATTTCGTTGTATTTAGCATCACCTGTAATCTTGGCAAGAACGCGAACCCCGACTTTTTCGAGTAAAGGTAGAACTCCCCATAATTCTCCGGCAATGTTGTACTCGCCAATTAAATTGATATCGTAAGGAGTCGTATATTCAGGTTCAGCACTACCGATAACGTATTCGAGTAAAGCTTCTCCACCCACGCGATTACCAAGATTTTTACTACCAATAAACCCTGGGGAATTGACAGGAATCACAGGTACACCTGTTTTCTGAGCAGCGGCTTCGCAGACTGCGTTTAAATCATCGCCAATCAAGGCTGTAACACAAGTGGAGTAAACAAACACAGCCGCAGGTTGATAGCGTTGTTGTACTTCTAAGATGGCTTTGTACAGCTTTTTCTCGCCGCCGAAGATGATATCGTTCTCACTCAAGTCAGTCGTAAAACCCATTTTGTAGAGATGAGAATCAGACGAGAGACTACCACGACTTCCCCAAGAGTTTCCCGCACAAGCGATCGGTCCGTGGACTAAATGCGCTGCATCAGTAATCGGGACAAGAGCGATCGCTGCTCCATCAAAAGCACAACCGCCTTGAGCCGCCCCTGGCTGTGCTTGTTGTTGACAAGACTTTTTCTTTTGCCCATGCTTGTGGTGATTGTGTTCGCAACCTGGTTCGCTGAGCAGTTCGTTAATTTTGCCTTGGGTGATTTTCATGGCGGGTGATATCTGTGTTGAGTTAAAGACTGCTTGTGAAGTGAGCAGAGGAAGCAGAGGAAACTCCTCAACTTTTGACTACCGAATCAAGTCGTAAGAAATATCCGTCTTAGCCGGAACAATCGTATTGCGATCGAGTTCGTCAAGCAGTGTGTTGACAATCCAGTTGAGGAGATTGATTGCACCTTGATAGCCAAACGTTGCGTAACGATGTAGGTGATGGCGGTCAAAAATTGGATAGCCGATGCGTACGAGGGGAGTGTGCGTGTCGCGCCATAGGTACTTACCGTAAGAATTACCGATGAGCAAATCAACAGGTTCAGTAAATAGAAGCGATCGCATATGCCACAAATCCTTACCACCCCAAATCTTGGCAGTACTACCAAAGGGACTCGCATCTAAAATCGCTTGCAACTCTTGCTCAAATACCTCATTGCTGTTCGTCACTACAATATGTACAGGTTCCGCGCCAACTTCGAGTAAAAATTGCACCAATCCAATCACTAGATCGGGATCGCCATACAGCGCGACACGCTTACCATGCAACCATGCTTGCGAATCAGTTAATGCATCTACTGCCCGCCCGCGTTCGTCTTCGAGTTCTTTAGGAATCGGCTGTCCGGTCAATTCTGCAAGCTTCATCAAAAACTCATCCGTACCTCGGACACCGACAGGACGACAGACAAAGGTTTTTTGCCCCCATTCTTTCTCAAGATATTCCCGCGTCTTAGTAGTGGAGTATGCTTGGAAGGCAATAGTAGCTTCAGCATTGATCGAATCTGCCGCATCTTCTAAATTTGTCCCGCCTTGATACATCCGGTACTCGCCATCATTAGGTGAATCGAGGTAGTCGGAATTATCTGCGAGTAGCGTGTAATTCACACCCATCAACGATGCTAACCGCTTCACTTCGCGCAAGTTACCGATATAAGTTTCAAAACCAGGAATAAAATTGATCTTGCCGTTAGTCGTTGCTTGCTTTTTGCCTTCCGTTAAATTCGACAAAATTCCTTTCATCATATTGTCATAGCCCGTGATGTGAGAGCCGACAAAGCTAGGGGTATGAGCATACGGTACAGGAAAATTTTCAGGAACCGAACCTTTCTCTTTAGATGTCTTGATAAAAGCACCCAAGTCATCCCCAATAACCTCTGCCATGCAAGTAGTACATAGCGCAATCATTTTAGGCTTGTAGAGATTGTAACTATTCGCCAAGCCATCAATCATGTTATTGAGTCCGCCAAACACTGCTGCATCCTCAGTCATTGAAGAAGAAACTGCAGCGAATGGTTCTTTGAAATGACGGGTAAAGTGCGTGCGGAAATAGGCAACACAACCTTGCGAACCGTGAACAAACGGTAAAGTACCTTCAAACCCAACAGCAGCAAGAATTGCACCCAAAGGTTGACAAGCCTTAGCAGGGTTAACCGTCAAAGCTTCACGAGCAAAATTCTTTTCGCGGTACTCCCAAGTTTTCGTCCACTCAGCAATGCGAGCAACTTCTTCTGCGCTATGTCCACCTTCAAACTCCTTCTTCGCCTGAAATAACTCTTGATACTCGCCTTGATGAAATAGCGTTGCGTGGTCTTGAATTTTATCTACATTATTTTGAGCCATGACTCTTCTCCGACATTAAAAGTTGAGGATATGGAATTAGAAATCAATACTTTTCATTTAGAAGCAGATCAAGTTCTCAGATGATGGGAGCTTCAGGAGAAGATTACTTTTAATTTCTCCTGAAGCTCCTCTGCTCCCTATCTCTTCCACGGTGCGCCAATTAAACTCCAGGTAGGACTATTCAGCGCTAAATCCATATCTCTGGCAAAAATTGCAAAACCGTCATAGCCGTGGTATGGACCAGAGTAATCCCAGGAGTGCATCTGACGGAAAGGCAATGCCATTTTCTGGAAGACGTATTTTTCTTTGATACCAGAGGCGATCAAATCCGGCTTTAATTCTTTAACAAACTGCTCGAATTCATAGGCAGAAACGTCATCATAAATCAACGTGCCATTTTCAATGTAGTGAGTAGTACGCTTGTAGTCATCATTGTGACCAAACTCATAGCCTGTACCAATCAACTTCATCCCCAAATCGTAGAAAGCTGGGACGACGTGGCGCGGACGCAAGCCACCAACCATGAGTGCGACTGTTTTACCTTCTAAGCGCGGGCGATATTTTGCTACAACGGCATCGCATTGGGCTTGATATTTCGCGATGACTTCTTCGGCTTTTTGCTGAATTGTTTCGTCAAACTTAGCAGCAATCTCGCGCAAAGATTCTGCAATCTTAGTTGGACCAAAGAAGTTATACTCTAACCAAGGAATACCATACGCTTCTTCCATGTGGCGGCTGATATAGTTCATAGAACGATAGCAGTGAACTAAATTCAACTTCACCGTCGGAGTCAGCATCATTTCGTTTAAAGTACCATCTCCAGACCACTGAGCAACTACGCGCAAGCCGATTTCTTCTAGTAAGATGCGGCTAGACCAAGCATCACCACCAATGTTGTAGTCTCCAATAATGGCAACATCATAAGGTGTTCCTTCAACGCCCAATTCTTTCTTTTTCTTGTCAGCTTGCGGGAAAACCCAGTCACGGATCGAGTCGTTAGCGATGTGGTGTCCCAGCGACTGCGAAACACCCCGAAAGCCTTCGCAGCGTACAGGGACAACAGTTTTACCAGTTTCTTTTGTTGCCTTTTTGGCTACGGCTTCAATATCATCACCAATTAAACCAATAGGACATTCAGACTGAATTGAAATACCGCGATTAAGCGGGAAAAGGTCTTCGAGTTCGGTAATCAGCTTAGCAAGTTTTTTGTCACCGCCAAAAACGATATCGCGCTCTTGAAAATCAGAAGTAAATTGCATTGTTCCGAAGGTATCAATTCCGGTCGTACCGATGTAGTAGTTACGACGACCAGACCACGAGTAATAACCGCAACCTACAGGACCATGACTAATGTGGATCATGTCTTTGATCGGACCCCAAACCACACCCTTAGAACCTGCATAAGCACAGCCACGGGTGGTCATGGAACCAGGAACGGACTTGATGTTTGATTTAACGCCGCAGTCAGATTTGCCTTCTTCGTAAACGTTGAGGTGTTTTTCCCGCTTTTTCTTCGCTTTGTCTGGGTAAACTGCTAAGACTTCTTTGATGAGTGCTTTCTTGTCTACTGTGGTGGTTTCTAAAATGTCTTCTGGAGGTGTCATATTCTGCCTCTCTTTGTTAAAAATGGGGAGTTAGGGGAAAGTGCGGGTAAGGCACTGCCTTACCCCTGTCGCCCCTCTTTGAATTACACAACGGCAACTTCTGCTGCTGTTTTGCCAACGAGATGCTCGTATTCTTTGTCGTCACCGAGGATTCCGAAGTCAACGAGTAGCTCTTCGAGTTCGTCCATTGAGATTGGGGTAGGAATCGTGAGCTTATCGTTTTCCTTGATTTTCTTGGCAAGGGCGCGATATTCGTTAGCTTGGTTGCAATCAGGTGAATACTCAATGACAGTCATGCGACGGAGTTCTGCGTGTTGTACAACGTTGTCGCGAGGTACGAAGTGAATCATTTGGGTGTTGAGCTTCTCAGCTAATGCCTCAATTAATTCAACTTCTTGATCGACTTTACGGCTATTGCAAATCAGTCCGCCCAAGCGCACACCACCAGAGTGAGCGTATTTGAGAATGCCTCGTGCAATGTTATTGGCAGCATACATTGCCATCATTTCCCCAGAGCATACGATGTAGATTTCTTGGGCTTTACCTTCACGAATTGGCATTGCAAAACCGCCACAAACGACGTCACCTAATACGTCGTAGGAAACAAAGTCAAGGTCTTCGTAAGCACCGTTTTCTTCTAGGAAGTTGATTGCGGTGATGATTCCCCGACCTGCGCAACCTACACCAGGTTCGGGACCACCAGATTCTACGCACTTGACGTCTTTGTAGCCTGTGAGCAGAACTTCTTCTAACTCTAGATCCTCAACTGCACCGCGTTCGGCGGCTAGGTGTAGAATTGTTGTTTGGGCTTTGCTGTGTAGCATCAAGCGGGTGGAATCAGCTTTAGGATCGCAACCTACGATCATGATGCGTTCGCCGAGTTCTGCTAAACCTGCAATTGTATTTTGGGAAGTGGTGGATTTACCGATACCGCCTTTACCATAGAAAGCGATTTGTCTAATATTATCAGTCATGGTTGTTTCTCCTGAAATTGGTTTATGATTTGCGTTTTATCGATGCGATCGCTCAACAGCAAATTTTTTGGTGGCGATCGCTCAACAGCAAAAACATGGGTTCGGAAAGAATAATGGTGCATATTGCTCCTGTATTGCCCAAAGACTAAACTGCTTCTACTAGCAAATTTTGGCTAATCCGTTCTTGTAACTTGGCTTCAATCGCAACTTTGAGCGTTGCTGTACTGCTAGAACACGAACCGCAAGCACCTTGCAATGTCACCTGGACGTGATCTCCTTCTACGTCGTATAATTCGACATCTCCACCATCAGCAATGAGCAGAGGTCTAACTTCTTCATCTAAAACTTTTTGAATCAAGGCAATTTTTTGCACAGTCGTCAGCGGACGTTGCGATTGTTCCTGTGCGGTTGCAATATCTGTAGCCATGTTTAGGGCAGATTCCTTAGTCACCGCAGCAATTAAGTCATCGATGTCTGCAAGACATGAACCGCACCCACCACCCGCCTTTACATAGCTTGTTACTTGTTCAGCAGTTGTCAGGTTATTTTCTTGAATGACGCGGCGAATCTTAGACTCGCTGATCCCAAAGCAACTACAGATTAATGCTCCTTCATCTTCTTCATGTACATCTATTGGAATACCTCGGTATTTGAAAATTGCCGCTTCTAGCGCTTCTTGTCCCATTACGGAACAGTGCATCTTGGCTTCTGGCAAACCACCTAAGTATTCGGCAATGTCTTTATTGGTGACTTTGAGCGCTTGATCTAAAGTTAAACCTTTAATTAACTCAGTTAATGCTGAAGAAGATGCGATCGCACTCGTACAACCAAAAGTTTGAAAACGCGCATCCAGGATTTTTTCGTTGTCTACATCTATTTTGAGGTGTAGTCTTAGGGCATCTCCGCAAGCTATGCTACCCACTTCACCAAAGACAACTGCGATTCCTGGTTCTTGATTGTCTTCTAACAATCCCTGGTTTTTCGGATTGTAGAAGAGTTCCATGACTTTATCTGTATAGTCCCACATAGCGAATTTTAGATTGTGTACTAGTTATCAAATACTGGATATAAAGGCTGTTTTCTCCTCTGCTTCCTCTACACATGAAACTTCTATCCAACCAGCACTTCCCGTCCTTGCAACCAGTCGGCTTGATCGTTGTTGAAGGGAGAAAGGGCGCGGAGGCGTTCGACAATTAAAGGCATAACTTCGAGAACGCGATCAATCTCGGCTGCGGTTGTGTAACGTGACAAACTAAACCGAATTGAACCGTGCAAAGTGGTGTAAGGTAAGCCCATTGACCGTAGAACATGAGAGGGTTCCAAAGAACCAGAAGTGCAAGCAGAACCCGATGATGCACAGATACCGTATTGGTTGAGGGATAGTAAAATTGCTTCGCCTTCGATGTATTTAAAACCAATGTTGGTGGTGTTGGGTAATCTGTTTTTGCGTTCGCCGTTGACTTCACAATCTGGAATTGTCTCTAGTAAAGTTTTTTCTAAGCGATCGCGTAGTTGTTGTTCGTGCTTAATATCTTTTATATATGTCTGCGCTAATTCTGCTGCTTTCCCTAAACCGATAATACCAGGAACGTTTTCTGTACCCGCCCTGCGTCCTCGTTCTTGATGTCCTCCTACTAAGAAGGGACGAAACCTC
The DNA here is from genome assembly GCF_001904655.1 of Chroogloeocystis siderophila 5.2 s.c.1. Taxonomy (NCBI): domain Bacteria; kingdom Bacillati; phylum Cyanobacteriota; class Cyanophyceae; order Chroococcidiopsidales; family Chroococcidiopsidaceae; genus Chroogloeocystis; species Chroogloeocystis siderophila. The sequence goes on along the minus strand of NZ_MRCC01000005.1, from coordinate 255,487 downwards.
ACACCACGTCGTACATACAAAGCACCAATCCCCTTGGGTGCGTGCAACTTGTGACCTGACAACGTTAATAAATCAACGGTGCTAGTCTTCATATTTAAAGGCACTTTCCCTACTGCTTGCACCGCATCGACATGGAAGAGCGCACCATATTCTTTTACGCGTAACCCGATCTGTTCGATGGGAAACACTACGCCGGTTTCGTTGTTGGCATACATAATCGTGACTAACGCAGTATTACCTGTCATTGATGCCGACAATTCATCAAGATCGATTTGTCCCTGGCGATTAACTGAAAGATACGTAACGGTATACCCTTGCGTTTCCAACTGTTTGCAGACATTCAACACTGCGGGATGTTCTACTTGCGTCGTTACAATATGTCGCTTTTCTGGCTGGGCTTGCAATGCGGCGCGAATTGCGGCGTTGTTTCCTTCTGTACCGCAACTTGTAAAGACAATTTCAGAATCATCTGCACCGATTAAGGCTGCAACTTGTTGTCGTGCTTGTTTGACCGCTTTGCCAACTTGCCCACCAAAGGTATGCATACTCGAAGGATTGCCGTAGTATTGAGTCAGGTAAGGCAGCATCGCCTCTACAACTTCGGGATCTACTTTCGTGGTGGCGTTGTTGTCGAGATAAATGCAAGTTTGCATGGTGAGTTCCTAGAAATTTAGTGCAAGAACTTATTGTTAAGGAAGCAGGGGAGCAAAGGTGCAGGTTTGGGGATTTAATTAGCTGGTGTTGATGTTAAGGTTAAGTTGTGATCGCGTTGAGATTGCAATACTCCAGCGAATTTTTGCGAGTAAGTATCAAACCAACGTTCCCAGTAGTCTTGTTTTTTAGTTAACTTGCCAACTAAGCGGTTGTAGGTAATAAACCATGACTCCCAGTAATCGTTTGGTTGTGGGATACAACCATCAAAGGTGGGACAACCTGCAACACATTGAGGGACGCTGTAAGCGCTACCAACACAGTTTGTACAAAGCGTAGAATCAATCCAGTGTTTGCCGTCGGTTACTTTAATTGCGTTAGTAGGACAGGTAGAAAGACAGCGATTGCAGGAAATACATTGGCTAGTAATTGTGTAAGCCATGACTATTCTCCTTGCTGGTTTTGCAAATACTGTGCGTAAAATTCACGGGCAACTTTTTCAATCACGTCGTAAGCTTCAACCGTTTGAATTCCGGCTTTGTGCAATTCTTCTTGCGGACAGTGACCAATTTTAGAAACCAATACTGCTTTGCAATCGGCGATCGCCTTGATAATGTGTTCTAGTGTTGCTGCTTCGCCGTATCCGCTTTGGCAATAGTGGTCAATTTTGCGGTGTCCGACAAATTTAGCTTCATTGGCATCAACTTCAAATACTTGAAATTCCTTTGCGTGACCAAAGTGCTGGTTCACCAAACCACCGCCTTTGGTAGCGACTGCAACTAAGATTTTTGGACTGTTAGCAATTTTCTTAGCAGCTTTCGCTTGTTCTTTAATAGCTTTGATTTCTGCTTTCGATTTTTCAATTCCTGCATGAACTTCTTGGCGTTGTTCTAAGCTGTATTCTGGAGTCATTTCCATGATTTTTTCTTTGGTAAATTCTTGACTCCGGTCTTCGCCTAGCAATCCCACCGCATCAGCGCGACACTGACGACAATGGCGCATCATTTTCATGTTGCTGTCAGCACATTTATCTTGCAGCGCCTTGAGTTCTTTGGGTGTAGGACCGCGTTGACCTGTTAAACCAAAATGCGTACCGTGTTCGGGTGCAGAAATCAGCGGCATAATATTGTGCAAAAATGCACCTTTAGATCGAATCACTGCATCAACTTCAGCTAAGTGTTCGTCATTTATTCCTGGAATCATCACCGAGTTGACTTTGCACAAAATGTCAGCTTCCTTAAGGGCTTGCAATCCTTCCATCTGCTTTTCGTGCAGAATCTTGACTCCTTCAACACCTCTGTAGCGCTTGCGGCGATAGTGAACCCAAGGATAAATCTTTGCTCCAATTTCGGGGTCTACCATATTAATCGTGATCGTGACATGATCGACATTGAGTTGTTTAATGCGATCAACGTAATCGGGAAGCATCAATCCGTTGGTTGACAAACAAAGTTTGATATCCGGTGCTTTCTCTGCAATCAACTCAAATGTGCGAAAAGTCTTTTCTGGATTCGCTAAAGGATCTCCAGGTCCTGCAATTCCCAGTACGGTCATTTGCGGAATTTTGCCTGCAATCACTAACACTTTGTGCGCGGCTTCTTCTGGCGTTAATAATTCGCTGACAACACCAGGACGACTCTCGTTTGCACAGTCATATTTACGGTTGCAATAGTTGCATTGAATATTGCAAGCTGGTGCGACTGCAACGTGCATTCTTGCGTAGTGATGGTGCGCTTCTTCGCTATAACAAGGATGCTTCTCAATCCGCGCTTTGGTTTTTTCATCTAAACCGCTTGTGGTATCTTTACTGCTACAACCACAACTGCTGGATTTGGTCGTTTTTGCCGTAGGGGCAGTTAAAAGTCCTGTAGGTGGTGGTGTCATTGAATTTCGCTGCTAGGGTTAGGGGTTGGGATTTTGGAAGATGCTCTAGCACATCAAAAAAGAATTAAAATCGCGTTGTCTTTGCTGAACCTGTCTACGCTGGTTGTGTAACCTTTTGGGTGATTGTCCTGACAACTGCGACTTCGTTTCCTTAAAAAGAGGCACTGTCGCATCTTTAACCATTTATCGCTACGTCCTTTAATTACCTACCAAGCTTTTTGTTAGTGCATTAGGTGTTTAGCGATATGTGTTTTATATCAGGTGTCTCAAAAGCGAACGGTGCTAGTGTTCGGTATAGAATTTATTGAATTGATTAAGCTTGTACTCAAAAACTGAAGCTTAGAATTACCAAGGTTTGAGCAGCTTTTTAAAAAAGTTTTTAGGGAGAGGTTCTAGTATTTTTTGGACAAGGGACGAGTATTTATGGTGAAGGGGTTCAAGTATTTTTGTACTCGCCTTGAACTCTATCCTAGTAAAGGTTTGAAGGAAATTTTAGGTGTTTTTTGAACTTTTCGATTCTGTACTCAAATCACGTCAAATAATTACTCAAAGTGATGCATTACTTGAGCTTTTTAGAGATAAGAACTGGAGCAACTAACTAAGAACTACCCCAGATGCTTAGCGAAATTTAATTCTGTATCTAAAATATCACTTTTTTGCTAAAATAGCTAACTTAATTTTATTTTAATTATTTGGATAATCGTTTGATTTTGGGTTAAAGCCTGGCGACTAACGTCACGGCTGATAAACAAAGTCCACCTGCGCGGACTAGAAGGAATAAATAATAAATTGTACTTTAATATACAGAAAAAATTCAATAAAATGACTAAGCGAGTGCAAGTGAGTACAAATTAATATAGATAAAAATTCTGATAAAAATATCTACAAATCCCGCTAGGTTAAAAGTTTAGGCTTGAGTACATAAATACTCACTCCCTTCTTTATAAATACCAGTACCCTTAGTCTAAAAATACTAGTACCCCATCCTGAAAAAAGTTTTTTAAGTTGTCAATTGCAGTTAATATCGTGGTTTAGAAGAATTGAGTACACGTTTAATCAATTCAATAAATCCAACCAACGTTGGCGGTATGAGTGTCGCTAGAGTTGCCTGATATAAGCAGATAGTACACGGATTTAGCCCATTAACTCCGATGCAACACTCCAACGCCTTTACTGCACAAAAAACTGACAAACAGTTTGGTTTATCGTTTTTGGAACCACTATTGACAGATTTTCAAATTATTTTTGAACGCGATCCAGCAGCGCGTCATTGGTTAGAAGTGCTTTTTTGTTATCCTGGGTTTCATGCGATCGCACTTTATCGTTTTGCGCATTGGTTGTATTGTCGTAAAGTTGCGTTTATTCCTCGCTTCATTTCTCACCTGGGGCGGTTTTTGACAGGAGTGGAAATTCATCCAGGGGCGCAGATCGGGAAAGGTGTATTTATCGATCACGGTATGGGTGTTGTGATTGGTGAGACGGCGATCGTTGGAGATTACGCGCTGATTTATCAAGGTGTGACGCTTGGTGGAACAGGAAAAGAAAGTGGTAAACGCCATCCTACCTTAGGTAAAAATGTTGTTGTCGGCGCAGGTGCGAAAGTCTTAGGTAATATTCAAATTGGCGATCGCGTTCGTATTGGTGCAGGTTCAATTATCTTACGCGATGTTCCTGCCGATTGTACTGCTGTCGGAGTTCCTGGGCGTAATATTTGTCATAAAGGAGTACGCGATTGTCCTTTAGAGCACGGAAAACTCCCTGATGTAGAAGCAAAAATCATTCGATCCTTAATCGAACGCATCGAGAAACTCGAACAACAATTGCAGTTACACAATCTAGAAATTCATTAGCTGTTCCTAGTTTACTCATCTAAATTAAAAGCTATCAAAATTCCTATCAGACAGTGCTGCTATTTTTTAATACTTAATAATTGACAAAAACTTTCAAAAGGATTGTGACCTATGTTTCAACATACCAATTCCAAATTTAAGGCTCAAATTGTTGAGATACCTGTAAGCGATCGCTGGCGAATTCATCACCGCTTACAAGAGTTGATGATTCCCGCTTGGTGTCCTGCGGATGGTTCTTTAGTAGTTGAAGTCGATAGTGCGATCACTGCAATTCTCGTACGCAGTACCGTGCAACAATTTGTCGCTACTCGTCAAGAATTACTCAATTGGTTAGAACGCTGTTGGACAGCAGAAGTTATTTCTTAATCAGCAGCAATTAGCGAATAGATTACACAAGGAGAAAAGTAATGACACAAGCAACTGTAGTACGTAATTTTGGGGAAGTTTTAGATAATCCCATCGGTTTAGGACAAGAAGTCACTGTTCCCGTTTGTGAAGGATTAAACATTGTCCTAGCAAGTTTTCAAGCGCTTTATCTGCAATATCAAAAGCATCACTTTGTTGTTGAAGGTGCAGAATTTTATATGTTGCACCAGTATTTCAACGAAAGCTACGAACAAGTTCAAGAACACGTTCATGAAGTAGGCGAACGTTTAGATGGACTTGGAGGCGTTCCTGTAGCAAGCTTCAATAAACTTGCAGAATTATGTTGTTTTACGCCAGAAGCAGACGGAGTTTTTTCATGTCGCCAAATGGTAGAAAACGATTTACAAGCCGAACAAGCCGCAGTTGATTTAATTCGACGTCAAGCATCGCAAGCCGAAAGTTTAGGCGATCGCGCTACGCGTTATTTGTACGAGCAGATTTTATTAAAAACGGAAGAACGCGCGTTTCATCTAGCTCACTTTTTAGCAGAAGATAGCCTGACTTTGGCTTTTGTTCCATCTTTTAATGGCAAGGGTAATGCGTAAATTCAATTGAATAATTCATAGCAAGGGAGTTAGAACAATGAACAAGCGTTACAGCGATAGAGAATTTATCAACTTTTTGCAGACTGAATTAGCCATTTCACCGGCGGATATTGGCGTCATGCTGCGCCATCGCGAGTCAGATTCTGCTCCCTTACCTATGATTCTTTGGCAGTATGGGCTAGTTTCTTTAGCTCAATTAACGCAAATTTTTGATTGGATAGAAGCCAAAACTTATGTTGGTATTTATTCATGGGCAATAGAGATGGAAATCTGACCGTAATTTCTTAAACATCCACTATCATTTTTATCAAAAACAAGGAAAACATCATGTTTACAGTAATAATTGCAGGTATCAGTTTGATAGTTGTTCCAATAGTTGTCAACATATATTTTGCTTATTTTTTGTTGCGAGCGAAGAGGTGAGCTAAGTAAAGTTGAATGTTCGATTTTAGGCAACATACCTAACGTCAAAATTGGCTCAAATGCAAACAACTAAAATGTCATGAGAGGTGTTGTGAATATGAACACGATTGTTATTAACGACACTACACTACGAGATGGCGAACAAGCAGCGGGTGTTACCTTTAATATTGAGGAGAAAGTCGCGATCGCTAAATTTTTAGATGCGATTGGTGTGAACGAATTAGAAGTCGGTATCCCTGCAATGGGTGAAGTGGAAACAACAGCGATCGCCGCAATTTCTAACTTAAATTTGCAAGCTCAACTTTTAGGCTGGAATCGTGCAAAAATTTCTGATATCCAAGCTTCGATTGCGTGTGGATTGCAGCGCGTACATATCTCGGTTCCTGTTTCTGAGATTCAAATTGATGCCAAGTATCACGGACAATGGCGCGTGATGTTGCAAAAACTCAAAGAGACAATTAGCTTCGCGTGCGATCGCGGACTTTGGGTAGCAGTCGGTGGCGAAGACGCTTCTAGAGCCGATGAAAACTTTCTGGTTGATGTTGCGCTTTATGCTCAAGAGTGGGGTGCGTCAAGGTTTCGATTTTGTGACACAGTGGGAATTCTCGATCCGTTTACAACATATACCAAAGTCAAACAATTGGTGATGTATTTGGCGATTCCCGTAGAAATGCACACGCACAATGACTTTGGTTTAGCAACCGCAAATGCTTTAGCTGGCTTGCAAGCTGGCGCTTTATCAGTGAATACCACTGTTAATGGATTAGGAGAAAGGGCGGGTAATGCGGCTTTGGAAGAAGTGGTGATGGCGCTCAAACGCCTGCATAAAATTGACTTAGGAATTGATACAACGCGCTTATTAGAACTATCGCGACTCGTAGCCGCTGCATCCGGTTGCAAAGTTCCCCCGTGGAAGGCGATCGTTGGTGAAAATACGTTTGCGCACGAGTCTGGTATTCACGCGCATGGCATTTTGCAAAATCCTGTAACTTACGAACCGTTTGCACCCGAAGAAGTCGGTTGGGAAAGGCGCTTGGTTGCGGGTAAACATTCAGGGCGACATTTGGTAGCTAATTTACTACAGCAGCAAGGGATTAATGTCAACATCGATGAAACGCAATCGCTTTTAGACGCAGTGCGACAACAGTCGATCCAAAACAAACGCAGCCTCGACATACAAGAACTTTTGAGTTTATACCATTGCACCAGATGAAATAGATAGCCCCTTAAATCCCCCACGAGCGGGGAACTTTGAAACGAAAGGGATGTACTTCCCCTCTTATTCTAATACGAACTTTTAAGTGAAATGGTAGGAAATCCTATGCAAGCGGATGAATTGGAACTCGATTTACCCCCAGCTTTTGAAATTGGCGCAAAAGTTAGAACGCGCAAACTAATCCGTAATGACGGTACTTATCCTGGTCAAGAAATTGGGGCTACACTCGCGAAAAAGGGAGAAATTGGCTACGTCATTAGTATTGGCACATTTTTGCAAAATTCTTATATCTACGCGGTGCATTTTATCGAAACAGGTTTCATTGTCGGTTGTCGCAAAAAAGAACTAGAAGCTGTTGAGGAAATCAAATGAAAGTCATGCTACGTCAAAATGCTGCTGGACATTTAGTTGTTTATGTTGCCAAAAAAGACCTTGAGGAAGAAGTGGTAAATCAAATTGATGGCGATCAGGGTAAGATTTTTACCTTGGCCAACGGTTGGGAATTAGCAATTCCAAATTTACCCGAACCTTTACGATTACCGCAGACGATCGAAGCTAAAAGACTATCTTAAAGGAAGTAGAAAATATGAGTGACGATCAGCGCGATCGCCTATTACCCTTTCGCCTCGAAGGAAAATTCTTAGGCTTTATCACTGATGGATATGGGATACCTAAATACTTGCAACTAGAAATTGAAACAGGAAACCTGAGTATTAAACTCGCGAAACAGTTGCGCTTCAAGCTTGGTTTAAGTTTACAGCCTAATGATTGGCTCGAAGTTGTCGGCGAAAAGAAGCTGAAATCCAAAACAGGTGAATTACGCTGGAAAGCCGATCGCGTTAATCATCTGACAGCATCAGAGAGTAACAGCGTAGAAAATAAAATTAAGATTGTTGCTTGTTATCAATCAGGTTGTCTAAAAAAAGGTGCTAGCAGGTTGTTGTCGAATCTAGAAAGAACATTACACGAGTGGGGTTTGAGCGATCGCGTTGTCATTCAAGCAACCGGCTGTTTAAAACGCTGCTCTCAAGCGCCCAATCTCCTCCTCAAACCTGGGAATGTTCGCGTAAACGGTATGACTCCTGAGGTGATCGTCGTTACGTTACTCGATACAATGAGGACAACTGCAGTTCTCAATCAGGCTAGCAGCATTGAGTAAGAAGCTTGCGATCGCATTGCGCACAATTTAATCTAGCTAGACGCTGACAAATTTCTAAAGCCCGTGGCGAGGATTGAACTCGCGACCTCACCCTTACCAAGGGTGTGCTCTACCACTGAGCTACACGGGCAAAAATGAGGTGGGCCGAGCTGGATTTGAACCAGCGTAGGTGTAAACCAGCGGATTTACAGTCCGCCCCCATTAACCACTCGGGCATCGACCCTTTTAACCCACGATTTATTATGATAGCGCAAGCTTTTGAAAAGTGGAAGTAGTCTTTTACAATTATTTGTCTTTCGCAGTGAAATTTCTAGTATTGGGTAATATCATTCCGGTTAAATAACTTTTCTTTGTGACTAGTGGCTAGCCACCATTTCTATTATCACTAATCAACCGGATTTAATATAGTTGGTAATTGGTCACTGAAAGAAAACCCATTACCGATGACCGATTACCCGTTACCTAAAAAAGTGGAACCTTTAACTATACCCGCTGATTTAATGCAAAAGTTCTCCAGTTTCTTGTAGCGAGTGCAGACGGTGGTAAATACCTTGTTGACGAAGTAATTCATCATGACTGCCAACTTCGACGATTCTACCTTGGTCGAGAACAACAATTTTATCAGCTTCACGGACAGTACTGAGACGGTGCGCAATAATGATTGTAGTCCGCGTACCCAGAATTGAGCGCATAGCAAGTTGAATCGAACGTTCCGACTCGTAATCAAGACTCGAAGTTGCTTCATCAAAGATCAAAACATCAGGATCGACTAACAGCGATCGCGCAATTCCTAATCTTTGTCTTTGTCCGCCAGATAAGCGCAAGCCTCTTTCACCAACTACCGTATTGTACCCTTGCGGCATTTGTTGAATCACTTCATCTAACCTGGCAATTCGGCAAGCTTGCTCAACTTGTGCAAAACTCACGTGCGGATTACCATAGGTCAGGTTATCAAGCAAAGTCCCATTAAAAACATCAACTTCTTGATGCACAATTGCCAAGCGGCGACGATATCCAGCGATGTCTAAATCACGAATATCTTGACCGTCAATTAGAATCTGACCTTGATTCGGTTCAAAATAGCGAAACAGTAGCTTCACCAAAGTCGATTTACCCGAACCTGATCGCCCGACAAGCGCCACAGTTTGATACGGTTCAATCAATAAGTTAATATCCTTTAAAACCGGACGATTCGGGTCATAACCAAACGTCAGGTGCGAAAACTCAACTTTACCTGTAAATGCATACATCGCTGTATTTGCGGATGTACTCACCAAACTTGCAGCATCTTTCCCAGTCGGTTGCTGCATAAATTCATGAAAGCGCAGCATTGAAGCATAGCGACGCGCGAAGATCTCTGCTAAGTTGCTAATTGGTTCAAGTTCAGCATACGCCATGCTAGAAATCGTTAAGGTCGTAACAAAGTGTCCCAGCGAGATTTGTCCGCCTACAGTAGCCGCAAGCGCTAAACCCAAGACACCGAAGACACAAAACTGAACGACGGTTCTTTGCCAAGTTGATAACTTGATGTAACCCAAGTGGATGCGATAAATGACCACATTTAATTCGCGATCTAAGCGCTGTCTTTGGCGTTTTAACTCAGCAGCTTCTGTTGCAAAGGCTTTGACAGTTTTGATATTGGTAATAATCTCTGACGTGCGGCTTTGCGTATTTTCCATATACCGATCTAGCCGTCGTTCTTGATCCATCAACTGCTTTAAGTCTTTCAAACTAAAGCTGAGAATGAATACGAAAGAGACAAGAAACAACAACGCAATCCGCCACTCAATAAACCAAATAATTAGGAAAATTCCTAAGACGCGGAATAATTTAGGAATCAATTGTCCAGCAATTTCTGGATAAGTCCAAGTATGGTTTTCGAGTCCTCGCGCGACGCGTCCTGCAATTCGCCCAGGATTATTTTCGTCATAAAATTCTAGTGGTAGCGTGAGGATTTTCTCTAGCGTTTTTTGCGCGTGATCACGACGGGTACGTAAAGCAATATCCCAGTGAAACCAAAAGCTTAACCAAACTTGTAGTGGTGCGCGAACCACAGTCACTAAGAACACTAAACCTAACAGTACCGCCAGCGAAAATAATCGATTGATAGGTAATTGCGTTAATTGAGAAAATGCGATCACTACACTTTGTACTATCCCGTCAACAGGTTGATTCGATAGTACATTTAAAATTTGTCCGATCGCATACGGCACAACCAGATCAATAATTTCAAATACGCTCGCTGCCGCAATGCTAAAAATTGCGATCGCTCTGTAGTTTTTGTAGTATCTGAGGATGTCCCGCAAATCTGCCATATTGCTGTCTCGATTTCTGCATCGCTGCGATCGCAGCTAATAATACATTATAATACAGATACTACAAAAAACGGCGCGACTTCCTGCGCGAGATAAACAAACCCATTGTGTAAAAACCTGTGAAGACAGTTTTGTCTATGTAGCTGCGGTTTTAATCGCTAGCTCAACATCAACACGAGTAAATTCTAATCGATAGCGATACAGCGCGACAGGCCGAGAAGCCGCCGCGAAGTAATTTGGATCTTGAGGCGATAAATAGACAGCAGTAACTTGATCGGCTGTAATCGCAGGCTCAGATTGTGGAAGATAGTGATAAGCAGTTGTCGATTCAACCTCGTTAAAATAAGGACGCGAATCCTGACTACGAAAGAACTGCTGAAACACCTCAGTTGTAATAAATTGATCGTTTCCTAGAGTTTCTGTCGCACGACCTGAGACAATCGAAACTAGCTGGCGATCGCCCTTAAGTAAAGTAATCTGACGATTCGGAGACTGAGGATCGACTTTAACCGCAATTACTGCATCGCCTAAATACGCCCTCGCCAAACTTAAACCATTAAAAGCGCGATCCGCAATGACCGCGGAACGCACCGTAGTAGGAGCAAAAGAACGAGATTTAAACAATTTATTTTCCCCAAACCGTACAGGAAAACGAATTGGCTGCTGTAGATTACGACGATTACTCTCAAACCCAGGAGACACAATATCAGGCGCTAACGGCGCAACCGCATCAACCAGCGTACTTGTCACATTCCAACTACCAGCCATCCAATCAGGATAAACCATATCTCCCTGCGCTACCTGCACGACAGGTTTATTCCAATGTGGAAAACTTGCCAATCGATCAGCTAATTGCCCAGCCACCGCCTTGCCACCACCTAAAAATAAAGCAATAACAAGACACAATTCCCAAAAAACTCTCACTTTCTCTTATCTCTGCGGTTCAATTCCCACTACAAACTCTCCACAAAAGCCGGTTCCCAAACTTCGCCGTATTGTTCGCGCAAAGCTTGCCAAGCCTCAACTTGACCTGGTTCATACTCTCCAGGTTTACCCCATTGCAAAAACGCACTCAGCGCAGGCTTTCCCTCTTTATCCAAAAACCGAATCGCGTACGTTGTAAAATTACCGCGTTTCGCTTCACCCGTTTCAAACTTCACTTGCTGAATTTCATCCATGTTGAGATGAAACTCAAAACCCTCGGTATGCATATTCGCATATTTTCCTTTCGGCAACTCGGCATAAAATATCTTTTCTAGCTTGCCACGTGCTTCTAAAACCGCTGCACTACTCGTTACAATCAAGCGCAGTGTAGATAATGACTCACAAGCTTCGAGAAATTCTTTCAATGTCGCACTCATAAGAAATTGGTAATGGGTAATAAGGACTTATTTTTCGTAGTGTTCGTAAGCTTCGACGATTCTTTGAACGAGAGGATGGCGCACAACGTCTTTTTGTGAAAATTCGCAGAAGCCAATACCTTCGACATGGCGTAAGATATTGAGCGCGACAGCTAATCCTGACTCTTGGTGTCCAGGTAAGTCAGTTTGCGTCATATCTCCCGTTACTACCATACGCGAACGAAAACCAAGGCGCGTTAGCACCATTTTCATCTGCGCTGGTGTCGTATTTTGAGCTTCGTCAACAATCACAAAAGCTTTGTTTAAGGTACGCCCGCGCATATAAGCTAAGGGAGCAACTTCAATCACGCCGCGTTCCATCAAGCTGGGCATTTTTTCAGGATCGATAAATTCATGCAACGCATCGTAAAGCGGACGCAGGAAAGGATTTATTTTTTGTTGCAAGTCTCCTGGTAAAAAGCCGAGTTTTTCACCTGCTTCGACGGCTGGACGCGTGAGGATAAGCCTTTCGTACTGATTTGCTAAGAGTGCTTGCGCCGCAATTACAACCGCGAGAAAGGTTTTGCCTGTACCAGCAGGTCCTGTACAAAAAGTCAAGTCATTTGTATGAATTGCCTGAATGTACTGTCGCTGTTTGAAGGTTTTCGCACGAACTTCTTCTCCCTGGCGGGTTCGCGCTAGAACACTGCGCTGTAAGTCTTGCAGGTCATTTTCGCGGTGCGTATCTAAGGCTTGACGAGCAGTAAGAATGTCAGCTAATGCTATGCTATTGCCTTTGAGCCATAGATCGGATAGCGATCGCACTAATGTTTGGGCAAGTTCGATTTGCTTTTCAGTTCCAGAAATATGGAGTTCTTGCCCACGCAGTACGATATTTGCGCCAGTTTGTCGCGCTAGAGTTTTTAAGTTTTCTTCATGCTCTCCAGAAAGCGCGATCGCACTTTCTTTACTCGGCAGCTGAATCGTTGATGCCTCTGCCATAAAATCTTTTAAGTCTTGATGTAAGATTAATAATTAAATTTCAGGGGTTAGTCCGAGCAACTGAACCAACCCCTAATTTGTAACTTCGTGCTGCTGTGATCAATTAACGCTCGATTGCGATCGCTGTCTAACGTTAGGCTTAGTTGTTCTGCGCTTTTCTGGAGATGAAGTCACATCGACTCGTTCTTTAGTTACAACAGCTGGTACATCGCGTTCTTGAGCTTCTCCACCATAGATATCTAGGTAAACTGATTGCTCTGCTATTGCGCCGGCTGCTGCGATCGCAGTTCTAATCGCCTGAATATTTCGCCCGCCTCGACCGTATACTCTACCTTTATCATCGCCTTCAAAGGCTACGCGTATCCACACCTTGTTAGTACTACGAGACACTTCACAGTCTACGCTTAAGGAGTTGGGATTTTCTAAAAATGGCTGAATTAGAAACTTAACTAATTCAGTATATTTGGGGCTACTGGTTTGCTGAGGCACTGACTTGTTCAAAGACATTTGCTTTTTCAAGGATGCGACGCACGGTATCGGTGGGTTGAGCGCCCTGTTGAAGTCTTTTCACAATTCCTGGAACATCCAACCGTGTTTCATCGGTTCTTGGATTATAGAATCCCAATTCTTCTAAGGGGCGACCGTCACGACGAGAGCGGCTATTGATAACAACAATCCGGTAACTCGCTTCCCGTTTTTTACCGAATCTCTTTAATCGCAGTTTGATCATGTTAGAAATTAATTTCTCCTGTTTCTAGAAATCAGCTACCAGTTTGTACTTTATGATTGACTGAATAAATTATAATACCACTTTTTCTACTTCAGCTTTAAGCAAATAACAACAATAAGGGTTAAGCAGTGCCTTACCTCTTAATAACTCATCACTCGTCTTTCCCTAACCTCTGACCTTTGACCTTTGATCCCTCCTATCGATAGCGCAGCAGAATTGTTTATAATCTGATGCATAGGGTATAAAGTTTTGTAAAAAAAATTGACTGCAACTTATAGATCAGCCGACAACGTAAGCGCGACAACTTGGCACCGTCTAACACCACTGTGGCAAGGAGGAGAAGAATTTGTACAGCAAGGCTTACCGCATACTCAGCTAGCGCCTGCTTGGCAGTTGCTGTTGTTGGGGGATGGTTCTCCGACAAGACACCTGCAATTGTTAACAGGGGAACCGACCGAAGTTGACGTGATCGATATGTCTGCGATCGGCATGAACTTGGATGGCGCACCAACACAAATTCAAGCTGTTCCAGGACCGCGTTTGCGGCGTCAAGTCTGGCTGCGTACTGCTTCCGGACAAAGACTAGCGTATGCGACTTCTTGGTGGGAAGCAAGTCATGTAGATGAGTATTTACAGAATCGCAATTTACCCATCTGGGCTAGTTTAACTCGCCTGCGTACAGAGTTGTATCGCGATGTCCAAGGACTTTACTACGGTCACTCAGAAGCTTTAGAGTCGGCTTTTTCTGAATCGGGTCCATTTTGGGGTCGCCATTACCTATTTTGGCATCACGGACAGCCGCTAACACTTATTTACGAGGTTTTCTCACCTTACCTAACAAAATATCTCGGCGCAACGCATTTAGAAACTGATTAGCTGTTTGCTATTTGTCAAAAGATCATCTCCAAACAAACGCTGTTGCGTGCAGTTAATATGAGATTTTTATGTATTGCATTTGTAGACAAGCTACTATGTATTTATGAGTAAATACATAGTAGCAATGCTGGACACATCTAACGTGTTTCTAATAGGTGTTGCGTTAGAAGCGCTGTCTGAGACGATGGCATCACAGTAGACAATGAGGTAGAGCGCATCGAGCGGGCGGTTCTGCCCAAGCTTGCGTTCTTCAACTGCAGCGGTGACGTTCGAAATTAAACCAGCCGACACTTCGACACCGTATAACTCCTGCAATTGAGCTTGAATATCGCGGGTCGTCATCCCACGCGCATCTACGGCTAAAATCTTGTCGTCGAACCGGTCAAATCGCGTTTGTCCTTTAAATGGTAGAACAGATTTGCTGTTCCACAATCATAGTAAGGTGAGCAATGCCCACCCTACTATTTTGCTCCCTAACCGATAAATTCGCGCGGATCGGTGACGTAACCTGTCAATGCCGAAGCCGCAGCAGTGTAAGGCGAAGCAAGATATATTTGCGCGGTTTTTTCGCCCATGCGTCCTGGGAAGTTGCGATTAGTCGTGGAAACGCAGACTTCAGGTTTGTTCATGCGTCCAAATGTGTCCTTAGGTCCTCCGAGACACGCCGCGCACGAAGGTGCAGCAGGTTCGATGCAACCAGAATTAAGGAAAATTTCGGAGAGCGTTTGTCCGTCGTATTTGTACGTAAACAAGTCTTCGTAGACTTTTTGTGTCGCGGGAACGATGTATGTCGGAACTTTGACTTGATGACCTTTAAGAATTCTTGCCGCGTTTACAAAATCTGTGGTTTTACCCCCAGTACACGAACCAATATAAACGCGATCTATCTTGACATCGTGACATTCTCGTGCGAGGGCGCGGTTGTCTGGTGAATGCGGTTTGGCGACAACAGGTTCGAGTTGCGAGACATCGTAGGTGCGTTCGCTATAAAACTTTGCATCGCTATCGGTGTAAAATGACTCAAAAGGTTTATCAGTCCGCGCACGGACGTACTCAAACGTTGTTTCATCGGGTGCGATCGTGCCATTCTTTCCACCAGCTTCGATCGCCATATTGCAAAGCGTCATTCGTTCTTCCATCGTCATTAGTTGCACGGCTTCGCCTGCAAATTCCATCGTCCGGTAAGTTGCGCCCGAAACGCTGATATCTCCAATGATTTGCAAAATCAAATCTTTTGCTAACAAGTAATCTGGCATTTCGCCATTGAGAACAAACCGCATCGTCGCTGGAACTTTGATTAATAGCTTACCTGTTCCCATGATGAAACCTGCATCGGTATTGCCAATACCTGTTGCAAATTGACCGAAAGCACCCGCATTGCAAGTATGTGAATCAGTACCAAATAATACTTCTCCAGGACGAGTATGACCTTCTTGAGCTAAAGCAATGTGACAAACGCCTTTGTAATCTGGATTCGCTTTGAAGTTAGCACGATCAGTAATATCGTAGAAATATTTAATACCTTGCTCTTGCGCAAAATCACGCAAAATATCGACGTTGCGATTTGCACGTTCGTCGGTGGTAAAAATATAGTGATCGGGAATTAAAACAATTTTCTCTGCATCCCAAACTTTGGCATCCTCGCCAAATTCGCGCTTGAATACGCCAATCGTACCAGGACCGCAAACATCGTGTGTCATCAAAACATCAACATCGACCCAGATATTTTCTCCTGGTTCGACAACCTTTCGATTTGAAGCTTTAGCCAAGATTTTTTCTGTGAGGGTCATACCCATAGCGATCGCGTTCTCCCTTATGACAAGCTCATTAAATCTATATTAGTTAGTATTTCTACTTTAATAGCCATTGCCGACGGCTAACCAAGTCCTTGCTACTTCTTAAAGTTCGCTGAGTGCAAAAACCAATTACGCTTAGTACTCAAAGCGATCGCACACAGCTAGCTGAAGCATTCCTACGATGTAGAGTAGAAACCAAGAGCAATTGTCATATACGACTTATAATGAGCAACGCGATCACTTTTCAGCGATGAACTCTACAGCTAAGATGCTTCAGCAATTAATTAAGAAGGGTTTATTAACAATGGTGCGATCACCATAATCTTCAATCTGGGCTGGGGCGATTTTTTAAATTCAAATGTTGCAAAGTTTTGGATTTTGAGTTCATCTCATTCATAGCTTTGCGCAGTCGTAGAAATAGTTCTTTTATTATTTTTAGAGTATTTTAATCTTTAGTGGAATCTTATGATATCAAGTATTAATACGTAGGTATTTACTAACTCTTTATATAAATGTTTATCATTTCTAAACCACATATAGAGTAAGAACAGAGAATATATAATAAACACAATTAATAAACTTTGCATAATTTATTTAATATTTAATTTATATCAATTCATCAAAACAGCTATAAATAGACAGATCTGATGATTCAAACACATTTACAACAAGAATTATTAGAAATTCATAAAAAGAATCAAGAACTGGCTGCTCAGTTACTTGCCAAACGAATAATTTCTTCAGAAGAACTCAAAAGAATCTTGACTCCTGACCGAATTAAACTTGGTGAAATTCTTATAAAAGAAAGATTAATTTTAAAATACGAATTAGAGCAAGCTTTGAAAGAACAGAAGATGAGTCAGAAGAAGTTAGGCGAGATTCTAATTGAAAGGCGTATCATTTTCCCTTTTCAGTTAGAAAGAGTGCTGAGAAAACAAGGGTAATAAATTAAATAGCGCTTTGCAACTGCTATACGAAAGCAAACTACAACTTGCAGATGATATGATCGCGACACATCAAGACTTTAAAGTCTTAATAGCGTTGAACTTAATAGCGATCGCCTGCTTAAGTTGGATGCAAGGAAAATCACCATCTGAAAAATCGCTTAGAGGAGCATTATATTAAGTGATTATCATAGAAGGCGATCGCCCCGCTATAAAATTCAAATCCTTCCCTCACCGATAACTTTCCATAATACTTAGGGCTTGCAGGAATATATAAACTACCCCACACAAAAACTTACAGGATACGGCTAAATTCAGATGCCACTAGCAATATTTTCAACTCAACCAATAGACTCAATATCATCGGCTACAATACGGTGTTGTACTGCGGCTCACCAACTCAACACTAGAATACTTTCTTGCTGTGCATCCCCAAACTGGCTAATTGTGGCGAAATTGTCCCGCAATACTTTTACGATTTTAGAAGTTGGGCAGTTACCGACACGAAGATAGATAAATTTTGGCGGATGACCGTAGAGAAGACTGCGTTGATGGAAATCAGAGTCTTTAGAAACAATGACGAATTTGTTAGCTTTGGCACATTCCCAAATCAAGACATCATCGCTTTGGATCAGCGCCAATGTCTTAACGTGTACTGACTCAGGATATAAATCTATGATCTGAGCAACGATTCGATCAGAAAGATTTTCGTCCAAAAGTAGTCTCACAGGGAAGCCACAAATAATTTCTTCTCACGATCAGCAGCAAAGGCAAGACAAGCTTTGATATCTTCAGGTGTCAGTTCAGAAAAATCTTTCAGGATTTCTGCTTCCGTCATACCTCCTGCAAGATACTCTAAAATATCATACACCGTAATCCGCATTCCTCGAATACATGGCTTACCACTACGTTTGCCAGGTTCAATCGTAATGAGTTCTTGGTAGTTCATAACATGGAGACGCTGTTTGCTTGATATACATCATATCGAGAGGATAGAAATTTAGGAAAATTATAACTGCGTGAGCCACAGGCTGACTGCAATGTAAGCGATTATCGTAAACCCAAGGAAATTTTGCTCTGGCGTAATTGTATCTACTAATCTTGCATACCAAACTATAAAAGCAACAACGAGAGCAGAAAAAAAAGTTACAGGAACTACAAAGAGCCATAAAACCACATATGAAAGTACAAACCCACAGAATAGAAATACAGAAATAATGCTACTTTGAACTAATGGATGCAATAAAATAAAAGAATTAAACCCAAAAATTGTAGCAAGCTGCTCAAACCCTGATAACAGTGAAGGGGTTCAAGCTAGTAGGTTCAAGCAGAAACAACAGGGTTATCAGGAAGGGCGTAAGACTATATACTACAATCCATGGTATAAGCTGCTTGAGCGTTGTTCTATGCTCGGTACACCATTTGATAGAAAACCAACTACAAGATGAAAACAAGAACAGGTAAGCAGCAACTGTGATAGCAACAATGCTAGAGCCTTTGAACAATAGACTATAGATTATGATAATCATAAGTAAAACCGCTGCGCTCCTACCATACAATATTTTGAGTAGTTTAAGACCAGCGGAAACTGAGCCATCCTTAAGTTTTGAGTTGAAGCGAGCATAGCCTTCTTCTACTAATCGAACCACCTCATTAATTGCTGGATTTTGTCGTACCGTTGCTCCGAGCCAGTAGATACTTATCAAAGTTTGAATTGTTGTAAAAACAAGTTTAAGCATATTTAGAGAATATCTGACCATTGAATTCGCTAGCAACAGTTCAAGTATAGTTCGACATCAATTTCAAGGATGATTGGAGAACAGCTAACTTGTTATGAGTTCGTTCAGCACTGTCGATATAATTCAATTATTTTGGAGATAAGACCAGGTCTGGACTTGTAAAGCCAAATACCTCATAAATCACGATCGCATTCCTCAAAATCTCATTTCCCAATTAGCCATTACCTCGATTACGTTCTTTTAATTGCAATAAAATCTGTGCGTGAACTTCGCGGGTGATGGGATAAAAATACGCTAAAACCAAACCTAAGATTAGGCAAAGTGTTGGTATAGGAGCGATCGCAAAACGAATTGCTTGCAATGCACTTTCAGGTTGTACAGGAATTGGCTGTCCTGGAACGCTTTCTTGAAAACCCGACCATTCGAGGATAACTCCTAACAAAAATAAGCCAAATGCCAAGCCAAATTTTTGCAGTAGCACCATGAAACCATAAAAAATTCCTTCGCGCCGTTGTCCGGTTCTTAACTCATCAAGTTCAATTACATCTGGCATCATTGACCACGGTATCAGATATGCAGTGGAAACACCAAAGCCTGCTAACACTGCGAGGACATACATAAAAGTTAACTGTCCTGGTTGTAAGAAAAACAATCCAGTCTGCGCAATAATCCACAAACTCATCCCCATGAAATAAACTGCTTTCTTACCGACACGTTCGCTAATATAGCTCCAGACAAATAACATCAGTAAAGCTGTACCTTGAACCGCAATAATTACAGAAGGAACTGTGGTGTCACTAAAACCCATGACATTGACCACAAAGTAGGGAATAATTGCAGCTGTTACCTGAACGCCTAGCCAAGAGAACAGATAAATACCAATGACAAATAAAAACGGGCGATTGCTGAAAACGATTTTTAGTTGCTGTAAATAAGGAAGGGATTCTTCAGTAGAATAATGATCGCGACGCTGGGCTTCAAGTGCAACCACGCGATCGCGTGTTCCCCAAACGCACCAATACAAAGGTAATACTGCCAAAACGCCAATAATTATGGCTAACACAAAATATTGTTCTCGCGGATCGGGAATTGAGGAGAAGACAATTTGGGCGAGTATAACTGAAATAATACTACCACCAATTGAAAAGGCAAAGCGAAAACTTGTGAGACTCGTGCGTTCGTTGTAATCTTGGGTAATTTCGGCAGTGAGTGCAGTGTAAGGGAGATTGACAACGGTATACATCGCATTCAAAAAAATTGAAATGATGACGTAGTACCAAAACAAGCCCCACTGTTGCGCGGTGGGATCAGTGCTAAATTGTGGAATCACCCACTGCAAAACATAGAAAATGCCAAAAGGAATCGCGCCCCAAAATAGCCAAGGTAAACGACGCCCCCAGCGCGATACGGTGCGATCGCTCCACACGCCAACAATCGGATCGTTAATCGCATCCCAAATTTTACCAATCAGTAAAATAGCACCCGCTAACCCAGGGCTAATTCCCGCAACGTTGGTAAAAAATACTAATAAGAAAAATGCGGTAATATTTGCGGTAATTGCTGGACCTAAATCTCCTGCGCCGTAAGCTAATTTTGTTTTTAAATTCAACTTTTCACTCGACTGTGATTTGGCAGGATAGGCTTCAGGAGATGATTCACTCATAGTACTATTGCACTCATACTAAAATAAACTTCCCACCCTAGTATCCGCCCTTGATCGCACTTCCTATGGCAGACCTTTACGTTTCTTGGTCAGATTACAACCGTACAATTGAACAGCTAGCCGTTAAAATCTATCAATCAAATTGGCACTTCAACCAAATTGTCTGTCTCGCGCGCGGTGGACTGCGCGTTGGCGATGTTCTGTCGCGGATCTACAAGCAACCGCTTGCAATTTTATCAACTTCCTCGTATGCTGGCGCGGGTAAGCAGACGCGGGGAAAACTCGTTTTTGCGCGTAGCTTGACGATGACGACTCCCGAAATCGGTTCGCATATTCTGTTAGTTGACGATCTCGTCGATTCGGGCGTGACACTGCAACAAACCATTCCTTGGTTGCACGAAAACTTTGGTGATCGCATCCAGGAAATTCGGACTGCTGTATTGTGGTACAAAGCTTGTTCAGTCATCGTTCCAGATTACTATGTAGATTACTTACCCGATAACCCGTGGATTCATCAACCGTTTGAACACTACGAAAAAATAGACCCCGCAGAACTTGCAGCAAGTCATGAATCGGCTTCAGTTACCAAATAGATAAATCCACATTGGTAGCAAAAACAGAATACCAATTGTACCAACAGCAAGCGCTGTCACAGCTAAATCGCGGTCGAGGTCGTAAGCTTCGGCAATTACAAGTGTGGCAAAAGCTGGTGGCATTGCGGTTTGCAAAACTAAAACAAGCCGAGTGACACCATTAATCCCTAAAAGCGATAAGCTACTGCCTAGGATAAGTGGGACTAATAGCATTTTAATCAATAAGCTCGCCGAAGCACGCGGCAGACTGTGCCAAGAATGCAACTGGCTAAGCCGCATCCCAATTAAAACTAAAGATAGCGCTACCATTGTCCAGGCTGATCCTTGAAGAATTGCAGCGGCGGATGCTTGCAAAGGTACTTGCCGAAAAAAGAACCCAAATCCAAAACTCCACAATGAGGGGTTAATCAAAATTGCTTGTGCAAGTTCTCGATAGTTGTGAACGCTACCCCCAAACCTCGCTGCCATAGCAACACCCAAGCCGTAAGCTCCGAGCGTTGTTCCTAAGAGATCGTAAAATAAGGCAAAACCAAAATATTGCGTACCTGCGATCGCTAGCGTAATCGGATAACCAAGATAACCTGTATTTCCCACCATTGCGGCTAACAGAAAACTACCTTGAGTCGGTCGCCGCCAAGGTATGGCGTTTGTTTGCACGTATCGCCGAAAGTGAATTCCTATTGCAGCAAAAACGACTCCAAGGATCATGGCAATCCAGGCGATCGCTGGTGCAATCCAAACTTGTCCTGAGAGGTCTGCTTGGCGCAAAAATGCCACAATACTTATAGGTACGCCCACCCAAAACAGAAATTGACCTACACGCGTCGCAACAACTTTTGGCAAATATCGTCCGAGTATTAATCCTAATAAAACTAATCCGATGAGTGGTGCGTAGATGGCAATGAGATTCATGGAACAGAGGGGCGAGGGGTAATAAGGGCAAGGTAGTGCTTTGCCCGAATCGAGAAGCAAAAAGAAGCGAGAGTCACTCCCCTATATTTACAAAATATTTCTAAAATCCTGAGTGCTTTTTGAATTTGATTTTTCCTAGGGCGTTGCTAATCTAAAATGAGCTAGTGCTAAAGTCTGATGCAGGAGTGAGCGTGTGAACACTGAATTTTCTAGAAGAAAAGGACAAAATTTGACAACTCACTCAGGAGATGATATCCCAGAAGCTTTGCGGGATGATCGCGCTGTTGTTACTAAACCTCGCAAAAGAGCGCCAGCGTTGATTTTGAGCTTACTCGGTTTGGGTGCGATCGCAGCTGTTAGCGGTGTCTTTTATTTCAATGCAGTACAAAAAAATGCGGCTCCTGTGCCCGCGATCATTGCTAGTCCATCTCCTACACAGTCTGTTGCACCTGTCAACCCCCTAGACAATGATTCTGAATTACTTTTAGGGCATTTTGCCTATGAAGAAGCGCCGCAATCTGAACTTGAACCGATTACGTCTGATGGGCGAATTAAACTACGCTCATCCGCAGCCAAGCAATTTAAGGCTATGGTAGCAGCCGCCAGGGCTGATGGGGTGCAATTAGTACCAATTTCGGGATTTCGCTCTACAAATGAGCAAGAACACCTGTTTTTTGACGTGAAAGCGCAACGCGGACAAGCGACAACAAAACGCGCCAGTGTCAGTGCGCCGCCAGGCTACAGCGAACATCATACCGGATATGCAGTTGATATCGGTGATGCCAATGTCCCCGCCACAAACTTGAGTACTATGTTTGAGAATACCAAAGCTTTTAAATGGCTCGAACAAAATGCTGCACGTTTTAGCTTTGAACTGTCATTTCCGCAAGATAATCCCCAAGGGATAAGTTATGAGCCTTGGCACTGGAGATTTGTAGGCGATCGCCACAGTTTAGAAACATTCTACAAAGCTCGAAATATTAAACCGACTCCTTAATTCCTCATAAGCAATATGCTCATTACAACAAGTGCTGTATCCAGTCTCTTTACAAATAAATTTTAGTAAAGACAGTTTCAGATATCTCTAGTCAAATCATTAGCCAAAATATAGACTAGTGTTAGACTAGTTTAACGAAACAGAATTGTGATTAGCAATGAAGACTGTTGGTTCCTACGAAGCGAAGACTCACTTATCCCGACTACTAGAAGAAGTTGAAAAGGGCGAAACGATCATTATTACTCGGCACGGTATTCCCATTGCCCAACTGACACCATCAACGGCTACTTCTAAAACAACGATTGCACAGGCGATTGAGCAGTTGCGATCGCTCCGACAGGAGATTTCTCTAGATGGAACATCCATTAGAGAAATGATCGAAGAAGGAAGGAGATTTTGAGTCAATTTGTTTTAGACTGCTCGGTAACAATGAGTTGGTGTTTGACGGACGAGACTAACAGTTATGCTGATGCGGTACTAAATTCCTTTAATACTGATAGGGTAGAAGCACTGACGCCGCAGTTATGGTCACTGGAAGTCGCAAGTGTGTTGCTAGTTGCCGAACGCCGAGGGCGAATAACGCAAGCACAAACAACTAGAGCAATCACTCTACTGCGAGCATTACCGATTGTCATCGATCTCCAAACCGCACAACGGGCAATGGGAGATACAATAGCACTAGGTCGGAGTTTGAGGATATCTGCTTACGATGCTACTTACCTAGAGTTAGCAATGCGGGAAGGTTTACCATTAGCCACTATAGATGAGCGGCTAGCTTATGTTGCAAATAGTTGCGGCGTACAGACATACTTGTCAGCAACTTAGAAGCTAGCGCAGGCGATCGCCTTCATGCCAGAGGTCTATTAAGTTGCTAGGTAAAATAGAGATATGGTAAGCCAAATGATACAACTACCATCTCAAAAAAAGGAAAACATAGTGCAATTCAGGGAGAATTGGTATCAGTTATCAATAGTGTAGTTAAATCTAAGCGCATCGCACGTACATTTCCTGAGTTACGTTTGCCATCGTTTGCAAGTGAGCTAGTCTTGACAATAAAAGATTTGCGTGCTTGGCTACTAGAGTAAATATTAGGTTTCTTGCATAAATCGCAGATGCCCTTCGGCTGAAGTCGGGGCTACTCAAACGAAGTGTGCTGCTGTGCACACTTTCAGTAAGAGTTTTGTTAATGTCCACGGAGGTGGACAGGATTAGTTTAGCTGCGAATTTATTCGCACTAGCGTTCATGCAAGATGTCTATTGAACTGCATTGTAATGGACTAGTAGGAAATGTTGGCGCTGACTCAGAGGTTAGTCACAATCTCAAATCATCTTCTCTACACTTGCCAATTCACTTCTTAAAATACGCCTCTAACACTTTTAACACCATCGGTGCAGCTACCTTACCACCGCCACCGCCAGAGTGTTCAGCAAACGCGACAACAACAATTTCTGGTTTATCCGCAGGGGCGTAAGCACCAAACCAAGCATGAGCCTGCTTGCGAAAAGTTTGTGCAGTACCACTTTTTCCGGCAACAGGTGGAAGTGTTGGTACATTAAGAACTTGTCCTGTACCGCCAGAGATGACTTGGCGTAATCCTTGACGCAGTACGCGCACTGTTTCTGGTTTCAAATTCAATGATTCGCGCCATTTTGAGACTTCATTGTCTTTTAATAAATGCGGTTGAACGCGATCGCCACCGTTAGCAGGGACAGCAAACATCACCGCAAGTTGAAGTGGTGTGACTTGCAAAAATCCTTGCCCAATCGACATATTAACGGTGTCGCCTACACTCCAAGGTAAATTGAGATTTTTCTGCTTCCAGGAATTGTCCGCAACTAATCCTGCTGATTCTTCGGGTGCTAATTCGATTCCTGTTTTCTCACCAAAGCCATAACGACGCGTCCAGTCGATTAGCGTTGCTTCGCCGACTCTTTGAGCAATTTGATAATAAAAGGTATTGCTACTCCACGCCAGCGCCCCGACAAACCCCAAACGACCAAATCCTGCACGATTCCAATCGCAAAACGTCGTTCCACCGATATTCATGCAACCATACGTTGGTAGTGTTGCGTTAGGCGCGAACTTCCCTGATTCAATTCCCGCAGTAGTTGTAATCACTTTAAACGTACTAGCTGGCGGAAAACTTTGTAAAGCGCGGTTAACAAAGGGATGCTGTTTACTTTGTAGCTGCTGCCATATTTCAGGAGTTACGCGTTTAGAAAAAATATTAGGATCGAACGCAGGGCGACTGACCATTGCTAAGACTTCACCATTGTTGGGATCGAGGGCGACGATCGCACCTTGACGTTGTCCTAAAGCCGCTTCCGCAGCTTTTTGTACGTTCAAATCAATCGTTAAATGGACATCGCGCCCTGGTTTAGCTGGTTTTTCGCCCAAAAGTCGCAAAATTCGCCCAGCACCATCAACTTCAACCTGCTGACCGCCCCATTCTCCGCGTAGCTGCTGTTCAAACGCGGCTTCTACACCCATTTTGCCAATCACATCTCCTAAGCGATACCCTTCACTACGCTTTTTCGCTAACTCTTCATCGTTCATTTCTCCTGTATACCCAAGAACATGAGCCGCAATTTCTTGGTTAGGGTAATTGCGTACAGCTTCGATATATACTTCAACGTCGCGTAGTTCGTTGCGATATTCAGCCAAAGCGGTAATTTGAGCCGGATTAAGGTCGCGCGCAATTCGTACTAATGTAGGTGAATTATCTCCAGCTTTGTCTAATCGCTGTTGAATTTCGGTTTCTGGGATGTTGAGAATCTTTGCTAGACGAGTTCGCGTAGTTTGCCAAGTTGCTTTTTTAGGCGCTTGCGGCCAAATATAGACAGCATGAGATAGACGACTACTTGCTAGGATTTTGCCATTACGGTCAAAAATGTTGCCACGTTCGGGTTGTTTCGGAATTAACCGTATCCGATTACTGTCTGCTAGCTGTCGCAGTTGCGCCCCTTCGATTAACTGCAAATATGCTAAACGGCTACCTATACCGCCGAATAAGATTATAGTGATACTCAACACGATCGCTAAAGATTGGCGATCACGTCCTACAGTCCTTGCCGCAATATTTTTCCCAGTAAACTGAGGCGAGAATAAAGCCATAGGTAAGTACGTGACAACAGGCTTAATTCAAAAGTTGGTAAACGGTCATTGGTAATTGAAAAGAATATCTATCAACTATCCCCTGTTACCCATTACCTCACAAAAGACAGTATCTTAACTTAAGAATGATTAGCTAGCTACTGATCAACTGCGCGAGCCAATTTTCGACTTGATAACGCAGGTGTGGAGTATCTTTTGATATTAGCTCAAGCGCGCGACGATAGTCAGCGATCGCTAAATTCCAGTCTCCCCATAGATGATACGTCCGACCGCGTTCAGCGTAAATATTTGCGGGCAATTGACCTAAAATTTCAGCAATATCAAAGTTTTCAATAGCTTGTTCGTATTGTCCTAATTCGCGTAATGTAATTCCACGGTTGATCCAAGCTCGCACATAACTAGGATTGAGGTCAATCGCTGTATCATAGTCGGCGAGTGCTTCTGTTAATTGCCCACACGCAGCATAACAATTCGCGCGATTGTTATAAGCACTAGCTAATGTCGGTTTAAGTTGAATTGCGGTGTTATAATCAGCAAGTGCAGGATACAGTTGCCCACTTTGGAAATAAATCAACCCGCGATTATTGTAGTCAATCGCATCTTCTGGATGGCGGGTAATTAGCTGGTCGAGTAAAGCGATCGCTTCTGTATAGTCTCCTTGTTCCGCCTTGGAGCGCGCATAACTACGTAAAAATTTGTCTGGCAAGATTCGTGACTGAGACGCCAACGAATCTTGCTTCCAGGTAAATGGTTGGCGTTGATGTTGATAAGCTTGAGGCGATTTTAATGATTGACTATTCATAATTAGTATTGACTGAGCAATAGCTCAATAACCTATAATGTATAACTTTCTTAGTAGTGATGATGTTGGTTTTGTGTCAGTTATTCAGGTGTCTGAATGTTGATCTTCAAACATGAAATATTCATACTTTCATACTTCACCTCTATGCTTGATCCTTCATCCTTCGTTGGTCCCATTCCAGAAGTGTAAAGATTAATACAGTGGCTAGTAACCTAATACTTGCGACTTCAGATCAATCTTTACGATAGATATGAACTCGTTAGGAGCAGTACATCAAATTGGTACAATGCAACCACTACCACTCTCGTGTGTCAGTCCTTTGAAGAATTGATGGCAATCTTATGGCAACAGCTTCTGTCTATCCTGATGCTCCCGATTTAACGGAAAACGATTATCTTGTGCTTGGCTTAGCGACTTGCTTTGTCAAAGCAGAGGGAGAGGTACATGAATTGCAAATTATCGAACCAATTCCGTCAGCGGCGTTAGAAGCGATCGTCAAAGGTATTCCAACTTCCTATCAACAAGCTTGGGGAACGACTTTAGGTGCGGTACTCGCAGGCGATCAACCCCAGAAACCCGCAGAATGTCCCGCTGCGGCGCAGTTTAGTGAAGAGTTTGTGCAACGCGCGATCGCCGCTGCACGTACCTACAAAGCTCGTCCTGTCGCGCAGGAACATATTCCGCAAGGTACAATCCGTAGTGACTTTAATTACTCGACTGAGCGCAAGCGCGTGTTGAATATGCAACGTGTTGTCACGAAAGAAGACAATGTGAAGCAGCACGACTATACTCACAAAGTCCTGTAAATATCAAAGCTAATTATGCTCAAACTCTATGGTGGCGCGCGTAGCCGTGCGTCGATTGTTCAATGGTATTTGGAAGAATTAGCCGTTCCTTACGAATTTGTCTTGCTGGATATGCAAGCTGGAGAACACCGCCAAACTGATTTTCTCGCGATCAACCCGATGGGTAAAGTTCCGGCGATTGTTGATGGAGATGTTCGACTTTGGGAATCTGGCGCGATTTTGTTGTATCTTGCCGAAAAGTATGGTAAAGAAATTTCGTCACTTGAAGAACGCGCAATTGCAGCGCAATGGGTGTTATTTGCGAATGCTACGCTAGGACCAGGAATTTTTGTCGAAGCAAGTCGCGATCGCGAAACGCCTCGCTTATTAATACCATTGAATGAAATTTTTTCTCGACAACCGTTTTTGTTGGGCGATTCTTTTGGCGTTGCCGATGTCGCCGTCGGCTCGATGCTTTGCTACATCCCAATCATGCTCAAGTTAGACCTTAGCGACTATCCCGATGTGCTCAATTATATGAAACGATTGTCCGAACGACCTGCTTTTCAAAAATCTATCGGTAATCGCAGTTAAACAATGAAGAACAGGCAAAGCTACCTGTCCTCATAAAATTTTGTCTAGTAATTTGTGCTTATCTAAAGCCGATAGCTGCTTGCCACACAAACGCTAGCAACAAGAAAAATACTGGGATTATAGGAAGAACGTCTACCAAGGGGTCTAGAATCGAATACGCCTCTGGGAGTTTTGCTAACAACATTGCAGCTTCCATGTTTAAATCAACCTTTTCAACACAGCTTTCAGAATTGATAAGTATTTTAACACGCTTTGGGAGAGCAAAGTCATCATAAATAGTTTTAAGCTCAACTAGCGCGATCGCGCATATATGTATAACAGCAGGCTGATTCAGAAATACAAAAGTTATTTTTTACTGCTTTTGCTGTTGTCTGTACTCTTACATAAAAAAGTTTATGTTGAACTACACAAATTCGCGACTAGTAATGGATAGATAGAATAGAATGAATTTAATAAGTACTTTTGTACTCGCTCAAATTTCTTTAAAGATAGCAGATGGAGCAAGAAGCACAGATTAGAAAGCTTTTTGGTGATGAGGATCTCAATATCTAGAAGTTAAGGCTAGGGGTGGAAGAAATAACACGAAAGGTAATACATACGAAAATTACTTTGCTATTTATCAAATACCTCTTTTATCTCCAGAAGCGCTTGAAGAACATAAAGAAATACAAATAATATCAAGTCAAATCTTGGCATTTGTTGACGATTGATTTAGTCATTGAGTATATAGACGAAAGCATAATACGGCACTATCAGCTTAAAAATAGTTTAGATACCACTTGAGGTGAAGGTAAAAAATCTCATCAATCAATAACTGAGGATTTTCGCAAGCATTATCAGTTAAACAAGTCGCAATCAAAAGAATCAGAGTTACACTTAGTAGTTTCTTACGAACATCTCCTAGATAAGTTAAAAACAAACATCCCGACTTCTATTGAGAATTAGAAAAAGTTATTAAGAAAGAAGATTCCTTTCGACAAGCGATAAAGTACCTATGTGCTTCTAATAATCCACCAGATAAAATTGAATGTGTAGCATCTGTACTGCTAGGAGCCTGGACTTCTAGCAATAATTCCGATTCTGTTAAGGATATTTTAAAAAAAGCTCAAGCATCTACACCTTCCTTTATTCATTCTTTTAGTAAAGAATGGCAATTAACCCCTGAAGTCGAAGATATTTTGAGCAAGATCGACAATTTCCAATATAATCTGACTAAGGGGTTTCTACATTGGAAGTACAAAAACGGACTCGACGCGGTTACTGTTCCTTATAGTTGTGACACAGAGGAGTTTAAAAGATTTCAGGAAGTTATTAAACGGTGTAAACCTACTTGCTTCGAGGAACTTGAGGGATTCCTAATATGACAAGAACATACTCAGAGTTTGCCAATGAAAGCATCAAGGTATTGTTAGATACTCTAGCAGATAAGAATAGTGCGCCGGAGCTTTACAGAACTACTATGATGAAACTTGGTATGGCTCTGGGAGATGTAATCTTGGCTCAAATTAGTCACGAGCAATGCAATGTATATCTCGCCTGTACAGTTGAAGATGCTGATTTTCTAGCAAAAGGTATGCTCTCGCGCCTAGAGCAACAGCTTCCAAAAGTTGCATTTGTGTGTTTTTGGAATCAGCGTTTTTCTCCATTTGATGTTGAAGATCTTACTGTTGCTCCAATCTTAAGAAAATATCAAGAACCTTCAAGTAGCGTTAACTATTTAATTATCCTCAAGTCTATTATTTCGGGAGCCTGTGTAGTTAAAACTAATCTTGTTAACCTAATTCAGAACATCGAGCCTGAAAATATTTTTATAGTAGCTCCAGTTATGTATCAGGAAGCACAAGAAAAACTACGCAATGCATTTGAAAAATCTATTTATGATAAGTTTCAATTCTTTTATTTTGCTAAAGACGATCAGCGAACTGCTAAAGGAGAAGTTATTCCTGGGATAGGTGGTAGTGTTTATGACAGACTTGGATTTCAAGGACAAGACGATAAAAATAGGTATACACCTGAGATAGTCAAATCTCGCAGACACTTAATAAGTGTTTAAAATGACATTCAGATTGTTTAAAGAAATAGTGAGGCGATCGCTTAGTCGCGGTAATATAGCTAAAGCGTCGCCGTTGCATTAACTGGCAAGAAATTATTGCGTATTCGGAATTTCTAAAGCGTCTAAATTGGCGTCAACGGCATTAATAAATCCTCGATCATTTAATGTTTGTGCAGGTAGTTCCCCAGCATTAACCGCCGCCTGTACGAGTTTTTTGGCACTAATTCGCCCGTCGTTACTATCCGCAAACATACCACTATATCCACGAATACCTTGACTGCGATAATGTCCTTGGTACGCTAAGGAAACCAAAGTAAATGGTGTAAGTTGTATCCTATTAGACCGAATTACTGTAGCATTTGATGCTGTTTCACCTCGCGCAACAGGTACATACATAAGGGTCGTTAGCAGAAATCCGAAAGCAGCGAACGTATAGCGATTCATAAAATAGCTCCTTGTTCAAGATGCGAAATGACTTCCTGTCTCGTCGAATCCTTGCCCTTCTTTTGGGTAATCGGTAAATGATAACTATTCTTTCAATTACCCATGACCAATTACCATTTATGTATTCGAGTCTGTATTGCGTAAATTTGCTGGAATCTGTTCGGGAATTACCCAATAGTAAATTGTTGAACCTTCTTGTGTTTGCACAACTTGATCGGGTTTCCAGTCACCCATATCAAAGTCGTGGGAAACAATCCGTGTACCTGGTTTAAGTTGTTTGAATAATTGAGGACGTAGCTTAACATTCAGTTCCGGTAGTAGATACAGCGTTACTACGGTTGCTTCACTAAAGTCGCTTTGGAACAAGTCTTGTTGGAGAAATGTAACGCGATCAGTGACCCCTGCTTTTTGAGCGTTTTCGTTAGCTTCGCGAATCCGTTCAGGATTAATATCAATACCTACACCACGCGCACCGAACTTCTGTGCTGCGGTAATCGGTATTCTACCATCACCACTACCTAAGTCATAAATAACGTCATCTTTTGTAACTTTGGCAAGTGCGAGCATTTCATCTACGACTGTCTGCGGGGTTGGTACGTAAACGACATCAGGTTGACGTTCGGGACTTTGAGTAGGAGTTTCAACTTGCGGGGTTTGCGCATTCGTTAGAGTTTGTGAGTTACATCCTGCAACTCCTACAGCCAAGCCAATACTTGCCATTAACACCCACGCTGTTCGTCTTAATTGCATTACTCTCTCCTTATGCTACTGTCACGCATCATCCGCGTGATGACTAATAACGGTACACCAGCTAGCAACACTGCAACACCTACTAACGCTCCAACTCCGGTATAAGCCAAGCTAGATTGCAGCATATAAGCGCAGAACACACAAAATAATAGCGGAACGAATGGATACAGCGGAACGCGAAACGGACGGATAATTTCGCGATCGCGTCTGCGCAAAACAAATAGCGACACGCCCGTCAGTAAGAAAAAGAACCAAAACACAGGGGCGGTATAATCTACCATTGTTTCAAAACCGTTACGCGTAATTGTGCCGAGTAATACAAGTAATATGGCGATCACCCCTTGTACAAGTAATGCTGCGGCTGGCGTACTTCCTTGCGTTTTCCATTGTCCTAAAAAGCGAAATAGCGAAAAATCTCGTCCTAGCGCGTAGTTTGTCCTCGCACCTGTGAAAATCGTTGCATTAGTAGAACACAAAGTCGTAACAACAACCAGCAAGCTAATAAATATCGCCCCTGGTTCGCCCACCGCCTGACGCATCAACTGTGCGGCTAAGGCTTCAGATTCTGCCATACCTGCTAAACCTAACCCTCGTAGGAAAGCTATGTTAACGAGCAAGTAAATTGTGGTGATCATGCCAATACTCCACAACAGCGATCGCAGCATATTTTTTTGCACATTGTGTAACTCGGCAGAAATAAACGCGGCTTCGTTCCAACCACCATAAGTTAATAGTACAAACACCATTGCTAAGCCAAAATTCCCTGATGATGTTGTTGCTGGCGCTGTTGTTGTCGCTGCGGGTGTTGCCAACGCAAGTCCAAAGAAAATGAGTAAGAGTAAGCCGAGTACTTGGGCTGCGGCTAACCAATTTTGCGTCCATTTTCCCAAGCGTACACCCAGGATATTTAAACCAGTTAGCAAGGCGATCGCCACTGCCGCATAAATTGAAGCCGAATAAGTTCCCAAGCGCCATAGCTGTGAAGCATAATCGCCAAAAACAAACGCTAAAAGAACAATCGAACCTGTCTGTATGACTGCTAACCGCGCCCAGGCGAATAAAAAGGCAATACTATTGCCAAACGCCCGTTGTAAGTAGTAGTAGTTACCACCTGGATGAGGATAGGTTGTTGCCAGTTCTGCATAGCACAAAGCACCAACTATAGATACGCCACCGCCTAACAACCATGTCAGCAGCGCCATAGTGCTATTACTCGCATTACCAGCAACAAGCGAGGGTGTTTCAAAAATCCCAGCACCGATAACAACACCAACAATAAGCGCAACAGCATCCCATACTAATAGTGTCGGTTTAATCGTATTGACTGTACCCATAGTTGTTGTGAAGTGACATTTAGCAGATTTGCTTTACAGTGTATTCTGCGTACTCCCACCGCAAGTCAAGCAGTGTTCTAAGTGAATGAAAATTTTGATTATGCTAAACGGTAATCGGTCTATGGTAGTATAACTTGTCTGTAATTTACGAGCTATTTGTCAAAGTTCCTTCAATGCTATGACTGCGACAAATATTTTCCAATCACTACTTCGTATTGGTTAAAAAAGTTGCGTGTCATATGACATAACTTGTGACATCCTTAAGCATTAATTCTTGTTAGACTTTATTGGCAAAGCATTCTGTAACTTCGCATTTAAAGGGGGTAACGTTATTCCCAGGCTTTCATGAAAAATTGATTATCCTCCAATAGCGAGTGCAGAAAAAGAAATATTATCTTCTTATTCTCCTGCTTGAGGTAAAAATGGTTCTAGAGCAATAAAAATTCAGGAATGCTTATTTTTACTGTAAGCTAAAGTCTTTGAGTATTAATACCGTGATAACCGTGAACTAATTTATCACGCATTCCAGCAATTGATGTCCAAGGAATATCTAAATGTTGCTCTAGTTCTTGTTGCATATTCACTAAACCTAGTAATGTCCAAGGCACATCTGAAGTAAAAGCCACTTAAAACATCAATATCACTATCCGAACAATCATCTCGCAGTACAGAACCAAACAGCGAGATTTCTATAATTTTCCAACGTTGGCAAAACTCATTAACTTTCTCTTGCGCTAAAAATAAATTATTTTCTATTTTTGGTAGTTTATCTATTTTTTTCTAAATCATCATAGATACATCTACGAATCCAATTACTATTGTTGAAGCCCATTTCTACTCTTATGAAACAAATAAATTTCTTAACTCTTGCAAGTCATGAATAGTAATATTACTTGGTTCATTTTGAATAGCTAATATTTTTCTTTTCTTTTTATAGTCCATAAATGAAGCACTTCATCGGAAGCGTATATTTTAACTCTTTCATCAATTTTTTCTATGAAAGCAGATGTTTCTTCGATAAAAACATACCTTGATCGATTCAAAAAAACTCTAATTTTTTCATAATCATTAACTATTTTACTGATTCTATCTTTCTGCTGATTGGCTAAAATTTCTTTGTGTTTTATCTGAGTTTGAATCGCAATAGATACTACCATACCTATAAGCGCAATGAAAGCACCTATAATAGTTGCACCTGTAGTATTGCCTTCAAATATTTGTTGTAAAAAATCAATTGTAATAACTACTATAGATATGAAGCCAGCAACTATAAACAATTGCAATACATTAGAAAAGATAGACTGAAAAAAAACATAACTGTTCTCAATAGAATGCATGCAGGCAAGCGATATCTTTTCTCTTATATCTTTGAAAAAGTTTCTTATATTAGATTGATCTTGAACATTAAAAATAATCTTATTAAATTTAAAATTTTTGTATTGTAGCTTATTATTCTCTTTAGTATCTGAATCTTGAGTCGATAAATAATCGTTTGCTTTCTAGCATCTACTTCTCTAATTCCTCCTAGAAGGGCAGTCTCCGCTAAATATTGCTCGTTTTGTTTATAAACAATTATATTTACTTTCATAACAACAGCTATGAATTAGATGAATCTGTTGGCGCAGATTGTGTTAGCCAAGGTGCAAATTCGGTTGCAAAAGTATCGCTTAATATTGCTTCGCGCATTCGTTGCGTAAAGCGGATGAGTTCGGTAATGTTGTGAATACTCAAAAGCGTATAAGCTAAAATTTCGCGCGATCGCACCAAATGACATAAATACGCGCGGGTAAAATTTTGACATGTGTAGCAAGGACACGTTTCATCGAGTGGTGTAAAATCTTCGCGAAACCGAGTATTTTTGAGATTCCAGCGATCGCCTTGTTGAACTAACGCCGCACCATGTCGCGCTAATCGTGTTGGAATCACGCAATCAAATAAATCCACTCCTGCGGCGACGGCTTTTGCCATTTCCCGATACGTCCCCACACCCATCAAATAACGCGGTTTTTCACGCGGAAGTAATGGCACAGTTGCTTCAACAATTTGATGAATCAATTCGGGTGGTTCTCCGACACTCACACCACCGATCGCGTATCCTGGTAAATTCAATTTTGCAACTTCGAGTGCAGCTTGGGCGCGTAAATCTAAATGAACGCCGCCTTGAACAATGCCAAACAATGCTTGATCTTGACGTTGATGTGTAGCGATACAACGTTCTAACCAACGGTAAGTCCGATTTGTAGCATCTTCGACTACTTCGCGACTTGCAGGGTAAGGCGGACACTCATCGAATGCCATAATTACATCCGCACCCAGCGTATTTTGAATTTGAATTGATTTTTCTGGTGTGATATTAATCACTTGACCATCGCGCGGCGAACGAAACGTCACGCCGTCATCAGTAACTTGCCGCAATTCACTTAAGCTAAAAACTTGAAATCCACCCGAATCGGTGAGCATTGGTCCGTGCCACTGCATAAACGAGTGCAAACCGCCAGCTTTTGCTACAATTGCTTCGCCTGGTTGCAGGTGGAGGTGATAGGTGTTAGCTAACACCATTTGCGCTCCGGTTTCTCCCAATTGTGCTGTAGTAATAGTTTTTACATTAGCCAGCGTTCCTACTGGCATAAACCGTGGTGTTGCAACACGACCATGCGGTGTAATAAAAAATCCAGCGCGTGCTTTCGTTTGACTACACTCAGCCAAAACCTGAAACGAGAATTTCTCACTCAAAATAGCAACTACTTTTTTTGATATGTAGCGTTTTATTCCTCACCCCTTCTAAAATGGACAAGCCCCGTCATCGTCATTTTCTGCATCCCATCTTGCAGAAAATACTTGCTCCATCATGACTTCTAAAGCTGTTTCATTGAAATTACGTGAAGCACGCTCTTGCATCGGGGTGGACAGCGGAATCAATCGCAAGCAACGGTTATCTTGGACTAAATCAAAATAAGTTTCCTGCTGCGGTGACTGTTGTAATTCAACGTAATCAAAACTATAAACATTTAAATAAAGCGCGTGGTTAGCTACGATTGTAGACTGGTCTGGACTCGCAATGACTTCCACGACATCACCTTCACCCTCGCTTTGTATTTTGCCTTCCTGAATATGCAAATAGCGGACGCGCCCTAAATCAGCCAGCAGTCTCCGCATATCTATTTTGTTAACGACTATACCAGTATGAATAATGCATGGTGCTGGTAATCTAGTGTCGGAGCTATGGTGATTCATAATCAAACAGCCTTTTAGCAATTACAGAGAATACAAACAGAGGGGCAGTTCTTCCGTTAGAGTGTGAAGTACTCAATTACATAACTTTTTTCTGACGTTACACATTAAGACATCTACGAATTCTATATAGATAAGACGTAGATTATGTCATTGATTGACATCAAACTACATCTATGTAACGCAGTCAATAAGTTGGTAGAAGCTTTGTTAGAGAGGCATAGAAAAGGTAAGATGACTGATAGAACAGATTACTTAATGCTCTGTCCCTGTCAATCTTATCTCAAGATTTGGATTACGATCCTGTTGCTGACATCTGATTTTCTATTTATTTTTGTTTACTTTATGTTGATACGCGCTAGTGGTGGATAAGCAACAGTGGTGGAAACAACTCTGGTGTGATGTTGCAGCGGCGCTTGTTTTCTATACTTGTCTTCCGATACCTTGGGCGACAAAGCTAGATTTCTGTCGCGTATCTCGCTACGTACCGCTAGTCGGATTATTGATTGGGGGAATTCTCGGATTTTTAGATGCGGGATTCTACTTTGTCGGAATACCCGTGCTAACTCGCAGTGTTTT
This sequence comes from Chroogloeocystis siderophila 5.2 s.c.1, assembly GCF_001904655.1. Lineage (NCBI taxonomy): Bacteria > Bacillati > Cyanobacteriota > Cyanophyceae > Chroococcidiopsidales > Chroococcidiopsidaceae > Chroogloeocystis > Chroogloeocystis siderophila. Next base: position 218,739 of record NZ_MRCC01000005.1, on the reverse strand, counting down.
AATTGTCGTTAGTTGGATTGCCTTGACTGGCGGATTACACTTGGATGGGGTAATGGATACCGCCGATGGCTTAGCCGTACAAGATCCACAACGCAGGCTGCAAGTCATGACAGATAGTGCGACAGGAGCATTTGGCGCGATCGCAGCAGTCGCCTTATTACTTCTGAAAACGGCGGCGTTGAGTGAAATCAGTTCTGATCGTTGGTTAAGTTTGATGGCTGTCTGCGGTTGGGGACGCTGGGGCCAACAAATCGCGATCGCGCGTTATCCTTACCTCAAACCAACAGGTAAAGGTTCGTTTCATAAAGCCGCATTGCAGCCGCGAGATATTCTGCTAGGATTATTACTTTTACTAGGCTTGAGTGGATTAAAAATTGTCCTCAGTCGCGATGCGGCGATTCATGCGGTAGTTATGGCGACGAGTGGAATTGCGATCGCATTTTTGACAGGTGCTTGGTTCAATCGCAAACTCGGTGGTCACACCGGAGACACCTACGGCGCAGTCGTAGAATGGACAGAAGCACTATTACTATGTGTGCTAACGGTGCCATAATCGTGATGCGTAATTCACAATACTCTAATTCTCTCAATGAGTCCACGAAGGTGGACTTAGTTTGCGCAGCCGCGACCGCCAGGCTATCCCCTAAAATCCAGTTAAATCATATTGGTCGTAACCGCGTCACCCGTAACACAAACGCCCCGCCACCTGTTTCACCAAACGAACGAACGCGGATGATGTAATTTCCAGTTTGGTTGATGCGAGTAAAGAGCAAAGAATTTGTTGTTCCATCAGGACCATCATCATTTTCTGCGAGTGTTGCGCCTTCGGGTGACATCAAGGTAACAATCGTATCAAAGTTATCCGAGGTGAGATCGATCGCAATATTATCGCCCTGGTTAAACCTTACGAGGTAATCGCGCGCAAATCCCCCATCTCCGGTAGGGATGTCTCTTTCTGAGAGCGTATCAGAAACCTGATTACTCGGTGGTAAGGGAATCGGATTATATAACCTTGTTTGTTGAGTTTGTTGGGCGATCGCTGAGGGAACGAAACTTGTTGCACCTGCTAGCAACGTTAGGGAAACAAGGAGATTACTCACCCCTGTTGCCAAAGCTTTTATGATCATTTAACGCAATATTCCGGCAAAACAGCTTAAGTGGGTTTATTATAAGGCGCGTTTAAAGATATTTGCCTATGCTTTCATTAAATTGCTGCATGGCACAAACGCAGAAAGCAGAGAATGACACATTAAACTTTACACTTTATTGTTTCCTGTTGGAACTATATTTCGACTAGAAGTGGCGATCGCGACAACACCATAGACAGAGATTCCTTGTTTTTGTAACGCTTGAACTGCTGAACGCACAGTTGCTCCAGTGGTATAAATATCATCAAGCAACAGCACTAGATCATTTGGACGTTGGCGGTGAAATTCGGTTCCAAGTACAAATGCATCTGCTAAATTGTGTTCTCTTTGCGATGCGGATAAACTAAATTGTGCGTCTGTTGCCTTAATCCGTTTTATCCCCTGAGGCTGCAAAACTAGTCCCGTAAAATCACAAAAGCTCTCGGCTAACAATTCGGCTTGATTGTAGCCGCGCATTTTCAATTTATCGGCGTGTAAGGGTATGGGTACGACAATTAACCTCTGTTGGGGTTGTGAATCAAGCCAGGCTTTTGCCAGCCATTGACCTAGCGGTTTAGCAATTTGCGGTTGATTGTCATATTTTAAAGCAGCGATCGCGCGTTTAAGCGTTCCACTATAGTTTCCCCAGGCGAAGACGGGTAACTCTCCTCGCCAAAATTCTTGAGGATTCGATAATTTACAACGTTGTAGCTGTCTTGTACAGTCTTGACAAAATTCCTGTGGAGTCGGACGCTGACAAAGTGGACACTGCAATTCTAGAAATAAATTGAGTAAGCTATGAAAATTTTGCGTCCAATTTGGCATTTTATGCCTACGGCCATCTTTGAATAAATCGTTTTTGGTTTTAGCAAAATATTAGTGATAGTCGTGTAGCTCAGATCACAGCAGGTAGCTAAGGTTGATGATGCTTGTGCCAGTGTTGGGCAATATCAATGCGACGACAAAGCCAAACGCGATCGTGTTGCTGTACGTAGTCAAGAAAACGAGCTAAAGATGCAGCGCGTCCTGGTCTACCTGCTAAGCGACAGTGTAATCCGACACTCATCATTTTAGGTGCAGTTTCGCCTTCGGCATAAAGAACATCAAAAGCATCGCGCAGATAAGCAAAAAACTGATCGCCAGAGTTGAAACCTTGAGTTGTCGCGAAACGCATATCATTGTTATCTAAAGTGTAAGGAATCACCAGATGCGGCTTACCGTAGTCATATATCCAGTAAGGTAAGTCGTCTGCATAGCTATCTGAATCGTAGAGAAAGCCGCCTTCTTCTACAACTAATTTGCGCGTGTTAGCACTTGTGCGCCCAGTGTACCAGCCCAGTGGGCGACTACCTGTTACTTGTGTATGAATTGCGATCGCTGTGTGTAAATGTTCGCGTTCTTCCGCTTCCCCAAAATACTTATAATCGATCCAGCGCCAGCCGTGACTTGCCATTTCCCACTCAGCTTCGCGCATTGCCGCAACTGCTTCGGGATTGCGTTCTAATGCCATAGCAATACCATAAACGGTGACAGGAATACCGCGTTGAGTAAAAATCCGATGCAATCGCCAGAAGCCAGCCCGACTACCGTATTCATAGACTGACTCCATATTCATATGCCGCAAACCCATCAAAGGTACTGCACCAACAATTTCTGACAAGAATGTTTCTGACGCTTGATCGCCATGTAAAATGCAGGTTTCTCCTCCTTCTTCATAATTAATCACAAACTGCACGGCAATTCGTGCTTGGTTTTGCCATTGCGGATCGGGTGGCGTGCGCCCATAACCAATGATGTCGCGAGGATAATCTGCTGGCATTCTCGTTATGCTTTCTATCATTGCGATTTTCGATATTCCAACTTAGCAGGTTCTGAAGAAAATACTTGCTCTAGATTGGTCTAAGTCGGCGAATCCTGACAATTGGATTTAGAAATTGGACGGTTCTCCCCATCACAAGAATTAATTACCACACACCTCAATTAACCCTAACCTCCGACCTCTGACCCCTGATACCACCATATCAGTAGTTTAATTGGTAACAGTTTTACAAATAACCCTGTGGCAAATTCAGTTTAGTGAATCTACCCAGTAACAACTTTTATTTTGCAAAATATAAAGCAAGCGTTACGATGTATGAAGCTCAAATCAAGACACTATGGACTACAGCCATATTCAATTCTGCGATAGTTCGATTGCGGCAGATGGTCACTGCCAATCTCCGGTCGATATCCATCAACTACACGACTTGTTTCACGTAGCGGCTTTTTGGGCGCAAGATCGCAGTCTTGAAGATTTGCAGCTAGCGATCGCTAATAGTAAACCCGTCATTAGTGTCTGGGATGGCGAAAAATTGATTGGTTTTGCTAGAGCAACATCAGATGGTGTTTACCGTGCAACAATTTGGGATGTAGTCATTCACCCTGATTATCGAGGTGCTGGGCTTGGGCGCAAGCTTGTTGAAAGTGTTTTAAGCCATCCACATATGAACCGCGTGGAACGTGTTTACTTAATGACAACACATCAGCAAAGCTTTTACGAACGAATTGGTTTTGAGTGCAACTCAAGCACGACGATGGTTCTCCATAACCAGCCAAAACTAGGTTTCCCTACTCAAGAAATTCAGCTTCAGGAATTACCAAGGGGATAGTTACCTGAATACGAGTACTTTGAGCTACATCAACATCACGAGCAATTGGCAAAAAGCTCAACTTGGCTTGCATCAGTTCTAACACGGTTTGATTCAATAAAAGTTTGCATCCGGCGGAAAGCGTGTGATTGTCTGCCGCCACAGTAGTGCTAATCTGTTGCTCGAACTGCATTGCGTCTAATGGTTCAGACCAAGTGTCTATTGGTAGTGGTACATCAAAGAAAATATCAACCGATTCGGTATCGAGTGAGGTTTGAGATGATATCGTAATGCTACCGGCTTCCATTTTTGGAATGCAAATATCTACTAAGTTTAAAAGCACTAAGCGCAACCACTGCGGATCTGCCAAAATATAAATTTCTGGATCGGCGGGCGATACTTGTATTTTGATACTACGGTCGGCTGCTACAGTCTGCGTCAAATGAGCGATTTCCTCGATAACCGCTGTTAATTGTAACGGCTGAATTTCTAGGTGATTACTGCTATTTTCAATGCGGGCGACATCGAGAATTTCATCGAGCAATTTTACTAGTTTCAACGCTAGCTGATGCGCTTGGGCGACAAATTCACGCTCTTCGGCTGGATTGTCACATAAATCAGACAGAATTAACTGATGCAATCCAATTAAGCTATTGAGTGGCGATCGCAACTCGTGCGCAGTGCGTACCAAAAATCCGGCTTTGAACTGACTGAGTTCGCGTACTAAGTGATATGCTATTTGTGTTTGTTGTAATTTTAATACTATTTGGGTATCGGTATCAATTACTGATGATGAAGAATGCAAAGGCGTTTTAGCTAATTTATTACCAAACGCTTGTGCAATACGCCGACTTCCCAGCCCTAACCCTAGCCCAAATGCTAGATACACCCAATTCATCCAGCTTGTCATTCGTGTTATGTACAAATTTAAAATTCTAACTTGACTGAGCCTTGGCGCAAAATTTGCCAGCCTTGATCTGTCCATTTCGCGACAGTCGAAGGAACGCCAATATTTGGTGTTGTCGCTTGTGATTGTAATGTTAAGACATCAGGAAACTGAAGGGCGATTTCTGCCATCGTGCGTAGCGGTGGCTGACCGGATAAATTAGCACTTGTTGTCGCCAAAGGACCGGTTTGTTCTAGAATACTTTGCGCGATCGCACAATTTGGCACCCGCAATCCAATTGTACTCGGATCGCTCGGATTCATCTGCTTAGGCACGCGTGGTGAGGCAGGCAAGACAAGCGTTAAAGCTCCAGGCCAATATAACTTAGCAACTTGTTGCCAGGGCGTGCGATCGTCTCCAGCAACAAAATCCCACAGGTCGCTTGCCTTTGCACCCATCAGAATTAACGGTTTATCTTGACTGCGTTGCTTGAGTGCAAAAATTAAATCTGCTTTTTCTGGTAAAGCCGCCAGCGCGGGTACGGTATCTGTTGGAAAGCTAACAACATAACCAGAACGTACTCTAGCGATCAGTTCGTCAAGAGAAACTTGGGGCATAACATCTAGAGGTCAGAGATCAGGGAAGTTATAAGTTGAGAGTGTTGAGTTAAGAAAAATCTGTATAACTCAAAATTCACGCTCCTGCATCATTCCTTGTTGCTGCGATAGGCTAAAGCAAAGCGTTCGATGCCTGCAAGATCTGAATGAATTTTAATGTTGCCGTAGCTACCGTGATTTTGCAACAGTGTGGCAACAACTTCGGCTTGCCCTGCCATCATTTCAATCAACCAAATACCACCAGGTCTTAGGTACACTGCTGATGTAGATATGAGATGACGAATACAGTCTAAACCGTCGACACCGCCATCGAGTGCTAACCACGGTTCGTGCAGTGCGACTTCGGGTTGTAGCTGTGGGACAAGTTCGCTCGGAATGTAGGGTGGATTGGAAACAATACCGCTGAGTTGACCTTTGAGAAACTCTAAAGGCTCCCACCACGAGCCTTGATAAAACTGAATTCGGTGAGTATAACCAATGGCTTGGGCATTTTGGCGCGCGACGGCTAAGGCTGCTGCGCAGCAATCAACTGCGTGAATTGTTGCCTGTGGCATTGCTTGAGCAAGTCCGATAGCGATCGCGCCACTACCTGTTCCTAAGTCTGCCCAGTGTCCTAATTCATGGTGTTTATCGCTTTTTTGGGCTGCACTTACAGCTAAATCAATTAAACACTCTGTTTCGGAACGGGGAATGAGTACAGATGGAGAAACCGCTAGCTTAAACTGTCGCCAGGGTGTCGCTCCTGCAATGTATTGCACTGGTAGGCGATCGTGAATACGTCGTTGCCATAGGCGATCTAAATCGCTCAGCGGTAGTTGCAGTTGAATTTCCGGCAAGTTTTTGAACGAGCCTAAACGCAGTGAAAGGCGGTCTAATCCGGCGACTTCTTGCAGTAACCAGTCTACTTCAGTAACAGGAATACGAGCAGAAAGCGCTGCTCGTTGAGCAGCACTACGCCATTGCCAAAGTGCTAAACCAGATGTTAGCAACTGATCGTTCATGTATTAGCGGGCTGGGCGCTGCGGCGCGGCTTGTTGTGGTGCTGGGCGCTGTGGTTGTGCTTGTTGACCGGCAGATTGTTGGAGCGATCGCACGTACTGAATCGACTCTTGCGGCGGAACCAGCACAATTTGTTGTACGCCTTCGTCGTTGCGAGTTCTCAGAATTTCTAACATTCCTTCTAAATTGAGAACTTGGATATCAACGGTAGAAGCTAACTCAGGTTGCTGCTTCTTGAAGCGATCGAGCATTCCTTGTAATTCTTCTTTGTTGAAGTAGAAAGGAATGACTTCAACTTCTGCTTGCTGATTATTGGCTTGTGGACGGTTTATCTTCATCGTCAGGTAGCCTTTTTCTTTTCCGGCTCGTGCGACAAACAGCGGAGTTCCTACGCAGTCTTCTAATCTTCTTTTATTTTGTTCGCACGCTTTACGCAGTTCTGAGTTGCTACCACTTTGCCGTAGTAAAGTTAAGGCAGCATCAAATTGCTGTTTAGCTGGTATGTAAGCTATATCTAAAGAATTTGGTTGATTTGCGTTGGCTTGTTCAAGCTTGTAGACCTCTCCTAACGGTACAGGGACAACGCGTACTGTATTACCTAGCTGTGGATTTGTTTTCTTCAGGTTGTTGACAAATGCTTGCGCATCTTTTTGGCTAATAAAAACGCCTGCGACGGGACTTTGATTTTGTTGATTTTGGTTTTGTGCGTTCTGCGGCGGAGTCGCGACTAGGGGAGCACCCTTACTATCAGTGATCGTAAATACGGGGACAGACCCTAATTTCTGCAAAATTTGCTCTTGTGGCAAAGCCAGCGCCCGCAGATTACCTGCGAGGGCAGAACTCATAACGGCGCTTCCTAATATTCCTAAAGTTGCGCCCCAACGAAAAATTGATTTCATAACTGCTCCTGGCATCAATAGCCCACTAGAGTATGACAAAGTATCTGATTTGTAAACGCGCTGTCGTGATTTTTGTTATGTTAGCGCTTTGGCGATCGCTTTGTTGGTTGTGTGAGTCATTAACTGATAACATCCAAGCCAGACGTTACAAATAGGTAGATCGTTCCGCACTACATTTGCTTTTGGTTTTAGTTGACAATTGAGTCATTTGCTGAGCAATGACGATTATGACTGCTTGGAGCAATAGCGTTGTGAAAGTCAACAAGGCAGATATATCCCTATTTGCCCTTTGCCTTTCTAGCTAAGTTATTTTACTTCCTAACTATCGGGATGACAGGATTTGAACCTGCGACATCCTGCTCCCAAAGCAGGCGCGCTACCAAGCTGCGCTACATCCCGTTGCTTTAATTCGTATCGTCGCTAGTATAGCATAGCAAAGTTTGGCACAGAAGAGAAAACCTTATGTTAATTTCGTCTAGACTAATTTGGATACCAAAACATTCCTTTAATACCTTCGGGGTCAGACATAAATCCTAAGCCTCGGTAAAAATCTACGACATGGGGGTCGGCAAATAATGTGATATTGCTGATGTCTTCACTTCTGAGTTTTTTAATCATGTACTTCATCAATGCCTTACCCAAACCTTTACCTTGAAACGAGGGATGCACAACAACATCCCAAATTGTGGCATTAAAGGCATGGTCTGAAGTCGCCCGCGCAAAACCGATAAGTCTTCGTTGAGTACCGCGAACTTCCCACATTGACGCCACCAAGAAACTATGCTGTATGGCTTTTTTTACCTTGCGCAGCGGACGACGCGACCAACCGACCGCATCACATAGTTCTTCTAGTTCGTATAAGTCAATTTCACGTTCGCTACTAAAAACAATGCGATCGCCTTCGCCAGATTTTTCTAGGCGATCGCTACTTGGAGAGGAGCCGTTTGCCATTTCAATTGCGTACTCCTCATTTACAGTCGTTTTGGTGCCAGAGGCTATCTCAGAACCGCTAAACCAGCTTTTCCAAAAACCCATGCCAATGTGGTTCGGGTAGATAATTATGATTACAAGTGCATAAACTAGTCTGTCACTTTACAGTTTATTGTGTTAACTCACCTATCTGGTACTCTCAAATTTATTCATTCAGCAATAATGCTGGTGAATACAAGTGTGCCTAAGTCAGTTAAGCAGAATCAATGTATCGTGTCACCAACTAGCTATTCCCAAATGTAGCATTTTTCACTAAAAAGCTGAATTTAGTTTGAGACAGGTTGGATCTTAGGCGTCAGGTGTCAGAAGTTGGGGATCAAACAATCTTAATTTCTCATTTCTGTTCGTTGAAACAAATTTTTCTACAGCGTGCATTCAACGCGTTCGAATCTGATTCCAAGTCACAATCTTTAACCTTGAACCCTAGTTCTGAGAAAAGTGCGTCCCCGCCCTCTGATCTTTGAACTCTTGAGAAATTAGGGAAGCTATATCAAAGCTACAACTCTTTTTTATCGAAAACTCAAGTTTAGTGGGGAGCGTTCAGGATAGGATATAAGCATGGCAACCATTGAAATTCTAGGAGTCCCCCACGCCTACGAGCTAACGACTCCCACAGCAGATACTCATGCTTTAGTATTTATTCACGGTTGGCTATTAAGCCGTGGATACTGGCAGCCTATCATCGAACAGTTATCCCCAGACTTTCAGTGTCTAGCATACGATCTGCGCGGTTTTGGTCAGTCGCAACTGAATCAAGTTAACCGTGAGTTGCCACACTCAGAAAATGTTTCGAGTTTGGTTCCGGCTTCGGTGGGTGCTGCGGCGGTTCACCATTCCTCATCGCGCTACACTGCTGCTGCTTATGCACAAGATTTAATAATTCTCTTAGAGAAACTCAATATTACAAGCGCTTGGTTAATTGGTCATTCGTTGGGTGGTAGTATTGCGTTGTGGGCAGCTGACCAAATGCCAGACCGGATTAAGGGAGTTATTTGTATTAATGCGGGTGGCGGTATTTATCTTAAAGAAGCTTTTGAGCAGTTTCGCAGTTGGGGTTCAAAACTAATCAAATATCGTCCGCGTTGGTTGTGTTATTTACCACTGCTCGATTTACTATTTACTCGTGCTAATGTGGCGCAAGCGATCGCACCTACATGGGGTCGTCAGCGGTTGATTGATTTTGTTGTCGCACATCCTGACGCCGCTTTGGGAACGCTTTTAGATTCAACGACCGAAGCAGAAATTAATCTTTTACCAAAAGTTGTATCCCAACTTCAGCAACCCGTGTATTTTATTACAGGCGACAAAGATCAAATTATGGAGCCGAAGTACGTCCGGCATTTGGCAAGCTTTCATCCGCTATTTGAAGCGTGTGGCAATAATGTCATGGAAATTCCTGAGTGCGGACATTTAGCAATGGTCGAACACCCGCAAACTGTTGCTAATCAAATTCGCCTGCTTCTAGCGCAGCATAACCACAGCAGCAGAGGAGCCGGTGCGGCGCGCAAGTTTCCTCCGTTGTAGCAACTGGCGTGAGCAGAGGAAGAAATGGGACAAATACTATGTCCAACCATTGTGTTGGTATAACTGCATGACTGCAGTCAACGTTAATCGGGATTGGACGCCTAAATTCAGGGGGGAAGTGTGACCGCGATCCAGGTGTTCCGCCGCAGCACAACCAATCATAGCGGCATTGTCGGTACAAAATTTGAGTGGGGGAAATAAGACACGCAAGTTGTGCGCACTCGCAGCAGTCGTCAAATGATGTCTCAAGCCGCTATTTGCAGCAACACCACCACCAACAGCTATTGTGTTGAGATTGTAATCTCGCGCACAGGCGATCGCCCGTTTGGTGAGCGATCGCGCAACACTCGCTTGAAAACTTGCGGCAACATCTTCTACGGGGAGTTGTCTTTCTTTTTCGAGTTGCTGTACTAGCCGCAGAACTGCGGTTTTTAAACCACTAAAGCTCGAATCATACGGATGATACCCGCCACTTGGTTGCGAAACGTTGCCTTCGGGTAACGAAAAGGCTTGTGCGTTGCCTAATTGCGCTAGTTTATCAATTACTGGACCGCCAGGATAACCGAGTTTGAGTAATCGCGCTACTTTATCAAAAGCTTCTCCCGCCGCATCATCGCGGGTTTCGCCTAACGTTTCGTACACACCACAATCTTTGACATAAATTAAACTCGTATGCCCGCCAGAAACGAGCAAACTCAAAAAAGGCGGCTCTAAACTCGGCTCGCTCAGATAATTTGCATAAATGTGTCCTTCAAGGTGATGCACGCCGATAAACGGTTTTTGCTGCACGATCGCTAGCGTTTTTGCGGCGGTAACTCCTACTAATAAGGCTCCAACAAGTCCTGGGGCGCACGTTGCGGCAATTCCATCGATTTCTTGCCACGTGAGATTTGCCTGCGTCAAAGCAAGCTCAATTCCATGATTAATAATCTCTAAATGTTGGCGCGAAGCTGCTTCTGGAACAACTCCACCGTATTGGCTGTGAATCGCAATTTGTGAGTTCACAATACTACTACAAACTTGACGATTTTTAACAATGGCGACAGCAGTTTCGTCGCAGCTAGTTTCTAGCGCTAAAACAGTTGACATAATTTTGAAACAGGCGTCTTAAGTGCGAATTCTAACAATGACAAGCAGAATTTATCCGACTATATTAAGTAGCTTAAACTTTATCCACTGCAAACTTTACTAGGTTCACACGCAAGAGTATGATTGCTTCCATATGAGCGCTTGCCTAGCTTGTCCAGGCTGCTTATCGTACAACAAAATTTAGGTTTTGTAATAAAGGGAAACAATTCCATGCGACGATTGTTTGCTCTAGTCCTTGTCATCAGTTTGTGGTTTAATTTTGTACCGCAGGCATTAGCCGTTGGTGCAGGGCTTGTGCCTTGTAGTGAATCTCCAGAATTTATCCAAAGGGCAGCTTCTGCCCGCAATACTACTGCCGATCCTAATTCAGGGCAAAAGCGGTTTGAGCGTTATGCTCAAGAATTATGCGGTCCTGAGGGTTTACCCCACTTAATTGTAGATGGTCGTCTCAATCATGCAGGTGACTTTCTAATTCCTAGCATTCTCTTTCTCTATATTGCTGGTTGGATTGGCTGGGTAGGACGTGCCTATCTTCAAGAAGTCAAAAAGCGCGACAATACTGAATTGCGAGAAGTCATTATCGACGTGCCTACCGCACTGCCACTCATGCTATCAGGCTTCACTTGGCCCCTCGCAGCTGTGAAAGAACTACTTTCGGGAGAATTAGTTGCTAAGGATGACGAAATCCCAGTTTCTCCACGCTAGTTTGATTTGAATTAATTTTTTGGAGACTGATTTATGCAACAAAAGAAAGGCGAACAACAAAATTATCTACTACGCTATCTTTCTTTAGGTCCAGTACTACTTTTTGCCTTGCTGAGTTTTACTGCGGTTCTGTTGATTGTCTTTAATTATCTGTATCCCGATCTTCTTTTCCATCCGCTGCCATAAATTACAGCGGCTAAGATCATAGTGTTTGTCTCTGCAAAAAATTGTGATGTTTGTGAGGCAAACACTGCTTTTGAAACCTTGAAACTCCATCTATTACTCGTAGATTCTGAGTTTCTTTTTAAAGAATTTACTTTTTAATTGCTAAGGCGCTATATCTCCATATTTAAAATGGTATAGCGCTAGCGCGTTTTGAGTGAGCAATTGTACTTTTTTGAACTCGTAATTACTTAATTAATTTTTCTAAATTTAAGACCAAAGTATGAAAACTAAGGTCATTTATTCCCATAAAATAATGCCACTACCTTATTGAGATTTGACATAAATATGGCACAAGCAATAGATGCATCTAAAAATCGTCCCAGCGATCCGCGAAATCAGGAAGTCGTTTATCCTTCCAAACGAGATCCTCAAATTGGTAATCTGGAAACACCAATTAATAACTCTTCTTTAGTCAAGTGGTTTATCAATAACCTACCAGCGTATCGTCCAGGGATTACTCCGTTACGACGCGGGCTAGAAGTAGGGATGGCGCATGGCTATTGGCTGCTAGGTCCTTTTGCTAAGTTAGGTCCATTACGCGATACTGATGTAGCAAACATTGCTGGATTACTGGCAACTTTGGGCATGGTTGTGATCTCAACTCTAGCAGTATCGCTATACGCTGCAACTGATCCACCGAAACCAGTTGCGACTGTAACTGTGCCAAATCCTCCTGACACTTTTGACACCAGCGAAGGTTGGAATACTTTTGCTAGTGGCTTCTTAATTGGTGGCGTTGGTGGTGCCATTGTTGCCTACTTCATCCTGGCTAATATCGAATTAATTCAAAATATATTCAAGTAATACTGCACGACTCCATAAAGGCGCAAAGGAAAAATTACGCAGTCTTTGTGCCTTTTTATTTTTTATATTTGTGTTAACAGTTATTCAATTGCACCACTAGCTGCATAGTGCGCCCTATTTCTGCTGCTTTGGATTGTCTAACAACTGACGTAACTTTGCGATCGCGTATTCCTAATCCAATCGCAATCAGCGGCCAAAGATCGCGTTCCTATTGTTGTGACAACGATGCGACTCATAGGCGATCATTTAGAAGCATTACCACAAAAACTAAATACTGTAGACGTGATCGCATCCAAAGCTGTCTCAAAATCATCATTGACAATTTGAATATCGAATTCATCCGCAGCACTAATTTCATCTTTAGCGCGTTGCAGACGACGTGCGATCGCATCAGGAGAATCTTGACCGCGACCGCGTAAGCGGTGTTCTAATTCTGCCAAAGAAGGAGGCATAATAAAGATGCGCTTCGCCTCAGGATAAGACTGACAAATTTGGCGCGCGCCTTCGAGTTCAATTTCTAACAAAACGCACTTTCCTTTGGAGATTTGTTCGAGAACTGTATCGCGGGGAGTACCGTAATAGTTACCTGCAAACTCAGCCCATTCCAGCAGTTTGTTTTGTTCGATCATTTGTTGAAACTCACTGCGACTGACAAAATAGTATTGTTTACCGTGAATTTCGCCTGGACGGGGAGCGCGGGTAGTAACAGAAACAGAAAAATATAATTCAGGATGACGCTCAAGCAGCGCTCGTACCAGCGTACCTTTACCAACTCCGCTAGGACCAGTCAAGACAATTAGTTTGCCTTCAGGAAGGCAATTTGGTGGTGTAGCTGAACCCTGAAGCGATAAAACTGGCGTCATCCTAATAAATTAAATACAAACGAGGAAAAGTAACCATAGTAGTCTATTTCCCATCGTACCCCTGATTTCTAGCAATTGAGCAGTCTATTCCGAACTATGATCGCGATTCACCACAAAACGATTCGCCACCGTTTCCGGTTGAATTGCCGAGAGAATTACGTGACTAGAATCGGTAATAATGACAGCCCGAGTGCGACGACCATAGGTGGCGTCAATCAACTGGTTGCGATCTTTAGCATCGCTAATGATACGCTTAATGGGGGCAGACTCTGGACTGACTATGGCAACCACTCGGTTGGCAGATACGATATTGCCAAACCCGATGTTGATTAGCTGAATGTCCATGACATACTAACGCCAAGCGCCGTGTGAGAAGCAATTAGGAACCTAGCTTTCATGGTATCCACAAAAATTTTGACTTACAAGGCAAAATTCACCGAAAAATCAGCTTTTTAGGTTATATGTTCCGAGTTTTTCCACTTTTCTACCTTTAGAAATCGCTCAAAAGATAGAGCAAAAGTTACAAGTTATTGATATTCGTTAATTCATTTTGCAATCTGTTGACTTTACAACACTAACGGCTGCTTCCAGCGACATCTGCGCGAATTGGCTACCGGCGCGGGTGGAACAGGTTTATCAACGCGATCGCTTTTGGATCGTGTTAGGATTACGTACGCTTCAACAGCGCGGCTGGCTAGATATTTCATGGCATCCGCAAGCGGCGCGCATTTGTATCGGCGATCCACCACCGCGCAAACCGGATACGTTTGCTTTTAGCCAACAAATCCTACATCAACTCAGCGGTTTAGCTTTGATCGGCATTGAAGCGATCGCGCCTTGGGAACGCGTTTTAGATTTGCAATTTGCCCGTCGTCCTGGCGAAAACCCCTTATTTCACCTTTATGTAGAAATTATGGGGAAACACAGTAATGTGATTCTCACCGCTGCTAATCAAGAGATTATCACTGCGGCGCAGCAAGTCAGCCCGCAACAATCGAGCATTCGCCCTGTACAAACTGGACAACCTTACGAATTTCCACCGAGTCTGACTAACGACGTTCCCAGCTTGCAAGAATCACAACAACGTTGGCAAGCGAAAGTTAGTTTAGTTCCTGGTGCTTTAAAACGCTGCTTAATTAAAAGCTATCGTGGAACGAGTCCAGCGTTAGTTGAATCAATGGTACGCGCGGCGAATCTCGATCCTGAACAATCGACCGAGACGTTAACACCGTCCGATTGGGAACAGTTATTTCAACGTTGGCAAGAATGGCTAGAAGCATTAGAAAAATCGCACTTTCAACCAGGTTGGACAGCTAAAGGATATACCGTACTCGGTTGGGAGATGATTCAGCCGGTTAAAAATATTCAAGATTTACTCAATCAGTATTACACCGCACTTCTTAATCAGCAGGAATTTCAGCAATTACGCCAGCAGCTAAGTCAGAAATTGAAAAATCTGTTGGAGAAGTTGCAAACAAAAGCGAATAACTTTAGCGATCGCCTGGAACAATCAAATCGCGCCGACGACTACAAACAACAAGCTGACTTATTAATGGCGCATCTCCAAGCTTGGGAACCAGGGATGACAAAGATTACCCTCGCGGATTTTGAGACAGGTGCACCCGTCACAATTGCTTTAGAACCTGAAAAAAATGCGGTGCAAAATGCCCAAAGCCTCTACAAGCGTAGTGGTAAACTAAAACGCGCGCGCGGTGCAGTTGAGCCGTTGCTAGCCGAAGTCAATGCAGAAATTGCATATTTGCAGCAAGTCGAAGCCGCGATCGCCCAAATCGAAAAGTATCACACCGATGCCGATCTGGAAGCCCTCAAAGAAATTCGCGAGGAATTAATTCAACAACGCTATCTCGAAGATTCTGAATACACGCGTCGTAGTGATGCGAATAGCGCTAGCACTAACTTTCATCGCTATCGTACTCCGAGTGGTTTTGAATTGCTCATTGGTCGTAACAATCGCCAAAATGACTATTTGACTTTTCGCCTTGCCGGAGATTACGATTTGTGGTTTCATGCGCAAGAAATTCCTGGTAGCCACGTTTTACTCCGGCTCGATCCTGGCGCAGTACCAGAAACCGCTGATTTACAGTTTACGGCAAATTTTGCTGCTTACTACAGCCGTTCGCGTCAAAGTGACCAAGTTCCAGTTGTTTACACTGAACCGAAATATGTCTATAAGCCCAAAGGCGCAAAACCAGGAATTGCACTCTACAAAAACGAACGCCTTTTGTGGGGACAACCGCAACAAGCCGAAGCGTATCTTAGGGGTGAGGAGTGAGTTTTTTTTACTTAACAGGTGCTACGCAGCGCTACGCTAACAACACTCTTGCCTCATAACTCCTTTGCTTGTTCTGCTTTTCTACTAATAATCCTTGATCCCCAAAACTTGATCTTTGATCCTTTTTTAATCTAAGCTTCACCGTTTGTTTAATTATGCACAACAGAGCATCTATCTCTTGAAAGAGTTATGTCAGGATACTGTAAATTTTGATAAAAAAGTCTGTGTTTCCTGTTACAATGTCTTGATAGAAGACGAGGAATTATCAAGATTTTAACCCGCTATTGCTTTGGGAACGTGTAGTTTGGGTTTCCTCGAATTGAGAAACAACGCATATAAGTTTGGACCAGCTGTGGTAGGCTGGTCATTTTGTATTCTAAATCGATTTAGAACGAGAAAGTCGTGCGGATTGCACCGATAACGATATCCTGATTGGCATCATTAAAATCAGGTGCTGTAATCCAAATTACGCCAGGAGTAATCGCAAAATTGTCGGTGAGTTGTAGCTGATAAAACGCTTCAATGTGCAACGACATATCTTCGTCTTCGCCTAAGTCTGGAAGGACTAAATCGGGATTAGCCGCAATCAGATTCGCCGCTGCAACTGGGTTCAGCGCGACACCAGTGCCCGTTAACCGAGGTTCCATACCGACGATGATACCGAGTAAATTGCCTTCGCGTCCCAAATCAGGGAATGCTAGCGTAACTGCGTAGTTAAAGATGTCGCTATCGCCACGTTCGAGTAGTCCACCTAACGTAGAAAGTAAGCGTGTATTGGTGTAACCCACCCAGCCACCAAGAACAAAGTTGTTACTGATTTGCCACGAAAGCTGTAACCCGTAAGAGTTGCTAATAGTGGGGACATCAACGGGTTCTAGATTCAAATTCTCGAAGAAAGCCTCGTCAAAGCGCGCAAACGATGCGCGGCTACTACCAGCACCAGTATCGCTAGCTTTGTAGGAGTTGATGTAAGTTAAACCAATATTAAAGCGATCGCTCGGTTTTAAGACTAACTGGGCGATACCTGCATAAGGTCCATTAAATAAACCGCTACCGTCGAGAGGACTACTCGCATCGGTTGCTAAATATCCTAAACTCAGTTCCAAGGTATTGCCAAGTTGTTGGCGAATTCCTACGCCTGCGCCGTCACCAAGGTTATATATCGGGTTACGAGTACCAAACGCAGATAGTGCCCCAGAACCACCATCACCATCCATCACGGTTAACGTGTCTGTATAGTCATAGAAAGCACCACCACTAAATCCTAGAACAACTTCTGTTGTTTCTCCCAAAGGAAAGCTATACAAAAGTGATTCGAGTCCAACGTTATTCGCTTCATCTTGCGTAAACGCTAGTTCTCCTTCGGTTATCCCTGTTACATCAGAAAAGCCTGGGAAATTGCCAGTTGAGATTAATGTATATAGTTGGTCGCTACCCGTAAAACTTGTATTAAATTCGAGCCGCGTTCGCTGTCCGAGAATGACTGACTCATCAAGGTCGTTACCGTCGGCGTCTTGTCCAGAAATAATTCCGGCTGCGCCAACAACGACTTCGCCCGTGAGTTGTGTTGTTGTTGAAAATTGATTCGCTTCTAGTTCAGCGACAGTGGCTTCTAAGGCATCGGTACGACCGCGTAGCGTTGCTACTTCCGCTGCAAATTCCTCTTGTAGTCTTTGGAGGGTTGCTAAGTCTTCTCGCGTCACCTGATTGGCGGTGGCTGTCGCAATTAACTCGTTAACGCGGTCGAGACAAGCATTTAAACCGGCGGCGAATTCGTATCTGGTCAACGCACGATTACCGCGATAAGTACCGTCAGGATAACCCGCGATACAGCCATAGCGTTCGACTAACGATTGTAGTGCTTGAAATGCCCAGTCGGTCGGTTGGACATCAGACAACTGCGAAACTGATGTCACTTGTGAAAGCGCGTTTGAGTTGAAGGTTGACACTTCTTGCGCTAATGCCGAATTGCTGACAAGGGCGATCGCACTTGTACTCGCCGCTAGCATCACTCCCGAAACCGCAGAATGAATGAGTAAGCGCTTCGATTTGTGCTGCATTTTATGTTTCCTCACACCAATTAAAATACAAGTTTCCTCGATCTGATGTCAGATGACAATTACTTTTATAAAGAATGAAAAGCGAAAACACCGCTTGATTCTTGTTAAAATAAGATTCATTCTCATTATTGTGATAATAATACCCATATTCACAAGTAGCAGCTATTACCTTTAGCAAAAGAATTAGGAGGGATTGTGATTCGCCAGAAGCTACAACAACGTCGTCACAAGCGTAATGTCTTGTCGCTGGTTGCACTTTTACTGTTATCAATGGCTTCAGGTTGTAATCAAGCGACACAAGAAACTCAAGCACAACAAACACAAGAATCTCCCGCGCCGCAGTCTGAACAAATTCGCGTGGTCGCGACGTTTTTGCCGATATATTGGTTTACGAGGGCAGTTGCAGGCGACAGGGCACAAGTAGAAATTTTAGTACCACCAGGTAGCGAAGTCCATGATTATCAAGCAACACCCGCAGACGTACAAGCGATCGCAACGGCGGATGTGTTAGTGAAAAATGGCTTGGGGATGGAAGACTTCTTAGAAGGTACGATTAAAAACGCTGGAAATCCAAACTTACAGCAGATCGATGCTTCGAGTGGAATTCAAACTATAGGAGAAATTTCACCTGTTGAAAAAGCGACAGATCATGACCATGATCATGGACATAGCCACGGTCACAGTCACGATCATGCAGATGGAAATCCGCACGTTTGGCTCGATCCGGTATTAGCAAGACAGCAAGTCGAGAATATTCGCGACGGCTTAATTGCGGCTGATCCGGCGAATAAAGATACGTATCAAGCAAATGCGGCTGCTTACATTCAACAGCTAGACCAATTGCACAATCAATTTCAACAAAGTCTCCAACAATATCCTAATTGCACTTTTATTACGTTTCATGATGCGTATCCGTATTTAGCGAATCGCTATCAACTCAAGCAAGTTGCTGTTGTTGAAATTCCTGAAGATCAACCGTCGCCAGGCGATATTCAACGCGCAGTTAATGCAGTTAAAAAGTACAATGCACAAGCAATTTTTGCGGAACCTGGAGTTGATAATCGATTGCTACAAAGCTTATCTCAAGATTTAAATTTAACAGTGCAATCAATTGATCCTTTAGAAGCGGGACCAACCGATCCGCAACATTACTTCACCGCGATGAGCGAAAATCTACAAAACATCAAAGCGGCTTGTCAGTAAACTAGGATGACATCGCGTATTAATAACTCACATCCAATTTTAAAAGTCGAAAACCTGACTGTTTACCAGCACAACTATTGTGCGGTGCGTGATGTCTCTTTTGAATTATCACCAGGGACAAATACGGCGATTGTTGGTCCTAACGGTGCGGGGAAAAGTACTTTAGTACAAGCTATTTTAAATTTAATTCCTTACTCCACTGGTAATGTAGAAATTTTTGCTCGTCCCCTCGAACGCCTCGGACACTTACGCCACTTACTGGGATATGTACCACAAAACTTTATCTTTGACCGCACTTTTCCACTATCGGTGAGTGAGTTAGTCGGTTTAGGTTGGGTAAAAAAAAGGAAAAGTCCTTTTTGGTGGAATGCTGAAAAATCAGAAACAAAAGCTGCGATCGCCCAAGCCTTGCGGCGCGTTGGAGTTTATCATTTACGCAATCAAGCCATCGGGACGCTGAGTGGGGGAGAGTTGAAGCGGGTGTTACTCGCTTATTGCTTGGTCATACCCCGAAAACTACTCGTTTTAGATGAAGCGTTTGCGGGTGTGGATATGCAAGGTGCCGCAGATTTTTACAATTTACTCCACGAACTTCAGCAAGAAGAAGGCTGGACAGTACTGCAAGTTTCGCACGATATTGATATGGTTAGTCGGCACTGCGATCGCGTTATTTGCCTTAATCAAACGCTTGTTTGCACCGGAACTCCAGAAGTCGCACTTTCTCCAGAAAACTTACTCGCGACGTATGGTCCACGTTTCAGCCGCTATCACCATCAGCATTGAAGCAAGCATTGTCTTCAGTAAGGGTCAGAGGTCAGAGGACAGGGAAATTGACTAGGGCTATATCAACACTGTGTCTGGTTTCCTGCACTCAAATGAGTATATAAAACAGTCCCAGTTACTGCACTGGGACAGGAATGATATTCACCTGATAAGTTAAGTACAGCTAAGACTCAGTGCAGCGACATCCTCAAGCTTTAACTTCAAACTTGGGCTGTTTCATCTTCACCTAACTGCTGTTCTACTTTACCAATCGCTGCATTGATACCAGCTAATTTGGTTTCTAAGTCATCTCGCATCCACTTCAGAAACCGCAGCCTACGCTCTAAAAAGCTTTTGCGCGACATCGGTTCGCTACCATAGCAGCTACTACCCCAAAAAGGAAACATAGCTTACCTCACAAACTATAACTCTATTTACAATTGTGTCTCTAGAGTTACTACGGCGGGTAGGAAAATCGTAGAGAGAAAACCGATCTAACTCTCAGATTGCTTTAATTATTGAAATAGAAAGTAGAAGCATTATAACTGTGCTACGGCGGACGAAGGAACACTATGTTCAGATCCAAACGTTACTTACAGCATCTGGGTCGCAATGTTATTCTGGCTGCGCTACTTGTGCTGATCTGCTCTAATCTATTAGAGGTGCGCTCATCTGAACAACCAATTATGAATTCTGCGCCACAACTATTAAGCGATCCCTTTTTGCAATTACCAACCGAAACGACGGTTAATGTTGTTTGGTTTACCGAATTTGCGGGAACTGAACACAACGTCTTGTATGGCAAAAATTTAGAACAAAGTGCGATCGCAACGACAACAAAACTCAGCCGCATGCGCGAAGATCAAGATTCTCACGCTAAAAATCAATATCAACAGCCGACGCCACGCGACATCTGGCGACATGAAGCGACTGTTCGCGATTTAACTTCTGGCGATCGCCTTCCTTATCAGGTTACGAGTACAACAGAGGATGGAACAACCGTTAAAAGTCGCGAATTTACTCTCGCACCCAAACCCCAGCTAGGAACACCACTCAAAATTCTTTTAACTTCAGATCACCAACTCAAACCAATGACGGCGGCGAATTTGCAGAAAGTCGTAGAAACCGTAGGGCGAGTAGACGCGGTATTTTTTGCGGGTGATATGGTAAATGTCCCTGATCGCGCCTCTGAATGGTTTGATGATAGTCGAGGTTGTGCTTTTTTTCCTTGTCTTCAAGGTCGTGGCAGTTACGATTTAACCAAAAATGGCACTAAGACGACTTACACAGGCGGAGAAATCATTCAACACGCGCCGCTATTTTCTACGATTGGTAATCATGAGGTGATGGGGCGCTATGCGTACAGCGATAGCTTAGATGGTGAATTTGATGATGCGGTTCCCCGCGCGATCGCCAAAGCAAGACTAAAAGATGCAAGCGATCGCACACTCAAAGATCATTCGTTTAATACCGACACCTACGAAGAGATTTTTACTTTACCCAAAAGTGAATCGGGCGGAAAAACCTACTACGCGCTTAGTTTTGGCGACGTTCGCTTAGTCGTACTCTATGCCACGAATACTTGGCGCTATCCTCATCTTAATGGCAAGTTTAAGGGTAAATATCGCGAACGCGAAGCCGATTTAAATCAACCTGAAAAGTGGGGTTACGGACAGCATATTTTTGAAGCGATCACGCCTGGTAGCCCTCAATATATCTGGTTACAGCAAGAACTTTGTAGCCCAGCGTTTCAACAAGCAAAATTCAAAATTGTGATGTTGCATCATCCACCGCATTCGCTGGGAGGAAACATTGTTCCTGCTTACACCGATCCAGTGCAAAGTATTGAACGCCACGAAGATGGCACGATTAAAGCTATACGCTACGAATATCCCCAAGATGCCGATTATCTCATCCGCGATGTTGTTCCTTTACTAGAAGCAGCAAACGTACAACTTGTATTTTATGGTCATTCGCATTTGTGGAATCGTTTTGTGAGTCCTAATGGAACGCACTATTTAGAAACTTCAAATGTGGGTAATTCCTACGGCGCACACGTCGGCGAAAATAAACGCCCTATCCCTGAGGGTTATCAAGAACACTATGCAGCAATCGGAGATCCCAACGGGCGGGAACCAGTCATGCCAACAATTGCACCTTTCTCGAATGAGAACAGTAAACCCACTCCTTACATTGCCAGTAATGATATTACAGTTTTTAGTATTTTCGATACAGCAAGTGGTTTGATTACTAGCTATGCGTTTGATACGCGAGAAACTAACTCAAAAGTTGTGAAATTTGATGAGTTTCAGTTGAAATAACGATAATTATTTTTGAGACAAAATTAAATGTAATGCATTTTCTAAAATGATTTCCTTATCAACCATTTGAGCAATTTCATCGACTTCATATCGACCCTCAAAAGCTTCTACAGATGCTTTTCTTAGGGCTGATTCATAAGCATCTTGTAATGTTTCTGCTAATTCCTCTTCAGTAAGATAAGTCCCTTTCACTTTATGACGCTGATTAGTTCGTTGAATTTGCTTTACAGCGTTAAAAATAGAAGTCTCCCAAGATTTGGTAGAGCGGTTTTCAGCCGATTGTTTGATTAAATGTAATAATAATATAATTCCATAACTAAAAATTTTATTCAGTTTATCCGATTTACTCATTTCTTCTAATTCTTCAACCAACTCCAGAGCCTCTGTCACTTTGCCCTCATGAAGAAGTTGTTTAAGTGTTATCAATTCTTCCATTAGTCACATATTGAATTAATAAAGCTTTTAGTATTAAATTATAACTTGCTTCGGTAATGGGTAATAGGTAACAGATATTTTTCCCAATTAGCAATTACTAGCCTTCAAGTTACGTCGATCTTCTCTACTTTATGTATTTTGCATCTTTATGCAGTGCGCGATCGCCACTAGCTCTTACCAATCTCTTCGTTTTGTAAAGTCCTGTTGCAAACCTGTCAAAAACCTTTAGAAATCATCTACAACACAGTCAGGGCTTTAAAATTTAGAACTTTAAACAACCTTGCAGAAGATTATGATGAGTAACATCCAAAAGTATCGCTTTGTCTGTACTTTGACCTTTGGTGATATCTACGGTCAAATCATCGTTTGGCTGATTACGATCACCGTGAGTTTAGCTTCAGCAATGGCGCTAATGGGCGCTAGACGTCCAATTTATGCTCTCGCTACAGTAGGGCTAATTATCTTACTCTCACTTCCTTTCCTACTGTTTGCTTTCGTAACAACGCTGTTGAATCATATTGAATTGTCTCCCGTAGATACAGCCACCAAAAAACAACCAATACCAGGTAATGTATCCCAAAAACAGCCCGTAGAGGCTGCTAGCTAAAAAAAAATGCGCATTTGACGGCACAATGCTTGATAGTGAGTCCCTACCAGGAGGTAGGGATTTTGCTTATGACAGCTAAGAGTCACCAATTGAAACTACTGTAACCACCGCGCCGCGTCTTTAGCATGATAAGTCAGAATTAAATCTGTCCCAGCACGTTTAAAGCTGGTTAATGTTTCTAAAACAACGCGTTGTTCGTCAATCCAACCATTAAGCGCAGCGGCTTTAATCATGGAATACTCGCCAGATACGTTATATGCTGCAACAGGTAAATTACTTGCTTCCTTGACACGCCAGATAATGTCCATGTATGCTAACGCAGGCTTAACCATCAGCATATCTGCACCTTCTGCAATATCCAGCGCAATTTCTTTTAAAGCTTCCCGTGCATTACCAGGATCCATTTGATAAGTTCGGCGATCGCCAAACTGCGGTGTTGATTCCGCCGCATCCCGAAAAGGACCATAATACGCCGATGCATACTTCGCCGCATAAGACAATATCGGTGTATCTTGATATCCCGCATCATCCAACGCACCGCGTATTGCCTGCACAAAGCCATCCATCATTCCAGATGGTGCGATAATATCTGCGCCTGCTTTGGCTTGAGATACTGCGGTTTTCTTTAATAATTCTAGTGTCGGATCGTTTAATACTCTTCCTGTCAAGTCTCCAACTTCTAAATAACCACAATGCCCGTGCGCAGTATACTCGCACAAACACGTATCTGCAATGACAATCAAATCTGGAACTGCTTCTTTAACGGCAGTCGCAGCTTTTTGCACAATTCCGCAATCGTGCCACGCGCCAGTAGCATCGGTATCTTTATCTTCAGGAATCCCAAATAAAATAATCCCAGGAATACCTAAGTCATATACTTCCTTGGCTTCTTCAACAATCTTATCGACTGATAACTGGTAAACACCAGGCATCGATTTCACTTCTTTGGCAATACCGTCACCAGGTACAGCAAACAAGGGATAAATTAAATCGCTAGTTGTTAAAACAGTTTCACGTACCATCCGGCGTAACTGCGGATGCGTTCTCAAGCGGCGAGGGCGATGAATGGGAAACATGGCTTTTATTTAAACAATCAAAAATGAAGCTCAAGAAAATTAGCGCGAATTGAGTAGCTTCTTTTTTGCAGTATAGTACGCTCAGTTGCTAAGTTTCCCCCAAAATAGTGATTCTGATAAATTAAGATATATTTCCTGAATACTAGGGAGTTAAGTGCTTGAAATCTTACCTGAGATCTGATAAAATTTTCTTTATAATGGGGATCTATGCTTAGACAAAATTTAATCAAAGTTCTATTATAAAGAAAACACTAATTAATAATACTATAAATAGCTTCCACTAAACAAGAAAAATATCTCAATTTTGTGACTTTTATAATAAAATACAAAGCGATTTGAGTTCACAATAAAAACTGGCAAGTTTCGTTTTAATCAACCGCAAATCTGCTAGTGTGATCGCTCGCGCAACGACTGTGGAATGCACTCTATCAAGGCGCGGTTAAAGACAATCTCCTCCTCAATCATGCTGAAGGGCGATCGCACTAGCTTAAATCTCTACTATGAAACCTTCTCAAGTCTATTTTGTCGATAGTTTGCATCAGATACAATGGCGATATTTTTGTAATCATTGATGACTTATTGAAATACCTAATTGCCTGAATTAGTGTTCGCTAGGTACTAACAACAGCAGTAGACGGATGAGCAGCTTCTTGCAAAATAACTTGAGTAATCGCTTTAACAACATCGCGACTTTCCCAATAGCTACCGTGCGCGTCTCCACCATGTAATAATGCTAAAAACGAGCGGCTAATGGATTGCACTAAAAAGTCTGACAAGTCTGCATTACTAGTTAGAAGGTCTTGAATATCTAAACACTGTCGCTTACCATCGACTAAATCAGGCATGATTGTTGCGAGTGGATACGCAACCGGATCGCCTGGATGTATAAAATTGCGCCACGGTAATGTTTTTTGTCCGCGTTCATTATAAAGCTGCTCTAATAACGCTTCTAATTGTGGCGTAATATCGTGAGTAGCGATTTTTTTGGCTTGCTCTTGTGTGAGTTCGCGTTCGCCCTTCGCTTGATCTTCGCCAGAAACAACATTGATCAAGTTGAAAAAAGCAATCGGCGAACCCATAGTATGGATACTCGAAAGCCGAATTCCATGAAGCGGTTCAGGCTTAACGCCAAAAATTCCTTGACGAATTCTGCGCACACTTTCATACGTGGGTAGATCGGGATTATCCCACCGCGCTGCAAACAAGACGTCAAACAAAATAACAGTACCCCAGCTATGCGCAATTAAGTGCATACGATCGCCTGGTTCAGGATTCGCAGGAAGTGCTTTCTTGAGTTGTTCTGCGATCGCAATAACAACTTTAGAACCAACATGGCGGCTAATATAAAGTGCTGCATCACCAACAAACTGCATCAGTTGCTTTTCGCGGAACTCCTGAAACCACATTTTTTTCCACGTTGGTGACTGTTTTAGTTTGTTCAATAACTTGTCTTCTTCCGGCTTATTAACATCACCCCAATAAAGAGGAATGTATTTGCGAGTGATATTCGATGAATGACTTGCAATTTCTCGATCAATTCGCTCAATTAGCTTATCTGCATAAGTTTTGACTTCGCGTTCCTCACGTGTATTTACACCATGAACGAATACAATGTATTCTGTAGCCATGCAACACCTCTGTAGCGAGTGACAATGGCTAGAGCTTCACTTTAGTGCTAGTAAAATCCGGTGAAAGTTTATAAAAATTCAAATAAGCCTTGTTGTGAAGCGGTGGAACAAGAGTGCAATCACCTAAAGCGTCATAGCGCGTAAGGCGAAGCACTCAAGGTTAAAATACTCGAAAAATAAAAGGATAGCGATAAACTTGATCAGGATTATTCAAAATCTGCACAATTCCTAAAATTGGCAGTCCCCAATGAAATAGAAATAAGATTGGTCCTAAAATTAGCCCTAATGCACCCAAGGTCACAAAAGCAAGGATTGCAATAATGATGCCATATAACCATACATTAAAGTGAAAGTTAATTGCCTCTTTAGCATTATCTTTTACTACAGGATCTGACGATAAAAATAACGCAGCTATCGGAATTCCTACCGAAACTAACGTCGTACTAAAAAAAATTGAGATGTGGCATAATACTGAAAGAATTTTCCTTTGGTCTGAGTCGTACATTACATTTCCTCAATTCTTACTTATCAGCTTACAAAAAGATAAACTCACGATAGTACTATCTTTAGTTATATTTTCTATAATTGTCTAGAAAAAATCCAAAAATATTCGCTTTGATAGTACTTTAAGTAAGTGAAAAGATACCCTTTGTTGAAAAATATACTCAACCCAAACCCAAAATAATCTTGTAGTTCTTTAAAAGAGATTATTTTAAAAGTTTATAAAAGACGTACTCGTAAAGAAAAGGCATAATCTAAAAAAAATACATAGATTTTCAGCAATGCATGAAATTTTCTTTTAAACTCTTTCCTCTGTGTTAACATTCTCCTGACAGAGACGCTACGCGAACGGCAAGCCGTTACCTGCGATAATGCTTCGCCAACGCGTCTACGTAAAAAAATCTTACACCGCAAACAAGAATACTATCGCACCGACCAATAAATAAAAATTTGCTCCAGATAACTTTGTATAATTATCAAAGAACGAAAAGCATAATTCCCATAACACATTAGCATAGCATTCATGACATCTATTGAATTTCAGCCTGAATTGTACACAGAGGTAGAACGTCGGCGTAATTTTGCAATTATTTCTCACCCAGACGCGGGGAAAACGACACTAACAGAAAAGCTATTACTTTACGGTGGAGCAATTCACGAAGCAGGATCGGTAAAAGCACGACGCGCACAGCGTAAGGCAACATCAGACTGGATGGCAATGGAGCAACAGCGGGGAATTTCGATTACCTCAACCGTCCTGCAATTTGAATACAACGATTGTCAAATCAATCTGCTTGACACACCAGGACACCAAGATTTTAGCGAAGACACGTACCGCACGCTCGCAGCCGCCGATAATGCTGTGATGCTCATTGATGCGGCAAAAGGGTTAGAACCACAAACACGAAAGTTGTTTGAAGTTTGTAAAATGCGTCAGCTTCCTATCTTTACATTCGTCAATAAGCTTGATCGCCCAGGAAGAGAACCCCTGGAATTATTAGACGAAATTGAACAGGAATTAGGGCTACAAACTTATGCGGTAAACTGGCCGATTGGAATGGGCGATCGCTTCCAAGGTGTTTTTGACCGTCATCAGCAGCAAATTCACTTATACTCGCGTGTCGAACATGGTAGCCGCGAAGCCGTCGATACGGTAATCGATGTTGGCGATCCCAAAATTGAAGAACTTTTAGAGCAAGATTTATATTATCAACTTAAAGACGAACTTGAACTTTTAGACGAATTAGGAGCCGAACTCGACCAAGATTTAGTTCACCAAGGCAAAATGACACCCGTATTTTTTGGAAGTGCCATGACAAACTTTGGTGTCGATCTGTTTCTTAATTCTTTTCTCGAATACGCGCTCAAACCAGGTAGCCGTAGGAGTACAGTAGGAGAAATTGCGCCAACGTATCCAGAATTCACGGGATTTGTGTTTAAACTGCAAGCAAACATGGACCCGAAACATCGCGATCGCGTCGCGTTTGTCCGCGTGTGTACAGGAAAGTTTGAAAAAGACATGACTGTCAATCACGCCCGTACCGGAAAAACAATTCGACTGTCACGCCCACAGAAATTATTTGCCCAAGATCGCGAATCAATTGATATCGCGTTTCCTGGGGACGTCATTGGTTTAAACAATCCTGGCGTATTTGCGATCGGCGATACAATTTATACAGGTCAAAAAATCGAATACGAAGGCATTCCTTGCTTTTCACCAGAATTATTTGCGACGCTGCGCAACCCCAACCCTTCCAAATTTAAGCAATTTCACAAAGGAGTTTCGGAAATCCGCGAAGAAGGTGCAGTACAGATTATGTACTCTGCGGATGAGTCAAAACGCGATCCGATTCTCGCCGCAGTTGGACAATTACAGTTTGAAGTTGTTCAGTTTCGCTTACAGCAAGAATATGGCGTTGAAACTCAACTGGACTTGTTACCATACACCGTTGCACGTTGGGTCGTCAATGGTTGGGAAGCTTTAGACAAGGTAGGGCGCTTGTTCAACACCGCGACTGTGAAAGACAGTTGGGGTCGTCCTGTGTTACTATTCCGCAATGAATGGAATTGTCAGCAACTACAACAAGATCATCCAGAACTAGAGTTAGCGGCGATCGCGCCTGTCGTCTCCGGTCAACAGCCAGTTGATGGATAACCGCCAAACAATGGCGTGCGGTTTATGGAACCCTGCAAGTACACTAAACCCAAAATTCTCATTCTTGATGACCAATCAGTGTATGAGGAACTTTGTCATACTCTCAAGCAATATGAGGTACTGATTGCATCTGAAACGGCTTTATGGGAAATTTTAACTCAACACGATGTAGCCGTTTTGATATCAGATTACCCAATTTCCTGGGGCGATTGCGCCGCACCTACCGCGACAAAGTATCCGTATCTTCTTTGGCTCATCTTGACGGAAAATACTGACACACCTGAGTTAGTCGAGGCGCTGAGTACAAAGAAAGTATTTAAATGCCTCGCTAAACCTTGCCCGATTGAAGCTTTAGCAACAACTGTACGCCAAGCTGTTGATACACATAACATTCTCAAGCTGCGAACACAAGAACTTTGTGCCACACTCCATCACCAATCGCGGTTGAATACAATTA
Organism: Chroogloeocystis siderophila 5.2 s.c.1; assembly: GCF_001904655.1. Lineage (NCBI taxonomy): Bacteria > Bacillati > Cyanobacteriota > Cyanophyceae > Chroococcidiopsidales > Chroococcidiopsidaceae > Chroogloeocystis > Chroogloeocystis siderophila. Next base: position 189,886 of record NZ_MRCC01000005.1, on the reverse strand, counting down.
CGAATACAATTCGCAGTGCTTTAGACTCGCGGCAAATCTTACAAACGATTGTGGATACCGTTGGTCAAATGCTAGAAGTCAGCTACTGTATTCTACGTCCCTTTCATGATAATCGCGCCGTTGAGGAATCCTTTATCTATCAAACTGAAGATTGCGCTGCTGCAATCAAAGGTCAAAGTTGGATTTTAGGACAAACACTATGGGAAACGCGAGAATTACAAGTCATCAATGATGTTAGTAACGACGGGCGGATACAAAATGCGATCGCCTATCAACAAGCCAATATTGCTTCTAGCTTAATCGTGCCGCTGATTTATCAGCAAGAACTCCTAGCAATTATGGCGATTCATCAATGTCGCCAACCACGACAATGGCAAGATGATGAAATCGAGCTAGTGACCATCGTAGCAGACCAAGCCGCCTTTACTTTGTCGCAAGCACGCGCCTACGATTGCATTTCTGCACTTGCGCAACGCGAAGCCTTGATTAACAAGATTACCGCAGCGATTCGCTCAAGTCTCGATCCGCAAGATATCTTTGCCGCAATTACCCAACAACTCGGACAAGCGTTACACGTAGATGGTTGTGCTTTATCGTTATGGACTGAAGAAGATGAATTTGTCCAATGTGTTGGCTTATACAACCGTACCGAACCTGAATCATTCTTAAGCCCGCAACAACTACCACAATCGCGATCGCCGATCGCCGGAAACCCCGTTTTACAACTTTTGCTACGCACCCAGCAGCCTGTTGTCATTAACGATCTCAACCAACAACCGCAAATGCGCGGACTCGATTTACCACTTTCCTCACCAGCCGCGCGGGCGTTATTGGTTGTGCCTCTCCTTGCGGATAATACAAGTATTGGTAGTATTACGCTACGCTCATTTTACAAACCACGCCACTGGCAAAAAGAAGAAATTGAATTAGCGCAAGCCGTTGCTGCGCAAGCGGCGATCGCAGTACAACAATCGCGACTCTATCAAAAAAGTTGTGCCTTAGCCGATCGCTTACTCGAATTAGACCGGCAAAAAACGCACTTTTTTCAAAACATCTCACATGAGTTTCGCACCCCCCTCACATTAATGCTTGCACCGCTCGAATCAGCGGTCAATCAACAACAAGACTTACCCGTAGAACAAGCGGCGATCGCTTTACGCAATTCTCGCCGTCTTTTGCGATTAGTCAATCAACTGCTAGACTTGCAACGGCTTGATGCAGGAAGAATGCAGCCGAGTTTCCGCCCCTGCGATTTACTAGAGTTGGTGAGTCAAATTGTCGAATCGTTTCGCCCTTATTGTGAAAAAAAGGAACTCGAACTCATTACCGAGTTCAATCCTTGCCCTTTAGTATACTTAGATACAGAAAAATTTGATAAAATTGTATACAACCTTCTGTCAAACGCAATGAAGTTTACTCCTCCTGGGGGTAGAATTACAATTCGCGTTGAAACGGCAGGAGACCATTGTTTAATCCAGGTTGAAGACACTGGAATTGGAATCGCCAAAGAACAGATTCCGCACTTATTCAAACGCTTCCATCAAGCCGAAGCCGCAGTTAACCGCTCGTACGAAGGAAGTGGTTTAGGTCTTGCGTTAGCAAAAGAATTAATAGAACTGCACGCCGGTCAAATTTCTGTAGAATCAGCCTACGAGAAAGGCAGTAAATTTACCGTTTGGCTCCCCATTGGCAAAGGACACTTACCACTTGACCAAATTTTAGAACTTCCGACTCAAGTCCAACTGCGTAGTGCTGCGATAGAGTTAGCCGATTTAGAGACAGTAGAAGCCGATAAAAATGAGCCAGGACTAGAAGAACAAGAACCGTTAATTCCTCATTCGCTAGCTACTCGTCACCAGCAACCAGCTTCGATTCTTGTTGTCGATGACAATCTCGATTTAAGGACTTACGTTACAACGATTCTGACGCAACAAGGTAGTTATCGAGTTTATACCGCACGTAATGGTATTGAAGGATTGCATTTAGCCTACAGCGTTCTTCCCGACTTGATTGTCACTGACTTAATGATGCCGCATCTGTCGGGTTTAGAAATGATTTGGCAGATTCGCAATGACGAGAAGCTTAAGGGAATCCCCATTGTTCTCCTTACCGCAAAAACGGACGAAGAAACGCGAATTGCAGGAACCGAAAGCGGTGCAGATGCGTATTTAGCAAAACCTTTCAACGATCGCGAACTCCTTGCCGAAGTCCGCAACTTACTGGCGTTGAAAGAAAATGAGCGCCGCGTTGTAGAGTTGAATACCTACCTCACCGAGTCTGTCCTCAAGCGTTTTTTGCCACCGGAGATGGTGAAGAAAGCGGCAATGGGCGATCTAGCACTCGATTTACGTCCAGAACCGCGTTTAATTACGATTTTATTTAGCGATATTGTCGGGTTTACGCAACTTGCTAATACATTGCGATCGCGCCGCGTCGCCGAGTTATTGAACGAATACTTAGAAACGATGATCCGCGCCGTATTTGATAACGGTGGAACCGTGGATAAATTTATGGGCGACGCACTTTTAGCGATCTTTGGTGCGCCCGAAGACATGATGCCCAATGAACAAGTCCGCCGCGCGATCGCCACCGCCCGCGCGATGCATCACGCTTTAACTCGACTTAACCAACGCTGGCACGATCAAGGAATCTTAGGGAAAAACCAAAGTCATCTCATTCAGTTTCGCTGCGGAATTCACCAAGGTACCGCAGTTGTAGGAATGTTTGGGAGTGCGGAACGCGCTGATTACACGGCAATTGGTCCGAGTGTCAATATTGCGGCACGGTTGCAACAAGCTGCTGCACCAGGGCAAATTTTAGTTTCTGCGGCTGTCGCCGATTATCTTGATGACGATGAGATTATTAAATATAGCCCCTTAGAACTCAAAGGCGTTGATGAAACCGTTTTAACATTCTCTGTACGTTCAAAAGAGTTTGGATAGTGCTATTCGCAGCCCAAGTTCCAGTACGATGTCGCCTCTGTAGTTCTAAATCGCAGTAACTGCGTGCTACCCAGATTTAATGACATCGCTGGAATTGAAGGGGTCATTTCTAAAGCGGCGATCGCTTGACGTCCGAGCGCTTGTGCTAAAAGTGGCGGTACTGCATTACCGACTTGCCGAAAACCGTGCCATTTCGTTTGATGAAAGCGAAACCAGTCAGGAAAAGAGTGCAACCGTGCAGCTTCGCGCACCGAAATTACCCGTGATCGCGTTGGATGAATCGGACGTGGAGAAGTATAACTACCGCGTTCTGCACCTGTACCCGCGCGTAAAGTATGGCTCAATCCGTTGAGATCTAAACGGCGTAAATGGCTAATCGGTTCGCGTTGATTCGGCAACATGGAGGCAAACCGTTCGATACTATTTGCTGTATGCTGCGTCCGCATCGAACTTGTTAATAACTGCGGATTCCACGCTCGACGATAGGAAAAATCGGTTGATGCGATTTCACCGCGCAGCAATTTAGCGTAATCGCTAGCTTTTTGTTGTAATTCCAGCAGGTGGCGATCGCTTAACAACACTTCGTCAGTCCACAACAATTCAGGAAATTCTTCAACCTCAGGAAGATCGGCGATTGCCTCTTTGACTGTGACAAAGGTCTTATTGGGATTAGGTAAACTCACAGGTGTCACTTTCTGTTGAGAACCCAGAAAAAACAACCGTCGGCGGCGTTGCGGAACACCAAAATCTGCGGCATTCAGAATTTGCACTTCGACTTGATATCCAGCTTGTTCAAACTGCGTTTTGAGTTGCGCACACCAAAGTTTATACTGCCCAATCGCCATTCCTGGAACATTCTCCATCAGAAAATAGCTAGGGCTTAATTCTGTCACCAAGCGATGAAAATGAAATACCAGATTGTTGCGTTCGTCATCAAGCGATCGCTTACCCATGATCGAGAAACCCTGACACGGCGGGCCACCAAAGACTAAATCAATTCGCCCATCCCAACTTTGATTTGCTTGCGGGTAATGCGATCGATACGCACGCGTCGCCGCTTCTCGAATATCATCACCGCTAATCTTGCTAACATCTGCGGCTAAAACCCGTGTCAGCGGAAAGTTAAACGCGTAAGTACACGCATGAATCGGATCGTGCTCTACCGCCACTAATACATCAAATCCAGCTTTTTCAATCCCTAGAGAAAATCCCCCCGCACCCGCGAACAAATCGACGGCAACCGGACGAGTTTTCGTAGCGAGTAATTGTTGCTTGCTGGCTCGAACCATCGGTATAGTAGGGTCAGAGGTCAAAGGTCAGAGGTCAGGGGATGATCGTGCTAGACCTATGGTTCAGATTACCCATTACTTAATACTCACTTCATTTTGGCAACGTTTGGAGAATTTCTTGGGCTGCGCGATCGCAGACTCCTACTTCACCTAAAGCACGTCGCATTTGTTGATAGTTTGCCAAAATTTGTTGACGACAGCTAGGGTTCAGCAACATATCTAAAGCATTTTGGACAATATTTTCGGGTGTGGCTTGCTCTTGCGGTAATTCTGGCACAATTGATTTCATTTCCACTAAATTTGGCGGCGACATAAAGGGAATTGAGAACTTGAGGATATGCCGCGCAATCCATGCCGTCATTGGACTGACGCGATAAATCACAACCTGCGGTACATCCAATAGTGCAATTTCCAGGTTAACTGTTCCCGATTTGGTAATCGCTAAATCTGCTGCTGCTAAGATTTCTAGTGTTTGACCGGATCGCACCGTAGCTTGCAAACCATAACGCGCGATCGCTTGTTCGATGGGTTGGCGATAAATTTCTAACGATAATGGAATCCAGAAATGCACTTGCGGCAATTTGTCTTGCAGCGTTTTCGCCGCTTGCAACATCACGGGGAGGAGATATTTAATTTCCTGGCGGCGCGAAGCGGGTAAGAGGGCGATCACCGTTTGTTCGGGAGGAATTCCTAACGCTGCACGCGCTGCATCGCGACTAGGGGCAGATTGCATCCGATCAACTAACGGATGACCTACCCAAACGACTTTGCCGCCATGTTGTTCAAAATACCGCGCTTCTTCGGGAAAAATCGCTAAAACCTTATCTGTAATTTTGACAATTTGCTCGGTATTGCGCGAATTCATGGCCCAAACCCACACCTGCGGCGCGATGTAGTAGACTATTGGCACGTTTGGTAGTTTGCGGTGGAGATAGCTACCGATATTTAAATTCGGTTGCGCGTAGTCAATCAGCACAACCAAATCAGGAGGATGTTGCTGAAGAAAAGTGATCGCGCGTTTTTGTAGCTGTAGCGTTGGTAACACAAACGGTAGTGACTCAAATATCCCGACTGAACCAATACTGCTTGTATCTCCGAGTACTGTTGCGCCCGCCGCCGCCATTTTCTCGCCACCCAGCGCGACGATCTCAAGTTTCCAGCCTAAACGCGCTGCTTGACGCTGTAATGCTGCAATTAACAACGCGCCTTGTAAATCTCCTGCAACTTCTCCTGTACTGATGAATACTCGTCGCTTCTCCTGACTTCTCATTCATCGCTCCTTGTATCCAGAGTGCGACCAGGAATCAAGCCTCGACGTCCTGACATTTGTGAAAGTTGCAAAAATTGCCGCAGGTGTTGCAGGTGTTCGTTGTCTTGCAACAAGTCTAATTTTTCTAAAGCTTGATTGAGCGTTAAACCAGAGCGATATAACGTGCGGAAAGCTTTCTTGAGCGTTTGCAAGACTTTTCCATCGTCGAGTTCGCTAATACCCGCCCGCTTTAGCCCGATGAGATTGAGCGATCGCACTCTGGCGGGACTGCCTTCAACTAACATATAAGGCGGCACATCGCGGTCAATGCGGCTCATACCGCCCACCATCGCCAACTTCCCGATATGAACAAATTGATGAATTCCCAGAACTCCACCAATCGTGGCGCGCGATTCAATGTGAACGTGACCTGCCATCGCGACAGCATTCGCAATCACTACCGAATCACCTATAACACAATTGTGCGCCACATGAGCATACGCCATGAGTAAATTATTATTGCCAATCAGTGTGGCTTCGCCCGCACCCGTGGCGCGGTTAATCGTTACATACTCGCGGATGCGGTTGTTGTTACCGATTTTGACATACGAAACCGCACCTTTGTACTTGAGATCCTGCGGTTCTAAGCCAATCGCCGCACCAGGGAAAATATGGTTGCCTACACCGATTTCGGTAGGACCATCCAAGACAACGTGCGCGCCGATGATTGTGTCTGAACCAACTTTAACGTGCTCGCCAATAACCGCGTAGGGACCAACTTGCACCGAAGGGTGCAGATCTGCGCCAGGATGAATTACAGCAGTGGGATGAATCAGTGTTTTCAAGAGTTCGTCTCCGCAAGGAACTAGGGTTCAGGGGTTAGGGGCTAGGGATATGAATAAGTAGCCACTACCTTTTTCCGCTAGCCTCCTTTAATCCACCAAGGAAAACATCAATTCGCCTTCAGCAGCCAGTTGACCGTCTACTTCAGCACGAGCTTGCATCTTACCGAAACGACGCCGCTTAACGCACAACAGTTCCGCGCGCATCACGAGTTGGTCGCCAGGAACGACTTGACGGCGGAACCGCACTTTGTCGATTCCCGCAAACATAAACAAGCCGCCTTCGACTTCGGGGAGTTGCGTCAACACAACGCCGCCGACTTGCGCCATTGCTTCGACAATCAGAACGCCAGGCATAATTGGTCGTCCTGGAAAGTGTCCCTGAAAATGAGGTTCATTGAAGGTAACATTTTTGATGCCAACTGCACGTTCTCCAGGAATATACTCAATAATGCGATCAACAAGTGCAAACGGATAGCGATGTGGCAACAACTTTTGAATATCTTCTACCGTGAAAATTGTTTTACCTGTAGCTGTTGCACCATTTGGAGATTGATGCTTTTCAGCAATGGGGGTAGAAGATTCGGAGGAGTTAATGGGAGTGAGGGTGGACATGGGGTTTTTGAGTTAGAAATTGGGATTTCAGTGTGAAGCTAAAATCTTTTGGGCAAGTTGAATGTGTAGGTTGTGGCTTGCTTTGTAAGCAAAGAAATGAGCAGTTGGTAAATTTCCTAACAAGCTCAAATCTCCCACTAAGTCTAAAATTTTATGACGCACTGGTTCATTTGCAAATCTCAAAGGCGGATTAATCCATCCTTCTTGACCGCAAACGAGTGCATTCTCTAGACTGCCTCCCTTAATTAAACCTTGCTGCTGCAAAAAATCAATCTGATGCGCTAAACCAAAAGTACGTGCAGGGGCAATTTCTGTAGCAAAGCTTGACGTTAATGTTGCTGCGATCGCCTTTCCTGGAGACCAACTGTACCACTGATTCCCAATCGCAGGTAATTCAAAATCAATTCCGTAGGTAAAACGGATTTCAGATGCGGGTAATGCGGCAACAAAAGCATCATCATGACGTACCCAAATTGGTTCTGAAATTGCCGCAGGAGCGACGCGGGATTCACCTTGAGCGACAACACCAACTTGGGCGATCGCCTCTACCCATAATGCTGCTGAACCATCGAGTAAGGGCACTTCTGCCCCGTCAATTTCGATGCGGACGTTATCTATCCCCATAGCTGCTAGCGCTGCCAATAGATGCTCTACGGTGCGCACCGTCGCGTCTTCTTGACTTAATTGGGTCGAAAGCACGGTTTGATTAACAGAACTCACCGCCGCCGCGATCGCGGGTTGATGGGGCAAGTCCATGCGGACAAAGTAACGCCCAGCGCCTACCGGTGCCGGAAGCAGTCGCACAGAGGTTTTTTCACCACTATGTAACCCCACTCCTGACTGCTGAATTTCACCTGCTACAGTGTGCTGTAAGGACGCTGGAGATTGATTCTCAGGGCTACTAGGTGTTGTCTGATTCGTCGTTAACTGTGTATTCATGTTGATTTCACCTCTCCCTTCTTCCTACCCTAGCCCCAACGCTACCTCTGAATTAGAAGCGTTCGCCAATCCCAAAGTGCAGGCGATTGTCACCTTCGCTATTGAAACCGTAGTCAATCCGCAGTGGTCCTAGTGGAGACTGAACGCGCAAACCGATACCATAGCCAAAACCACTACCAGGTTTATCGAGTTGTCCGGCTGGGTTTCCAGGTACATTCTCACCTGTACCTAAATCTGAGGCGACATCAACGAATAACGCACCGCCAACGACGGAGAAAATGGGGAATCGATACTCCGCAGTGGCTTGTACAAAACTGCGACCAGTTCCCAAATCGCCTTCGTTAAAACCTCGTACCGAGTTTACACCTCCTAACGCAAAAGCTTCATACGGTGGTAGGTCGCCTAGAACAGTTCCCGCTTGGATATTAAACGCGAGGGTTTCGGGTCCTTCGGCGAAGTTAGTAAAGTTGACTGGTAGGTATTGACTATAGCTGCCGCGTAGGCGATTGAGCAAGATACTTCCTGAACCGATGGGAACCGATTGCTCAACCCCAAACCGCAGTAGTGAACCAGCCGTCGGGCGCAATACGTTATTGCGGCGATCGCGCACTAATCCAACTTGCAAAGTCAACAAGTCATCAATTCCTGTACCCGAAAAACTAAGGTCAGTTGGTTCGCCATCAGGTCCTACCTGTCCTTGTGGTCTTAAATCGCCATCGGAATCGCGAATCGAAATTCTTTGATATTCCAACCCAGCTGAGGCGGTCCATTCGGATCTTTCTAGCGGATTTCGTGATAAAGGACGCGTAAATGTCACGCCACCACCGAGGCGTAATACACGGGGGCGATCGCCTAAAAGCTCACCGTCATTATTGATAACTTCAAACTGCTCGTCACTACTATCAAACACCAAAGAAATCGAGCGGCGACGGAAGGCATTCACGGTATACGAAGTACGAAATGGATCTCCCGCAATCCAAGGATCAGTAAAGCGGACATCGAACAAGACTTCGCGCTGTCCTACTTGTAATTCGGCGCCAACTTTTTGGTTGTTCCCACCCAAGTTTTGTTCTTGGTAACTCAATGTACCAAACAAGCCACTCGCTGAGCTAAAACCAGCACCAGCCGCAATCGAACCACTATTACGTTCATCCACATTAACAACAACGACAACTTGTCGTGGGTCTTGACCAGGGTTTAAAGAAACATTAACGTCTTCAAACAAACCCAAACCAAAGACGCGCTGCAAATCTTGTTGCACTACCGTGCGGTTAAAAACTTGTCCTGGTCGCAGTGCTAATTCGCGGGTAATGATAAAATCACGCGTCCGACCTTCAATGGGTCGTCCTTCATCGTCTGTTGCTTCGCCTTCGCTAATAAAGCGAACTTGAATATCTTCGACAACACCTTCAGCGACTTCCAGCGTGACCACTCCATCGGCGGAAACTTGCGGCGCTGCCACAACTTGTGCCAAAACATAACCATTATCTTGATACCAGCGGTTTAACTGCTGAATTCCTTCTTGTAGCTGCCGCAAATTCAAAATTCTGCCGTACTGCGGCTGAAAGATATTATTGACAACCTCCGCTGGCAACACCGAAGGAACATTAGTACCTGGGTTAGCTTGCACTTGCACCGAGCGTAAAACTGGGTTAGGTTGCACAATAAATGTAACGCGAACTCCCAAGGGCGTGTCTGTGGGTTCTGCACGGACGTTCGAGAAGAAACCTGTCGCGAAGATCGCATTAATATCTTCTTGTAACTGCGTGCGTGTTGTTGTCCTTCCTGGAACCGTACGCACTGCTTGATAAACTTGATTTTCTAGTTCAGGATCTAATACTCCCGTTTCTGCACTCACAACAACTTCAGAAACAAGAACTTGTGGCGCGGTATCTGGTGGGGTGGCTTCTGGTTGCGTTTCTGGCTGGGGTGTTACTGGTGGGGCGACTTCCGGTTGCACTCCTTCGGGTAGGGGAACCGGTTGCGGAGGCGTTGCAGGTGCTGGAACACTCTCTTCACCTGGTGGTGTATCTAGCGGTGCTTCTGGAGTAATCGGCACTTGTAGGCGATTTGGTGTTTCTTGGCGCGGTACTCCTCCTGCACCTGGAGGCGGAGTTACTGGAACTGGCTGTTGCGGTGGAGTTGCTGGAACTCCCTGAATATTCGGCGACGGAAATACTGGCGATGGTTGTGGCTGCGGCGCAGGGCTTGGTGCTTGCTCGTTTGTTTGATTTGGTATTGTTGGAGTTACGGGCGTTTGTCCGAGGAGCAACTTTGCCTTGTGTTGTCGTTGTTCCGTCTTTGTTTCGACAACAACACCTGTTGCTGAAATTGGCGCTTGTGCCATTTGTGGTGGCTGAGATCCTGATTTGATTTGAGATGGATCTACCGTTTGTCCCGCAGCCGGAACTGTTAAGCTTAACGGAGCAGCGATCGCTACTGTTGCTGCCCAAAAAGGGGATATACGCATTTTCTTCAACCTATTCAGCACGTCCACACACCATGTCTACTTTTAACAGGGACTAGGGGTTAGGAGCGAGGGACGAGAGGTTAACTCAGTCCTTGCTCTAATTTCCCTGACCTCTGACCTCTGACTCCTGACCTCTCAGTTGAATCCGTTCTAAAACTTGTTGGTAAGCGTTTTCCACATTTCCTAAGTCGCGGCGGAAGCGGTCTTTATCCATGACGCGGTTGTTAGGATCGGTGTCTGCGGAGTTCCAGAGACGGCAGGTATCAGGACTGATTTCGTCGGCTAATCGAATTGTGCCTTGGGTATCCAAGCCAAACTCTAGCTTGAAGTCTACCAAGGTTATGCCGCAGCTTTGAAAAAACTCTGAGAGATAACGATTAATTTGCAATGCTTGCTGCTGTAATTGGTCTAGCTCATCAGGAGTTGCTAATTCCATCAGTAACAAGCGATCGCGTGTCAACAGCGGATCTCCCAGTTGGTCATTTTTATAGTAAAACTCCACTAATGGCTGTTTCAAAAGGGTACCGAGTGGCAACCCTGTTTGTTGACAGAGACTACCAGCAGCAATGTTCCTGACAACAACTTCTAAAGGCAAGATTTTCACTCGCATCACCCGCATCTGATTCGGTGCTGGGCAGTCAATGAAATGAGTGCGAATGCCGCGCGCTTCTAAATACTGAAATAATGCTTGAGAGATTTTGCAGTTAATCTCGCCTTTTCCCACAATTTTGCCACGCTTTTGAGCATTAAAAGCCGTAGCATCATCTTTATAATGTGCCAGTAAAATTTCTGGCTCATCGGTTGTGTAAATGATTTTCGCTTTGCCTTCGTAAAGCAAGTTTTTCGCGACAGACATTAGCAATTATCGGCTACCAGCAGGTCTAAACGGGCTTTATTATTGTATCGTTCTAACGTAGACAACAGCTGCTTGAAACGAAAAGGAGTTACGGAACTATGAAGTTAGTAATTCGTTGCTAGTGCTACTAGCTCGTGTGAGCAAAAGAAGTAAAGCAGACGTTCGTGTAGAGACTTTCCTGCACTTTTTTACACTCTCTACACCCACATACATTCTAATTTTGCAGCAATTAAAGCTTCGGTTGCTTGCGCGTCGAGTGGACGCGAAAATAAAAAGCCTTGCCCAAATTGACACTTAAGTTCTTGAAGAAGATAGGCTTGTTCAGCAGTTTCTACACCTTCGGCAATAACATCAATGCCCAAATTCTCTGCCAGAACGATCACTGTATTAACAATTTTGCTTTTTTCCCCATCAGTATTAAAGTCCTTAATAAAGGATTTATCAATTTTTAAGGTATCAATTGCAAAGCGGTGTAAATAGCTTAATGATGAGTACCCAGTTCCAAAATCATCAATTGATAAACCAATTCCTAAAGCTTGCATTTCTTTCAACATGCTTGCAACTAAATCAGCATTTTCGACAAGCGTACTTTCGGTAATTTCTAGCTTTAAATCGCGGGCGTTGAGTCCTGTTTCTCGCAAATTTTGCTCGACTTGCGTTACTAAATCAAGCTGGCGAAATTGTTTGGGCGATATATTGACACTCATTTTTAAATTGCGCGCCGCAGTAAATTTCTGCTGCCATTCATACATTTGACGACAAGCTTCGCGCAGTACCCAGGTACCAATTTGAATAATTAAGCCAGTTTCCTCCGCCACAGGAATAAATTCTGCTGGAGAAATGAACCCGCGTTCTGCGTGCCAAAGACGGATGAGTGCTTCAAAACCGACTAACTCTCGCGTTTTTAAATTAACGATCGGTTGATAGTGAAGCTGAAATTCTTGACGTTCTACGGCGCGGCGGAGATACGTTTCCATTTGTAACAGTGCCACGGCTTGAGCGTGCATACTCGTATCAAAAACGGCGTATCGTGCTTTACCCAATCCTTTGGCACGGTACATAGTTGTATCAGCATCTCGCAATAAATCTTCGGGTTTTTCGTAACCTGTCGTACTAAAAGCAATGCCAATACTTGCTGAGGTAAAAACTTCGTGTCCTTCAAAGTTAAATGGCAAAGCTAATGCGTTTTGAATGCGTTCGGCAATTTGCGTGGCATCTTCTACTTTACGAATATTTTCTAGTAAGATGGTAAATTCGTCACCACCAAGGCGCGCAACGATATCTTCAGGACGCACGCACATTTTGAGGCGACGCGCGATCGCAATCAATAGCTGATCGCCAATCAAATGACCAAGACTATCATTGACAACCTTGAAGCGGTCAAGATCTAAAAATAACACCGCAAACGAATAATCTTCTTGCTGGCGGACACGTTCTATGCTTTGCTCTAACTGTTCGGTGAACAAGAGGCGATTCGGTAATCCGGTTAAAGCATCATGAAAAACTTGATGCAACAATTCGGTTTCTGCGGCTTTGCTGGCGGTAATATCAGCTTGCGAACCTGCGAGGCGATAAGGTTTACCATCGCGATCGCGTACCGCTAATCCGCGACTGAGCATCCAACGATAAGCACCATCTTTGTGTAAAATCCGGTATTCTTTTTCTAGTTGTGGTGTTTGTGCTTGTAAATGCGATGCGATCGCCGCTTTTAGGTGGTCAATGTCTTGTAAATGCACCAAATTAAACCAGTCTTCTACCGTGTTACCAATTTCTCTTTCCTGATAGCCCAACATCGATTTCCAACGCGGAGAAAAATAAACTTCATTTGTATTTAAATCCCAATCCCACAATCCATCGTTAGTACCACTCGTGGCTAGCGCATACCTTTCGTCGCTTTCACGTAAAGCTTCCTGAATTTCTCGGCGTTGTTCTTCAACTCCAATTGCTGCGGCAATAATCCCAATAATTTTTTTATCCGCTTCAGTTAAAGTCAAATTGTGCTGATATGCACACAGCGCACCAACAATCGTCTCTTTACATTTGACCGCTTGACATATATAAGTTTTGGCTTTTTTAGTTAATATCTTTAGATGTATGTTGGCTTCATGTGATTTTTGTGAATCGTGACCCACATAACGATCTTCACAGCATTGTTGAATCAACTGCTCAAAAACACTTTCGGGTGAATTAACCTCAAGCTTGTCTTCTGATGCAATTTGCCATTGTCCTACTAAACAAACTTTTGCCTTTTCTAGCTGATAATAACTAGCACCAACTGCGCCTAAAAGTTCACCACAAAGCGCCGTTAGTCGATTAATATTTGCTGTTGGATCTGTACCGAAACTCAAAAAACATTCGTTAATCTTCGTCAGTCTTTCTTGACTTTGCTTGCGCTCTGTTATATCTTGTGCTACACAAACTATTCCTTGTAGTTTACCTTGCTGATTGTACATGGCTGTAGCTGAAAACGATATAGGTTTCTGTTTGCCTGTATTTGTCAGCCAGTACGTTGCCAAGATTTCTATCTTTCCCCTACTTAAAATTTCTTGAATACTTAATCTTTCAAGTTTTTCTTCTTGTGGAAATAAAGCTTTTATTGATTTTTCAATAATTTTATCTGGGCAAGTTTCTAAAATTTTAGCTGTAGCTAAATTAACTCTAAGAATTACTAAGTTAGTATCTAAAACAATCAAAGCATCTGCCATGAATTCAATGATACTATCTAGATAAGATTTAGATACCATCGTAGTATTCAAATCATCTAGCATTTGATTAAAAGCAGCAGCCAAAATACCTATTTCATCTTGATTTTTGATATTTACTCTTGTAGAAGTCTCTCCTTCACCTACTCTATTTGCTGCTTGAGTAAGTTTAATTAATGGTTTAGCAATTGAACTGGAAATAAAAGACCCTAAGCCAAGTGCAGAAGAAAAAGCCAAAGCTGTTGAGAAAAGTATAAGTTTATTTGCTCGATTGAGCGCTCCTTGAACTTGTTGAACTTCGGTTAAAAGTTCTCCTCTTGCATCGTGATTATATTCCACAATTAGAGGTACTAGCTGTGTTTCAAAGTGAGGTTCTAATTCTTCTTCAAAAAAACTGGCAGCTAATTCAATATCTTGATTAGCCAAACTAAATAAATGAATGATATTATTTTCGTACCCTAAAACCCTAGATTCAATTTCTTCTAAATCTTCTAGTTTTTCCTCTTCTTTTAAACGCTTTTTTACGTCTATGGCAGCAAGTTTAATTCCTTGGGTAGTTGCTTGCTTACTTAGATCTATATGACCACTAACTTTTGATAAATCTTGTAGTACTGTTTTCTTGAGATTGATTATTCTAGTTTGAGTTTCTTCTGTTTTGTCTGTCTGATAACTACTGTGATGTTTTTCCTCTAATAATTCTCGTAATGTAGCTTGTATTTTTTGTAATACTAGCGAAACTTCATTCGAGTTAGCGAATTCTTCTAAAGAGCTTTTTGTTACTTGGTTAATACTATATCTAACTCTTATATTATTTAATAAAGAAATACTACTAGTCACTCCCAACAAGAAAGAAGTACCTAAAAAAGCACAAATTAATTTTTGCTTGAGTTTCATGCGGCTTGACTATTGAATTAGCAATCTTCTTATTGAGTAGTTGCTATCTATAAAAATTTAAAAAAGCAAATTGCGGTTCAACGTATAAAGACATTTTACTTTCAAAGTTTTAGATTGTCATTTGTACGGTTTTTGCTTTAATTTTGCAAAGCAGTAAGCGTTTATCAATTTAAATTAGTTTAATTTATTTTTTCGTAGTGAGCACTATAGTAGATGAATGGCACTATATAATAAATATTTCTTGGTGACTGTAAATTCAACGATAAAAATACTGAACTTCTCAAGAATTTTCGGATTTTACTTAAATTTAGGTAGTTGTAGTAAGCTACCAATCTGAACTATGGTCACTATGGCTAAGTAGAATTTTGTCATTTAACTTAAAACTCTGATAGGTGAAATGTGTTAGATGTTAGAAGGCAATTTAGAGTTGAAGTTTAACATTAGAGTTTGATGCGTTTTACATTGACTGAATGCGAATGATGAATTTCCCTACGCGCAAAAGTACGACTAACTTTTTATATTAGATAGTTAAACTCATAATGACTTGAGAATACCTGTGTCGTATAAAGTAGTTTTATAGAAGGTAGTATTTGCTAGGTCAATAACGATTAACTGCTCCTGAGATATTCATCAGCAGCAGTACCGACGCTTCACCCGCACTCAAGCGGAAAGACAATAGCGAATTACCTAAATCTCAAACCAACACCGCCTTGAATGGATATCGCATTACCACCGCCATCACGGAAAGCATCAAAAGCAATGACTGCATTACCAAATATGACCGTATTGCTATTAGGAACAACGTAATCAATTCCTGGCTGTAGCGCAAAACTGACTTGATCTCCTACCGGAGAAGGCGTATTTCCGTTAGTAAAAACAATTCCAGCCCCGATATATGCATCAGTTTGCCAACTCAGCGGGACATCATACGAAACTGTAGGGACAACAGCAGTATTACTGCCGATAAATGCTTGTGTCCGTAAAGAAAAAGGTGCTTCTAAAATTTTGTATCGTACGGCAACTACACCACCGAGTTGACGACCATCGCCCTCAGCGTCTCGACTTAATCCTACCGCAGGACCAACACCGATATAACTACCATAAGCAGCCTGGGCAAATGCTGGTTGTGTCAAACCGCTGATGAGTGCGATCGCACCTACTCCCACAAAATAATTCAAACGTTGCATTATTCACCACTCCTCACATCAATCGGGGCTAGGGCTTTAAAATCAAAGCAGAGAAGTCATCACGGATGAATGTTGAGTTAATTCAACACTCAACACTAACTACCAATCACTAGCCACTCATCACTCAACAAATTAGGGACAACGAGGATGACGACCACCCTGTGTACAAATATACGCTAGTTGTTTCGCATCTAAATTCTTCGCGTTGCTAAAATCAACACCCTCGATAATCGCAGACAGCATCGCTTCGGGAGGGGCTTGAATAAATTGATCGGGAGAGGGCGATTTAAAAAGAATTGCACCTTGCATATCAGTTTGGACTAGCTGCGCGCCACGTAAATCTGCTTTTCTCAAATCCGCGTTACGCAAGTTTGTATTTTGCAACTGTGCATTGCGAAAACTGACACCACTCAATCGCGAATCACTTAAGTCAGCATCTTTCAAATTAGCGTGAGAGAGATCTGCGCCTGATAAATCAGCACCGCGCCAGTCAGATGCTGTCGCATTAGCATATTGTAACTGCGTCCCTAAAGCACTCGCACGACCTAATCTTGCTGCGCGGAGATTTGCACGCGATAAATCAGCAGCGGCTAAATCGGTACCTGTCAAACTGGCGTTTTCTAACACGACATCTTGCAAGTTAGCTCCGACAATTTGTGTACTACTGAGATTAGCACCCATCAAGTTTGTGCCAGCGAGATTCGCGCGGTTAAGAATCGCATGGGTGAGATTTGCGCCATGCATCGCGATCCGGCTGAGGTTAGCTTCCGTTAAGTTTGCAGCTTTGAGTTGCGCGTCACTCAAGTCAGCAATGCGATCGTCAGCGGTGTTCCAGCGCCGATCTTCACCCACCGATCGCCATTGCGTACCGCGCAAGCTTCCTTGGTTAAGATTGGCACCGCGCAGCTGAATTCCTGATAAATTGACATTATCGAGAAACAGCGCGAAGGGTAAAGCCGAATCAGTCAAGTTTTCTCCGAGAATTGTCCGGCTTAAGTCAACGCCGTTGAGATGACCACTATAGATACTTAGGAGATTGGCGATCGCGCGTTGTGTTGCTTCGAGACGTTGTTGATGCAGTGTCAGTTCTTCGGGTTTACTGCTGTAGCGCACATAATCTAACGCATTAGCTATAGACTGATTGGAGCGCCGCAAATGTGGGATGACGCGTAGCCCAGTACTCGCGATTGTTTGTTGAATCGTATCCAGCAAAAGCGGATCAGTTTCTTGCCCTAAAAGATCGACAAGCATTTGTAGGGCTTGCGGATCGTTGATTGTTCCCAGTGCAGTAATTGCTTTACGACGTTCTTCTACAGTCGTAGGTGCATTGTCACTAAGTTTTTGCACCAATTCTAAAAATTGTTGACTATTTTGCTGTCTTAGCTGACGTTGGTTTGCTTGTGTTTGAATGTAAACTTGAGTACCGACTAAAGTACCAAGCACAGCCGCCATACTGCTAAGAGTAATAAATAGTATCACAAAACCAGGATTTCGCCGCATCCAACGCCACCAATCGGGTTTTTGGCGTTTGCGGGGTAGTACAGCTGTTGCCATTGTCACAGTTGGCGAAACAGGATGCGCGGCATATGGTGCGTACTGGGAAATCAACGGACTCGTTGCGGGGCGTAAATTGCCAAGTAACGCCGCATAGCTGCGATTGGCGTCAACAACATAAGTTCCTGCTAGTAGATCGTGCCAGCAGCGACGGTAACGGTTAAATCGCGCGCTGATGCCTTCTCCGAGTAGTGTCAGTAGCGAAAACCCTGCCAACATTCCCAGCGAAGGAAACGTACTGCTAAAGTGCCACAATATATAAGCGACTAGCAGTGGTACGCCCCAAGCCCCAACGACTTCGCGTAGCAGGATACGTCGCATTCCCGCAGGATTTCCCGCAGCAGTCACAACGCGCACGCCAAACCAACGCTTAGGGAGAGTACTACCTGTTTTGGCGAGGAGATATAGCTGCCAACTACTCAGGATAATCGGGGCGACTAACGCGCCCGTCCAAAGCCAATTTGTCAGTGGGGCGACTTGTTGCGGGCGGTTACTTGGCGGCAGCGCCAAGGTTGTCGTGATCGCGTCTTCGGCTATTGCTAGTACTGGATTTATCGGCTGCGTTCCTTCAGTGCGTGCTTGAGTATAGACTCCTAATCCGAAAGGAACTACAGCACTCGTAATAATTAAAGATACTTCGACTGTCCAAGCCGCAAAGCGCCTCGTTATGAGTGGCAAGGATTTTGATTTTTCTTGCCCCGCACGGCGGCGATCGCGATTGACACTTCTCCTCACAGTTGAGTTCGCCATCACACCTTCCTCTTTGATATTTTGTTTGACACCGTAGCGATCGCCGACACAATTTTAAGAACGTTTCTCGTACAGAGTTCTAAATTATGAGTTGACTTGATTAACTCAGTTTCAACATTCATAACTGATAAATCCCGATTAGCAATTACCCATTACCAATACGTGACATTTATTTTCACCCACTTAACTTAATCAGCTTTTAGTGTCTGAAGTACGCGCCAACAAAAACTGATAGACAAAGTATAGTAGCACCGCCAAAAATGCCAAGCTAATGACAGCAGCAACAAGTTTGAGGACTGCACGCAAGACGGCAAGCCCGATGACCAGTCCGACAGCGACGACAATCAGTTTCCCGATATTCGATAAGCCACTAAACCAGTTGACAAAACGATACAGCACCCTAGGTATAACTGAAGCGCGATCAGTTAGCGATGCGGGTGGTTGCGGTTCGACAACAACAGGCGGTGAGGTAGGAGAATTTAATTCTGCCTCCAGTTGTTGCAGTCGTTGTTCTAATTCCTGCTCAGGTTGAGAGTTCATGTTAATTTCCGCTGCACTGTTTGCATGATGTTAAACGAAAGCGCTTGCTTCGGCAAACTATCATGTTTTAGCGACATCTTAGCGGATATTAAGCTTTTACATACTACGATTGCCGCAAAAAAGCAAATTAATTTCACATGAACAATATAGATGCTATAGCAGTGAACAGAGTGTGGGAAGTGTGGGAAGGCTTTGTCAACTGTCAACTATCAACGCGCGCGGGAAGTGTCAAACCATGTCCTAAGCATCGCTGCAATTGCTATATTTGGCTACTTCAGAAAGTGGCATACATCGTTCGATAATCGATTTTTTGCCTTTGTAGAATGAAGTAACAAAAGGAACTAGGGTAAATACCCAATCTTCTTAAAAATCACGCTCAATTGCGTGGAAACAGTCGGAGCAAAATTAAGATGAAGATGCGCATGAATTGGCTGGTTGTTCCCACAGCGTTAGTCGCTAATTTAATTCTCACCACTGCTGCACTAGCTGATGCACCTGTCATCAAAATTGCGCCCAACTTTCAACCAGATCCGATTGTTGTGCAAGGAACTTCTGGCGGCGCGAAAAATAGTAATTGCGGCAACATTTCTGGGACACCCAGTCAAGTTATCCAGGTAACACAACCACTACCGTACTTACAACTACAAGTAAAAACCGAAGGGCAACCAACACTACTGATTGAGGGACCAGGAGGGCGCTTTTGCGTACTCGCCGACCAGTTTTCTGGCGGAAGCGCTCAAATCTCTGGCTTTTGGCAACCAGGAAGATACTCGCTGTACATTGGTGAAAGATCGCCAGCAAGACATCCTTACACGTTATCGATCTCGCACACAAAAAAATAATTGCTATCAATTGAGGTGCGATCGCGTTGTTACTCAATCTTCAACCCGTTGACTTTTAACTTCAACTGCTTGGACTTCAATTGTCCCAGGTGGTGTCAAGCGGTGAAAATGACCTTGCTCAATTTTCAGTGGTTCACCGCAATTAGGACACTGTAACTCGGTTTTGTTTAACCCTGTAAACTCATAACGACATACAGGACACTTATCTTGAATTAAGTTACGCTCAAGCCACCAACGAAAACCGACAAAGGCAATAACGGGTGCAAGCAGCAATAGCCCAAATAAAATTAAAAACGAATTAACTAACCAGCCCAATCCCACTGCACCTAACAGCCAAATCACTGCAAAAATAGCAAGCCAACGGGCTAAGTTCCCTAGAGTAAATTGTAGTGATGAATTCAATCGCATTTTTTTATCCGGCTCTGCCTCTAGGATAGCTAGTTCTGGCAAATGATCAACGGTAGGTTTTCCAGAGTATGAATCACAGATGCGCTTCGATCCCCTTCGGGGCTACCTCAATGAAGTGTGCGCAGCAGTACACTATAGGACAAGGTAGGTCTTACCCGTCTAGTCCACAAAGGTGAACTTTGTTCGTCTAGTAGCGAATTTATTCGTAAGCTCTCTATTTAAGCTACAACAAAGAACGCCTGTAAATGTTTCTTGCACAGTACCTCAGTACTTAAGAAGAAACCTACAGGCGTCATGAGCGCGATCGCTCGGCTAGATTAGAACAATCCTAGTGTAAAAGACTTATCAATAGGGAATGTCGCACCAATTCCGAGCCAAAGCGTCACTAAAGTACCAATCATGAATACTGTGGTTGCAACTGGACGACGGAAGGGATTTTGAAATTTGTTTACATTCTCAATAAACGGTACCAGGATCAAGCCCAATGGTACAGCTGCCATTGCTAGCACGCCTAGTAGTTTATTTGGCACCGAGCGGAGAATCTGGAATACAGGGTACAAATACCACTCAGGTAAAATTTCTAGCGGTGTTGCAAATGGGTTTGCTGGTTCGCCTACCATTGCTGGGTCTAAAACCGCAAGCGCAACAATGCAAGCACCAGTCCCTAAGATCACGACAGGGAAGATGTAGAGTAGGTCATTAGGCCAAGCAGGTTCGCCATAGTAGTTATGGCCCATGCCCTTGGCTAGTTTTTCGCGCAATTTTGGATCGCTTAGATCCGGTTTTTTCAATGTTCCCATTGTTAAGAGTGCTCTCCTTTATCGGTGAGTCAAATAACTTATTTTAGATTTTGCACCTAGGCAGCGGCAAACTTAATGCTTACCGCTTGCTTAGCGCTACGATTACAACGGACCAGAAATACCTTGCTTACGAATCATGATAAAGTGCAGCAGCATGAAGACCGCAGTCAACCACGGCAGCACGAACGTGTGGGCGCTGTAGTAACGAGTCAAGGTTGCTTGACCGACACTCGAACCGCCACGCAACATATCAGAAATCAAGGTTCCGACAACTGGAATCGCTTCGGGTACACCGCTAACGATCTTTACCGCCCAGTATCCAATTTGATCCCAAGGTAAAGAGTAACCAGTTACACCAAATGAAACCGTCAGCACCGCCAGAACGACACCTGTTACCCAAGTGAGTTCTCTAGGCTTTTTAAAACCACCAGTAAGGTAAACGCGGAAAATGTGCAGGATCATGATCAGAACCATCATACTGGCAGACCAGCGGTGAACCGAGCGGATCAGCCAGCCGAAGTTAACATCGGTCATGAGTGCCTGTACAGAGGTGTAAGCTTCCGCCACTGTTGGCTTGTAATAAAATGTCATCGCGAATCCAGTAGCAAACTGGATTAAAAAGCAAGTTAACGTCATCCCGCCGAAGCAGTAGAAGATATTAACGTGGGGAGGGACGTACTTGCTGGTAACGTCTTCAGCAAGTGCCTCAATTTCTAGACGTTCTTCAAACCAATTGTAAAGTTTTGAGTCGGTTACCTGCTTGGAAAACATGAAGCAAGAGTTCCTAAAAATAGATTGCGGTTGATAAAACTCCCAGTCTTAAACAAGAAAGGAGAGGCTGTGTCATGATTTGGCAATTACTGGAAATCCAGTTTGTTGTCAAATAAGCGCAACTGAGAGCAGTTGCAGGTGCTTTGTACTTTCCCCAATGAGGGTCAGCAGATAGGTTTGACTGCACTCGTACTATAAAAAAAGTAACATAATCGAGAGAAGGATTTCATAATTCGGGGCGGCAACCAAGGTTAGATACGTGTGATGTATAAAAAAGTATTTCAGATTGGGCTATTAGCAATTTTGCCAATTTTGCTAGCTGTAACTTGTTGGGTACAACCAGCAGCTGCATTGACCGAAGAACAAAAGTTAGTATCTGAAGCTTGGCGAATCGTTAATCGCGTGTATCTGGATGACACTTTTAATCATCAAAACTGGTCAAAACTGCGGCTGAATACAATTAAGCAGCCTTTCAAAGACCGCGAAGCGGCGTATGAAGCGATCCAAAAAATGCTTGCAACCTTAGACGATCCGTTCACGCGATTTTTGAAACCAGAGCAGTACCGTAGTTTACAGGTAAATACGTCGGGCGAATTAACCGGAGTTGGCTTACAAATTGCGCTGGAGCCAAAAACCGGACAGTTAGAAGTTGTCGCGCCGATCGCTGGTTCTCCAGCAGAAAAAGCGGGAATTCGTCCCCACGATCGCATCCTCGCGATTGATGGCGTTTCAACCACTGAACTAACCTTAGACGAATCCGCAGCCCGAATGCGCGGTCCTGCGGGGAGTAAAGTTTCTTTAGTACTGCAACGCGCGCCAGCCCAAGAAAGTACCGAAATTCAACTTGTGCGATCGCGGATTGAATTAAATCCTGTTGTCGCCGAGTTACGTCAAGTTACAGACGACCTTAAAATTGGTTATCTTCGCTTAACACAATTTAATGCGAATGCAACAGCAGAACTTGCTCATGCGATCACCAATCTCGAAAATCAAGGCGCAAATGCTTATATTCTCGATCTCCGTAACAATCCAGGCGGCTTGCTGCAAGCAGGCATTGAAATTGCGCGTTTATGGTTAGACGAAGGCACAATTGTGTACACCGTTAACCGTCAAGGCATCCAAGGCAGCTTTGAAGCGTTTGACTCAGCAATCACACAAGATCCACTCGTCGTTTTAGTCAATCAAGGAACCGCGAGTGCAAGTGAAATTTTAGCAGGTGCGCTACAAGACAACGGACGTGCTCAAGTTATCGGCGAAACAACTTTTGGTAAAGGATTGATTCAGTCACTATTTAACCTATCCGATGGTTCAG
Source organism: Chroogloeocystis siderophila 5.2 s.c.1 (assembly GCF_001904655.1). Taxonomy (NCBI): domain Bacteria; kingdom Bacillati; phylum Cyanobacteriota; class Cyanophyceae; order Chroococcidiopsidales; family Chroococcidiopsidaceae; genus Chroogloeocystis; species Chroogloeocystis siderophila. The sequence goes on along the minus strand of NZ_MRCC01000005.1, from coordinate 166,924 downwards.
GTTTAGCGGTGACTGTGGCTAAATATGAAACTCCACAGCATCGCGATATCAATAAATTGGGTATTACTCCTGACTTGGTTGTTTCACAAGAACCGATTACCCCCGAAAAAATGGCAACCGAGGCAGATCGGCAGTATTTAGCTGCAATAGAACAGTTTGCGACACATTCAGTTTTAGCAGGCAAGTCTTGAACTAGGGGTGAGGAGTGAGGAGTGAGGAGTAAGGAGTGAGTTTTGAATCCTCAAGAGTTTTGTTCGCTAAGAAAGGTACCAGAGGCATTCATTAAAAGCATTTTCTTACCTCATAACTCAACACTCTCTTAAAGTGGGGCTTGAAACTGCACCAATGCTGCTAAATCCAAAGCCGCTAAATGCTGATATGCCTGGTCAATGACTTTCTTACCCCGAAGAAAGCCAGTATTCGCACCAGGACAAATATACTGGAGTGTTTCTGGAGTAAAACGCTGTAAAAGTTTCTCTACGCTGTTGATTTGGCGTCGCCAGTGAAAAGTTTTGGCGGTGCGTAGCGGCGTTGGCTCACCTTGTTGATTTGGTAGCAAATGGCGACCAGAAAACAAAATACCACCGCGACGCTGGTAGTAAAGGCACGCTGAACCAGGCGAATGTCCTGGTGTCCAAATACCTTGTGTCGTTGGGCTGAGTGATATTTCGTGTTGAAACGATGTCAATTGAACTTTTGGAAGTAAATAAGCTTCCTGTTCTTGAATCACAACTTCACAATTCAAAAAAGTTTGAATTTCTTTGACGGATTTGCTAATAGCACCTCGGTGCGTGAGAAACAGCCACTTCACTCCCAAGAGGGATTGCAAAAATTGTTGAATATCTTCATTCCAAGGCGGACAATCGATCAGGATATTCCCATCGTTTTCTACAATAAGATAAGCGGTTCCTCCTAAAGTGTCCCGATTAGGTGGAAAAGCAAAGATGTGGTTCCAAATAGCCTGTGGTGGTTTGGAGCGACTCGCCTGCTGAGGCAACGTGTTTTGAGCATTATGATTAGCAAGCTGTTCGGGATTTTGTGTCATTAGGCAGCGATCGGGGTTAACAACTTTGTTAGAAATATCGGCTTTTAGGGAAAAAAGGTGTGGAGGTCTACTTGATTAAAGGAGCGAGGGATTAGGGGCGGGGAGCGAGGGAAGAATAACTAGTTTATCTTTAGCTCTAAAAGTGGTTTCTAGCCTCTCGATTCTTTTAACTAACGCAAATAGAACAAGTTGGACCAATTTTTAAACTAACTAAAATCAGCATGAACTTTTGGCTTCTCCTCCTCCTGGGAATTTTTACATACTTGATTGTGCAGCGCAGCGTGACGCGAATTACACGCACACCAGTGTGGATTTTATGGCTGGTTCTCATGACACCGGCGTTCATCTGGAGCGCTTGGACAGCTAGCGCCGGTTCAAATCAATCGATTCCATTACCGTTGGTTATTGGACCATTTATTATTTGCCCAATTTTGTATTGGTTGCTCATCCAGTGGGGGCGTAGAGACGCAAATTCCGCCTCAGCACCGCCAAATGAATCTTCTGAAATCAAACCTGCAATCGCACAAAAAGCCGAACCCACACCACCAGTACGACCGATTGACTCTTCTGAAGAGAAGCAGTTGCGCGATTGTTTTCCTTGGTCGATATTTTACATTCATAATATCGAGTATCGTCCCCAAGCGGTGATTTGCTACGGACAGTTGCGAACGACGCCAACCGCTGCTTACCAACGAATTAAAGAAAATATTCAAGCTCAATTTGGCGATCGCTTCCAACTAATCTTACAAGAAGGTTTAAACGGCAAACCATTTTTTGCCTTAGTCCCCAACCCTCAAGCACGGGCAAATCGCGCTCAACAAAAATTAACTCGACCTGTTCTCGCGCTAGGACTATTACTAGCAACGCTTTTGACAACAACCATCGTCGGCGTAGAAATTGCCGGTGCTAATATTACAACTCTTAGTTCAGATCCTAGTGTTTTGTTGCAAGGCCTGCCGTATTCCCTCGCGTTAATGACAATTTTAGGAATTCACGAACTAGGACACTATAGCGCAGCACGATACTACAAAATTCGCGCCACATTGCCTTACTTTATTCCCGTGCCGTTTTTCTTGGGAACTTTTGGGGCGTTTATTCAAATGCGTAGTCCAGTTCCCAATCGTAAAGCATTATTTGATGTCAGTATTGCCGGTCCCCTTGCGGGGTTTATTGCGACGATTCCCTTTTTGGTATGGGGTTTAGCGAATTCTACTATCGTACCGCTGCCAGAGCAACCAAGTTTATTCGACCCCAGTGCATTAAACCCAAATTACTCATTGTTACTCGCGCTATTGAGTAAACTAATGTTGGGCGCTCAACTAACGGCTAACACTGCGATCAACCTCCATCCCGTAGCGTTTGCTGGATTTTTGGGACTCGTCGTTACTGCACTAAACTTAATGCCTGTAGGGCAACTTGATGGCGGGCATATCGTTCATGCTATGTTTGGACAACGCAGAGCAATCGTTGTTAGTCAGATTGCGCGATTTTTGGTACTGGCGCTCGCTTTACTACAGCCAGGATTTTTGCTATGGGCAATTATTTTATTCTTTATGCCCATCTACGATGAACCTGCATTAAACGATGTTACCGAACTTGATAATTTACGTGACTTCTTCGGTCTACTTGCTTTGGCTGTGTTGGTTGTGATTGTTTTGCCAGTCCCGAATGCGATCGCGCAGTTGTTGCAAATTGGTTAGATACGGTAATGGGTAATCGGTCATTGGCAAAGCGAGTCAAGAAAATTGGAGGGATTAATGCAAGAACCTATTCATGTTATAGGTGGAGGAATTGCAGGTACAGAAGCTGCCTGGCAAATTGCCGTTTGGGGAGTGCCTGTAATTTTACATGAAATGCGCCCGACAAGGTTTAGTCCAGCACATCACTCGCAAGAGTTAGCTGAGTTGGTTTGTAGCAATTCTTTTGGGGCGCAAGCAAGCGATCGCGCCGCTGGTTTATTGCACGAAGAACTACGCCGTTTGGGTTCGGTTGTGATTTCAAAAGCCGACGAACACGCAGTTCCTGCGGGTGGCGCATTAGCGGTGGATAGAGGACGCTTTAGCCATGATTTAACCGAAACTTTGGCAAATCACCCCTTGATTGAATTGCGGCGTCAAGAAGTACCAGAAATTCCGCAATCGGGCGTTGTTGTCCTCGCAACTGGTCCTTTGACGAGTCCTGCTTTAGCTGAAGCGTTGCGGCGCTTCACTGGGATGGAATACCTCAGCTTTTTTGATGCTGCTAGTCCAATTGTGGTTGGTGAGTCAATTAATCGCGACGTTGCGTTTCTAGCTTCGCGTTACGACAAAGGCGATGCGGCATATCTCAATTGTCCGATGAATCGTGAGCAGTATTTGCGATTTTGGCAAGAACTATGTACAGCAGAACAAACTGAACTGAAAGACTTTGAACGCGAAACCGCGAAGTTTTTTGAAGCGTGTTTACCTATTGAGGAATTAGCGCGGCGTGGCGAAGATACTATGCGTTATGGTCCCCTCAAGCCTGTAGGATTATTTGACGCACGTCAGGGAGATTTCCGCGCCCCAGAAAATCAATCGAAGCGTCCTTATGCTGTGGTGCAACTGCGTCAAGAAGATAAGGCAGGTAAACTGTGGAACATGGTAGGATTCCAAACAAATCTTCGTTGGGGCGAACAAAAACGCATATTTCAGTTGATTCCTGGTTTAGAAAATGCAGAATTTGTGCGGCTGGGTGTGATGCACCGCAATACTTTTATCAACGCCCCAGAGTTACTATTATCTACTTTGCAGTTTAAACACCGTGCGACTTTACTTGCTGCGGGACAGTTAATTGGTACAGAAGGTTACACCGCTGCTGCTGCTGGTGGTTGGTTAGCCGGAACAAATGCGGCGCGGTTGGCATTGGGTAAAGAACCGTTAAGATTACCGCCAACAACGATGATGGGGGCTTTGTTTGAGTTTATTAGTTCTGCATCACCGAAGCATTTTCAGCCAATGCCTCCCAATTTTGGGATTTTACCAGATTTAGCCGAGAGAATTAGAAATAAGCAACAAAGGTACGGAATGTATCGCGATCGCGCTTTAAATGACCTGAATTGCTGGCAGGTAGAAAATATAGTATCTAACACAATTCAAGTCGCTGTTTAAATATTATCGTTGTGAATCTTAGACGCTCTCTGACTTTAGTCAGGGGCTATTTAAGCGAAGTGTACCTTCGTACACTATAAACAAGAATTTTAGCGGTCATTCCACGAAGGTGGACTTTGTTTGTGTAGCAGCGAATTTATTCGCCTAGATCTGGAATTAATCATTCCAGTTTTTTATTGAAAGTTTTAAATTTAAATTACCTTTTTAAATAATCTTTTTTAGCTTTTACACCTTATAATATAAAGCCATGGATGAAATAGATATGAAAATCGTTGAGCAACTTATGGCTCAAGGTAGAATCACTTGGTCTGAACTTGCAGGAATTTTGGAACTGTCAGCCCCAGCGACAGCGGATAGAGTGCGTCGTCTTGAAGGTGGAGTTATTAAAGGCTATACAGCCATAGTTGACTCAGAAGCGATTGGTTATAGTCTGACTGCTTTTATTGCTGTCACCTTAGAACGCCCAGAACATCGAAGTGCTTTTTTGCAAAGAGTCAACGACTTACCACAAGTACAAGAATGCCATCATGTCACTGGAGATGACGATTACTTACTTAAGGTACGCTGTCGCAATACTAAAGATTTAGAACGGTTGATTAGTGAATCACTCAAAGAATTACCAGGAATTGTGAGAACCCGCACTACGGTAGTTTTATCCACACTCAAAGAAACCGCAGCAATGCCTTTACCGCCAAATAATTCTATACACTAATGAATATCAGCTTTTTGCTGCAAGGTATTATTCTAGGCTTTTCGATTGCAGCACCAGTAGGACCAATTGGTGTACTGTGTATCCGACGCACTCTTGCACATGGGCGTACTGCGGGTTTGATTTCGGGTTTGGGTGCGGCGACGGCTGATGCTTTTTATGGTTGTATTGCTGGTTTTGGATTAACTCTAGTTTCCAATTTTTTAGTCAATCAGCAGTTATGGATTCGTGTAATTGGGGGAATTTTTCTCTTTTATCTCGGTATTAAAATATTCTTGAGTAAACCAGCAGAAGTTTCTGCTTCGGTTAAAAGTAATAGTCTATTTGGTAGTTATAGTTCTACATTGTTTCTGACATTAACTAATCCTGCAACAATTCTTTCATTCGCGGCAATTTTTGCGGGGTTGGGAGTGTTAGAAGGAAGTTATTTTGATGCAATAATTTTAGTGATAGGTGTGTTTGTTGGTTCAACTTTATGGTGGTTGTTTCTCAGTTTTGGAATTGATGTTGTGCGAATGCGCTTTTCTCAACGCGGTTTTGTCTGGATTAACAGAATTTCAGGAATGATTCTTGTAATGTTTGGTGCGATCGCCTTGGGAGGTGGGCTGTTCTCGTTATAATTTAGTTTGTGATACCAAATAATGCTATCACGTTATAGTTCCATAAAACGGAAGAACGAGAATCTTTGACTGTGCGTTTTCCAGTAGGATTACTTACTTAGTTGAAATTGCACAAGTCGCAAGACGAGTCTTTGAATGATGTGGTGATTAAAGCTCTGGAGCGAGAGATAAGGTACCGTAAAGGTTTAGCCGCGCATCATAGGATTGGTGCTAGACGCGAAAGCATAAGGCGAAGAACAGGAACTCAACAAAAATCTTAATTCGTCAGCTTAGAGAAGGCGACGGACGAGATAACTAAAGCTTTGTGTTTAGATAGTAGTGTTCTTATTCAGTAGCTTGTTCCAGAAGAACTACAACCCCAAGCGGAAGCTCTTGTCTTATTAAACAGTTAGCAAAAAGCCGTCCTCCCTATGTCAGAGAACTAGGAACGTAGATGGGTAAAGTTTTTAAGAGCGATCGCATTCATTTAGGTTCATACATATCTTCAGAGGGAATAGGAAAAGTTTTTTGACTAATATTGATATTTTCATATCCTGCTTTTTGAAAAAATCTATTGACAGAGTATCGTTGATTTAACCAACTTTGATATTCTTGCGAACTTAATTTAGCCCCAGATTTAGTGTTAGTGATTGAATTTAGTAAACGACTGGCAGCTTCGTTGTCAGATTTTTTAAGCATTTTGTATAAATCAGGATGAAATTGCTCTAAATTTTGTAAAATGCCTGCTTCAAAATAGCTATAGATAGCTAACAACCAAAATAATTTGACAACACTAGCTGGATATCTCAATTTCTCTGCTTGATACTCCGCTACTTCCCCTGAGTTAACTTTAATGAGACTAATTGATAAGTTTTCTGTTGATAAATTCTTGCTTCTAATAAAACTAACAACTCTGTCTACAACCTTTTGTAATTCTTGGCTACTTTGCAAGCTGGAAGGATAAAACTTATAGAAGTTTTCTTGGCTTAAGTGGTTGCCTTGCGTTGCAAACTCAGAAGAATAAAGAGAAGGTTGAGTTATAGGACTAATAATACTTGGTGTAGGTGATACAAGTGAGGTTACTTGAGGTAAGGGAAAAACTACATCATTTTCTTGAGATAAACTCTTAGAATTATCTAACAAGTGTTTATCCTTAAATTGTATTAATAACACTCCTAAAATAGCAAATACACTAGCTACAAATGTGGTAATTATTAAGAAGCAGATTTGATATATTAAGGAAGGATTTAGATCTAAATCTTTCCTTCTTATTCCTGATTGTTTATTCACAGAATTAAGTGTTTTTTTATATTGAATAAAAACTAAATTTATCTTCTTGGGATAGTTCTAACTGTGTGATAATCTGCAATTTTCCACTGTCCATTCACCGATTGGAGGTTGTATCGGACCAATCTTGTATCAAAAGCACTACCGTTGCGATCTATTCTGGCACTACTGCCATATAGAGTACGTTGTTCAGTGACTATTAACTCAATAGTTGCTTGACTACCACTTGCGGCAAAGCTTTCAATAGAATCAATACTTTGTATGCCATAGGTATAGTAAGAACCATTATTTTCTAACCATTCTGAGGAACTTTCTTTACCATCTGCTCTACTAATATTGTCGTGATAAGCTTTATCTGTTAGTATTTCATCACCTAAATATCGCTCGTAAGGTGGTGCAAATAATCGGCGTTTGTATTCCAGCCATCTATATAATTAGTGCTACTGCTTCTTGTTGGGAAATTGATGATGGCGGTGGAGAATAAGAAACTTGATTTTGATTAGAAACTTCTTGTTCAACTGATACTAGACTTGAAATTAATGGTGCTTCCTCGATTGTTCTAATGCTAGGTTCAACTGAAGATGAAGTTTCTAGCGATGGCGAGGGTTCTTGTTGTGCTACTGGTTGTGGTGGTGATGCTTGAATATATTGTGGTTGCTGTCTTGTTAAAAGCAAACCAACAAAAAGAAATACTCCAATTATGCTGCCAGTAAGAACTGCTTTTTGCCATTCTGGCAAACTAGCTTTTGTATTTTGAGCTAGCTGTTGAGGTAAAGTAGTTGCAGGTATAGAGCTACTGAGAGACTGTGAAATTGATGGTATTGATGGCAATTTTGTAGTGTTCTGACTAGCTGTAGATACACGAGAAATTCCTAAAACCGTAGGTACTGAAGCTGTACTAGGATTACCAGGAAAAATATCGACGCCAAGCGTTGCTTTTCTCTCACACCAGTAGCACTTTCCATAACTACGACTATAGTGATGACTGTCGAGTGTGTTGCAGGCGGCTAAATCATTAACTGCAACTATAAGCGCATTGTGCCAATCTTCAGCAGTGGGGCGCAGGTGAGGCGCAGTGTGTCCATCGTTAAAGCATTGTAGAAAGCAGCGTTTGATTTCTGGATGAACAACATCAAGGGGAATTGTGTTTAAATTGCCAAAGGGCGATCGCTTCCCAACACAATTAATTTGATCGCACTTCCAGCCGCGAGAAATGCTATGCTTTTATAAAGATAAGGGCATGTAGCTCAGTGGATAGAGCATCAGATTCCGGTTCTGAGGGTCGGGGGTTCGAATCCCTCCATGCTCGTAGATCGCTCAAGTTTCAATTGCAACGAGCAATTCTCGATATACTCGTTTGAGATCTGCGAGTTGATAATGGGCATTTAACCCACTAGGGTTAGGTAATACCCACACGATCGCACTATGTAAAGACTCATCCTGTTTCCCCATGACAGCCTTGGGACGATAAAATGCAGTGCGATAAGCACTAATACCCAAGATGGCGAGAAATCGCGGTTGATACTGCTGTACTTTTGCGCTTAACTGTTGTTGACCTTGAATGAGTTCTTCAGGTGCTAATTGATCGGCTCGTGCGGTTGCGCGATCGACAATGTTGGTTAAACCATAGCCAAATTGCAGCAAGTCGCGATCTTCAAAGGGAGAGAGTAATCGATTTGTAAAACCTGCATTGTGTAGCGATCGCCAAAAGCGATTTCCTGGGCGTGCAAAGTGATGTCCCACAGCAGCACTATAGACGCTAGGATTGATACCACAGAACAAAACACGCAAATTCGGGGCAATAATATCTGAAACCGTCTTCCCCGTTGCGGCAATAATTTCTTCTGATGTGGGTTTGCGCTGCACAATTTATCCATCAAGATACTTTTTTCGCGGCTTAATCGCAGTGATATTATAAAGGTCGATTGCTTTCTACTAATAATGCATCGTATCTTTAATCCTGGCATTGCCCCACCTGTACAAACTTCTGAACCTGCTTGGTGGTTTGCTTTTGTCGGCAATCAGCTGCTAGTTCGCCAGGAAGAAACTATTGGTCATGTACCTTATCTCATTAGCTTAGAAGAAATTGGCTTAACGCCTGTACGCACGCAATTTCTCGGAACATTAGACGATCAACCGTGTTATTCAGCCGAATTACCTAAAGATACGCTCCTGCCTGATGGAATGTCTTTGTGTGGACTGCGTGAATTATACGGCATATTAGACGAAGACTTATTTATGCTCAGTGGTCGGGCAATTCAAATCGTTGAATGGGACCGCACTCATTTGTATTGCGGACACTGCGCGACGCCAATGACACAACTACCGCACGAACGTGCTAAACGTTGTCCTAGCTGTGGATTAGTCAATTATCCACGTCTTTCACCCGCAATTATTGTCCTTGTCTCGCGTGGTGAAGAGTTATTGCTAGCCCGCGCGCATCGATTTCCCCCAGGAATGTACAGTATACTCGCTGGCTTTGTGGAACCAGGAGAATCTTTAGAAGAAACTGTAGTGCGGGAAGTGCGTGAAGAAGTTGGCATTGAGATTACAGATATTCGCTATTTTGGCTCACAACCGTGGCCTTTTCCTAATTCTTTAATGATTGGATTTACTGCGACTTATGCAGATGGTGATATCACAATTGAACCGCAAGAGTTAGTCGATGCTGGCTGGTTTCACAAACACAATCTGCCAAAGCTTCCACCACCGTTAAGTATTGCTCGAAAACTGATCGACTGGTTTATCGCGACACACTGAGGTAGTTTATAGGGTGGTAATTGTTGCTATTCATTACGCATGAACTCGTTAGACTGGTTACTAGTGGATAAGCTGTGACCAATGACTATTTTTACGCTGCGATCGCTCAAAAAAGACTTTGGTATCAAAGAAATTTTTAAAGATGCCAGTTTTAGCCTTGAAGAAGGTGATAAAGTTGGGCTAATTGGCACCAATGGTTCTGGCAAATCAACGCTACTGAAAATGATTGCTGGCTTAGAATCAATCGACAGCGGGGAAATTTGGGTCAATTCAGGAGCAAAAATCGTTTATCTACCCCAACAGCCAGAGTTAGACGAAAGTCACACCGTTTTAGAACAAGTCTTTGCGGATAGTGGCGAACAAGTGGCGTTGGTGCGCGAGTATGAGGCACTATCTGAACAACTTACACACCAGCAAGGCGATACCGAAAAGCTAATAGCGCGCCTTTCTAACTTGTCGCAACAAATGGAAGCAGCAGGGGCGTGGGATCTCGAAACGAATGCTAAAATCATTCTCACAAAGCTGGGTATTCAAGACTTTGATGCCAAAATTGGCAATTTATCTGGTGGTTATCGCAAACGCATTGCACTTGCGGCGGCGCTGTTGTCAGAACCTGATGTGTTACTGATGGATGAACCGACAAACCACTTGGATGCATTATCTGTGGAGTGGTTGCAAAGTTATTTGAATCGCTATCGGGGTGCATTACTACTCATTACACATGATCGCTACTTTTTAGATCGCGTCACCAATCGCATTCTCGAAATTGATCGCGGCGATCTCTACGCCTATGCAGGTAATTACACTTACTACTTAGAGAAAAAAGCTGAAGCCGAAGAAACCGCAGCCAGTAGCCAACGCAAACACGTAGGAGTATTGCGGCGCGAACTCGAATGGCTAAAAAGAGGACCAAAAGCGCGTAGTACCAAGCAAAAAGCGCGGATTGACCGCATTCGGGAAATGCAAGCGCAGGAATTTAAACAAGCGCAAGGTAAAGTTGAGATTTCTACCGCCAGTCGTCGAATTGGTAAGAAAGTTATTGAGCTAACAAACATCAGTAAATCTTATAACGAGCGGACAATCATTCATGACTTTACTTATACTTTTAATCCCGAAGATCGCATTGGAATTATTGGTAGTAATGGAGCCGGTAAGTCTACACTGATGGATATTATTACCGGACGCGTGCAACCTGACGCAGGAACGGTAGACATTGGCTCGACAATTCACATTGGTTATTTCGATCAGCACTCGGAGGATGTCACCGTCAACGAAAATCAACGAGTCATCGAATACCTCAAAAGCGTTGCGGAACTTGTCAAAACAGCCGATGGTAGTGTTATCACTGCATCGCAAATGTTAGAACGATTTCTCTTTCCGCCAAATCAACAGTATGCACCAATTCATAAACTTTCTGGTGGTGAAAAGCGGCGGTTGTTTCTCTTGCGCGTGCTGATGAGTGCGCCGAATGTTCTGATTTTGGATGAACCGACAAACGATCTCGACGTGCAAACGCTGGCAGTTTTAGAAGAATATCTTGAAGATTTTAACGGTTGTGTGATTGTCGTCTCGCACGATCGCTATTTTCTCGATCGCACGGTTGATACGATTTTCGCCTTTGAGCCTGGCGGTAACTTACGGCAATATCCTGGTAACTACTCGGTGTATCTAGACTATAAAGCAGAAGAGGAGCAGGGGAGCAAGGAAGTAAAGCATAAGCAGGACATCAATTCAAAACCTGCATTTCAAGAACCAAAATCAGATAAGCCACGTAAGCTTTCGTTTAAAGAAAAGCGCGAGTATGAAACGCTAGAAACTCAAATTCCGCAGATGGAAGCAGAAAAGGAAGAACTTGAGAAAACTCTCTATAACAATCCTCCGAGTGGCTTTACCCAAATGCAAGAATTATCCGAACGCTTAGCACAACTTATTCAAGCAATTGATACTGCAACAGAGCGTTGGTTAGAACTTGCTGAACGTGAAAATTAAATAGCCTAGCGCATAAATATCGCGGCTTAATATCTGTCTCGTGGACTCTTTCAAAACCTGTGAAGATAGGTTTTGTTGATGTAGCTGCGGTTTCAACCGCTAAGCTTTTATCCGTCTATCGTAGCAATTGAAGAGATGCTTAGGGAATGGTAAAAGGTCAATTTTATTGCTAATTAACCCTGTCTGAACCGTAAGTCTGCGCTGCGGCGCGTCCTCTAAACCCTGCTATATCACGAACCGGCGCTATCTTGAAAACCTTTAACAATGCGCGATAATTCAGCTTTTTCATCGGTGCTAACACGCGTTGGAGAACCACTGATAATACCTTCGTAATGGCGGAAGGAATCACTAATTTCAGGTCCATCAGCGCTAATAATATACTCACGAATTCCTTTATCGTGCCAAGAACCGCGCATTTTAAACACGTTGATTGCCCGTGACATTTCACCACGAATTTCTACGTATTGCAGCATAATAATAGTGTCTGTAATCGTCGAAATATGCGAGTCAGTAATCGAATGCGAACCCATAAATTGATCGGTGGTGTTCGTAAAGAATCCGGTAATTTCTTCTTGCTTTGCATATCCAGTGACACCGATTACGAACTGACGAAACGCGTTATTACTAACTCCACGCGCTAAGGCGGAAAGCGAATCGATCGCAATCCGCGAGGGTTTGAATTGCGCAATTTCGGATTTAATACTTTGTAAGTGATCTTCTAAACCTGCGGATTCAGGATAAGCACAAATAATTTTGAGTAATCCTTGACGTTCTAAATCTTCAAAATCAATTCCCCACGAGTAAGCATTTCGCGATAGCTGCGCGCGCGATTCTTCATAAGCAAACAAGATCGCGCGATCACCGCTAAGACACGCATTTTGCAAAAACTTACTGACTAATAGAGTTTTTCCAGTTCCCGTTGCGCCAGTTGCGAGAATAATTGAATCTTTGAAGAAGCCACCGCCACACATTTCATCGAGTGTCTTGACACCTGAAGAAACGCGAATATTAGACGAGCGTTGCGTTAAGCGCATTGCTCCTAGTGGGAAAATACTAATTCCGCCTGTGGCGATCGTAAAAGGATATTCGCCTTTCATGTGCGATGAACCGCGCATTTTTAAAATTTCGATTGTGCGTCGTCGCCGTTCGCCTTCTAAAACATTGCGGACAACTACCACATTATCTGAAACAAATTCTTCGACGCCAAAGCGAGCGATCGCACCATATTCTTCGGTTCGCTCGGCTGTAATAATGTTTGTAATGCCAATTTGCTTCATGCGCGCAATTAGTCGAAAAATTTCGCGGCGCACTACCGAAGCCGCTTCGTATTGCTGAAAGAGTGCGGTAATTGAATCAATAGAAACTCTTTTAGCTCGGTATTTATTAATTGCATATTGCAGGCGCTCAATTAAAGCCGAAAGATCGAAATTACCAACAACCTCTTGCCCTTCAGGATCGGGTGTTGCATCTAAAATAAACAGTTTTCCTTCATTGATTAACTGTTGTAAATCCCAACCAAAACTACCGGCATTTTTGATAATATCAATGGGATCTTCTTCAAAAGTTACAAAAATTCCAGGTTCATCAAAATAAACGATACCATTATAAAGAAAGTGCATTGATAATAAAGTTTTACCCGTGCCAGACGTACCACTTACTAACGTTGTTCTTGCCAAGGGAAGTCCGCCGTGACTAATGTCATCAAATCCTTCGATCATTGTGCGGATTTTTTGCACGCCCTCTGGTAATTTGGTATTTTTTGAAATAACTTGATTACTAATATCATCCATTTTTTATTGCTGTAATGCTTACTCAAACCAGGTTGTAAACAACTAATTTTTCTTATGGAGCAAAAGGAGTTACTCGCTAGCGTCCTCACCTTCTCTTAACTCTTCGTATAGTAAGTCTAACCCAATGAGTACTTTTTCCCTATCAGATAAGTCACCGATAATTTTACGCACCGGTAGTGGTAGTATTTTAGCTAAAGTTGGCGTTGCGAGAATTTTATCCTCTTCGGCTAACTGCGGATTTTTCAGTACATCAATGACTTTGAGCGCATAAATACCTTGAAACTCTTCTTCCAAAATTTTTTTGAGAGTTTTAATTGCTTGTACCGATCGATATGTATTTCCAGTTACATAGAGCTTCAGCACATAAGTCTTTTTGAGTACGTTCATAACAGCAAGGTTTGAGTCATGTAAGATGATTAAGCACTACAGGTGTTACTATAATCTAGCGATGCGAACAACGATACATTTCGCATAAATGCGCCAAAATATCGATGAGTGTCAAACGATAGTCGAGTAATATATCATCACTCCGCCCTTCGACTTTTAACTGCTTAGATAATTCATCAATCAAATCCATATGGATTTCTATAATTTTCGGTATAGGAAGGTTATAATCAAACACTTTATTAATAAATTTATCAATTCTCTCCCTAGATGCTTCATTATTGACAAAGTAATTTATGATAATTTGGCGATAGTCTAACTTGAGTTGTTCGAACAGATTTTGTTCTAAAGACATTTGTTGAAAAACTGGCGCTTCTTCGTTATCGCGGTCATCCATAACTCCAAAACAGACATTCTATTGCTCTGCAAGTGGTTCAATCGTGACAAAGTAGTATGACTTAATTTAAATAATTTATGTAATGCTCAGATAAAAAATTGCTTAAATATAAGCTGGATAAAAATAGCAAGCGTTACTATCTCAAGGTAAGCCTTCGCGTTCTTAAAATAAAGGGCACTCTCAACTGAGTAAGGTCAGCCGTCGTGCGATCGCATCTGTTGACAAACCCACTTCGCAAAAAGTCACTTTTTTTGAGTGCGGCAGTACTTGTATAAATTGAGGTGTGTCTGTTAGATAAATTAAGAAATTTGAACTAAGTTAAACCATTATCGCATTGTAATTCATTATAATTCCCCAAGGCTCAGATTCTCGATCTTGGCAGTCATAATAATGGTAATTGCATTGCGGTACGAATCTGTAAAAAGCATAGGAAAGCTGACAAAGGAAGCATCCTCAACAAAGATCATCTTAAAGCGGTTTACTGTATCGTCAAGCTAACCAGAATACCCCACTGCATCGAATCAATGTCAAATCCTGAGCTATATGATTTCATCACTAATATACCTAGCTGTAGGCAGACAACACAGCTAAAAGCAGTGCTGGAAATTTTGCAACAGACGCAGTGCGATCGCGTGGTAGTGGTCAATAATGAACAGATTCCTGTAGGAGTCTTATCCGCAGCACAACTTTTATTGCATTTATTGCCTCAATTCCAGGCAGGTCGATATGAACAAACGATACACCAAGCAGTAAAGACCATCGGTAGAGAACTCATCAAGCCGATCGCAGTCTTACCCGCAAACTTAAGTATTGCAGAACTCAGCTTGCGTTTGCAATCTTTACACGAACGTCAAAACACGCGTTGTGACTGGGTAATAGTTGATACCGAAGGAAAATTTCTTGGTGTCATTGATCGCGTGCAGCTATCCGAATTTTTCTGCTTAAACTTAGCGCAAGTTAGTAGCGAAGCCGTTAAACAGGTAAGCGATCGCCAAAATCAGCTGGTCTTAGATTTACTCGTACAGCTACTCGAAAAATTACCATGTCCGCTGATTTTGCAAACAACTACCGGAGAAGTGGTGATGCAAAATTCTGCATGGAGTCGGCATTTTGGTGGACTCAGCGATCCGGAAGAAGTGCGGCGCAAAGTCGAGTCGATTTTAGATGCGGCATACACACAAAATTCCGAGGCGGTGGCGACGTCGGCTTATCGGCACCATAGTTTGGTAAATAGCACCTTTGGGACTCAGCAGTTATTATCAACCCGAACTTCTGATGAGTATGATGCTGTAAGCGTCAGCGATCGCACTTCGGAATTCGAGCCAGCAGAATTTATCGCAACCGCAAATCGCTGTCAGTTAGGTACACAGGCTAATACTTGTATTTGTATTTGGTCGCTACCCAACGGTCAAGAGCGCGTGTGGGAATTCATCAAAATTCCTTTACAAGAAGATCGACAAACGAACGATACCGAGTCTGAAGCAAAAAGTGACTTTGCACATCTGTTACCCGTGAGTTCTAAATTGTGGTTATTACTCGCGACAGATATCACCGAACAACAGCAGCTAGCCCTAGAATTAGCCGCAAAAAATGCCGATTTGATTCAACTTAATCGGTTAAAAGATGAATTTTTGTCGTGTATTAGCCACGAACTGAAAACACCGTTAACCGCAGTCCTCGGCTTATCGACGCTACTAAAGGATCAAGCTTTAGGAGAACTCAACGAGCGACAAAGCCGTTATGCAAAATTGATTCATCAAAGCGGTCGTCATTTGATGAGTGTCGTCAATGACATTTTAGATTTGACGCGGATGGAAACGGGACAAATTAAGCTGAATTTTGAGCAAGTAAAAATTAGAAATATTTGCGATCGCGCGCTAGAGCAAGTGCGAGTGATGCAAGCGCAAGATCGTCAAGCAACAACAGAAGCGATCGTCCAAGATGAATTAGAACATCGCTTTTCCTTAGAAATTGAACCAGGCTTAGATACGATAATTGCCGATGAATTGCGGCTGCGACAAATGCTCGTTCATCTTCTAGGCAACGCATTTAAGTTTACAGAAAGCGGAGAAATTGGATTACGCGTTAGTCGTTGGGCAGGTTGGATTGCTTTTACCGTTTGGGATACAGGAATTGGCATTCCTGAACAACAACAACACTTAATTTTTCAAAAATTCCAACAACTCGAAAATCCTTTAACGCGTCGCTTCAAAGGCACAGGACTGGGCTTAGTCTTGACAAGAACATTAGCACGCTTACATGCGGGTGATGTTAGCTTTTTATCAAAAGAAGGCAAAGGCAGTGCTTTTACGCTGCTACTACCACCGCATCCACCGACAGATTTTCGGCTCACAATTGCCGATCAGGAATTGCAGAGTACGAACAACTCACAAACGCTACACTATACTCCAAACTCGACGCAAAAGCCAAAATTAAGTCACCGTTTGGTGTTACTTGTCGAAGCTGCGCCGCGATACATTGCCACTTTAACCGAACAACTTAGTAGTTTAGGTTATCGCGTTGTCAATGCGCGTTCTGGAACCGAAGCTTTAGAAAAAGCGCGCCGACTTCAACCGGAAATCATCTTTTTAAATCCTTTACTACCGTTGCTTTCGGGTTGGGATGTGTTGACTTTATTAAAATCTGACCCGGCAACGCGCCAAATTCCAGTGATTGTGACGGCGACAAGAGCCGAGAAAGAGCAAGCATTGGCGAATCGAGCCGATGACTTTATCAATTTGCCCGTGTCCTCAGAAATTTTACCACAAGTTCTGGCGCGTTTTTGTCACGAGCCAGTTGCTCATCCTCAAGCCCAAACTGAGATGGGGATGACTAAAGACCGCATTACAATTCTCCGGCTAGTATATGGTGACGCTCTACCCCTCGTCCCACAACCGTCACAAATTCATTACCGAATTTTAGAAGCTGATGACTTAGAACAAGCGGAAATTTTGGTAAGTATTTGGCAACCTGATGTTGTCTTACTCGATGGCGACATTGCTGAACCTGTTACATATCTAGAAAGTCTCAGTCAGTTTTCTAAGCTAGCAGCGCTACCAATTGTTACCTTAGATGCCGCAACGACGCAAGCTGCCAATCAAATCGAAGGGCTAGCGGTTTTTCCTTGCTTGCTTCCCCGCGATCAACGCGATCTAGAGACATTGCTATCGGTGTTGCAATTTGCCGCAGGAATGCCATGGAAGCCTAATATTTTAGTTGTTGATGTGGCGACGCTACCTGATTTGCAGACGAATAGTCCGCTTTGTCGTGCAAGTCATTCCTCCGCGCACGGTACTGAGTGGTTTCAAGCGTTAATTCCCTATCTAGAAACAGCAGGTTTCAATGGTGCGATCAGCCACTCTTGGGCAGAAATGTTAAACCAAATCCGCCAAGCGAGTGTTGATTTAATTTTGATTTGCCTAGCAGATATACAGCTAAACGCGGACGTTTTGCAAGCGCTGCAAAATCTAGAAAATGAGAAGTTACCACCTATTTTGGTACTTAATGGACAATTACATCCACAACTTGATACACATCAGGTAAGCTTAAATCGTAGCTTTGATTTGCAAACAACGCTTGATCGCGTTTTACAAGCGATCGCCACAGAAATTCTACCGCCGCTGTCAATCCAAGAATTATTAGACAAGATTGTTAAAACATTAGCACTCAGCGCCGCGCGCTAACACGCTTTCCTAGCCCTGTATTCAGTGTTTGTGCGGAATAATACTCGCCCCCTAAATCCCCCATGAATTGGGGACTTTGAGTGATTTAGAAGCCCTCCGCTTCTCAGTTTTCCTCAATGCTGGGAAACAAGATCTGATTTATGCAGGTTGTCTAATGCGGACAAGCTGATACGCACCAGCTGCCCCAAGGGTTTGATACTGTGGTAGCTGCGGTTGGAGTTGTTGCAGTCTTGATGGATAAGACAATAGCATCACCGAAAAAGGTTCTGTTGTTTGAGCTTGGAGTTCTTGAAGATGAGCGATCGCCTTTTCGATTTCTCGAACATAAGTCACTGGGCGTTGGCTGTAAAAAACAACACTCGGCTTTTTGAACCCGATCATCATTAATTCTTCGGTGGGTTCGACTTGACGGACAATCGTAGATAATTCGCGTAGTGGTAACTGGCGTGCTTGATCCATCCAAAAATAAGCGGGTGTGACAACGAAAACAAGAAACACCACAAATCCGAGTAAGTTTACGGCTAATAAACCTTGCCAGCGCTTCCGGACAATAAAGACTATGCCAGCGATTGCCGCGACTAGCCAAATCATCGCCGCGAGTATTGGTAAACCGGATTGTTGAATCGATTCGCGTAAGTTTGGAATTGCTGGATCAGATCCAACAAGATGAGGAAGCGCAAACAATCCAGCCGACAAGCTTAATAAGAACACAATATTGAGCCAATGACTCCACAGCAGAAACGGCGAATTTCGTTGAATATCACCGACACGAGGATGAAGCGGATTGCTCCAAAGAAGTGCTACTAATATAGCTGCCGCAGGCATCAAAGGTAGAACGTAGCTCGGAAGTTTCGTCACGGCGATGGTAAAAAAGCCAAAGATACTGGCAAACCAAAACAGTGCGAATAAACCTAGGTGCGTTGATCGATGAGTAGAACGCCAATAAGCACGCTGCCAAAATCGAGTTTGGGCGATCGCCACCGGTAAATAAATCGACCAAGGCGCAAAACCAAGGAGAACAACCACAAAGTAAAAGTACCAAGGTGCCGAGTGATTATTCACAACACCCGTAAAGCGTTCGATATTGTGGTAACCAAAAAACGCGTTGATGTAATCCCAACCATTCGCACCGATTACAAGAATATACCAAGGAATTGCGATCGCCAAAATCAACAAACTGCCCCAAACAATCCGCATCTCGCGCAGCACTTCGCGAAATTTCCCAACATACAGGAGAAATAAGCCGATAATGATTCCTGGCAAAACAATGCCAACAGGTCCTTTGGCTAAAATTGCTAATCCTACAAGTACATAAAACGCAAGATACCACCGCGTTTGAACTTGGGGTTTTGATGGTTGCGCGTATCCCACAAAAAAACACAACAACGCACAACACATACACCCTGTCAACAACATATCCGAAACGCCAATTCTTGCCCAAGCAATTGTTTCGGGATTCAAGGCGATGAGCGCTGCACCCAACCCAGCACAGAAGAATGATCGCGGAGTTAACGAAGAGGAACGAGTGTAAGAGTCAGAAGTCCCAACGCCGAAAAATAAGAGTGTATAAAAGCCTAAGCAAATTAACACAAAAGCACTGATCGCCGAAGGTAGACGTACTGCCCATTCATTTACGCCGATTGTTGAGTAAGCGATCGCCATCAGCCAGTAAACCAAAGGCGGCTTATCGAAACGTGTTTCCTCGTTAAAGTACGGCGTGATGTAGTCCCCTGTAACTGTCATTTGCCGCGCCGCTTCTGCAAACAGTGGTTCTGTTTCATCCACCAAACCAGTACTGCCCAAATTCCAGAAGAAGGCTAGCCAACCAATGACTAATAACCACAGGATTGACACAACCCAAGCCAAAATTGGGCGGTCTACGGTATTTTTTCCCCAAGCATCTAAAGCACGGTCGAACCTAAGTTTCATGCAGCTAACTGTATATCCTTGTGGGCAATTGCAAATTGTAACCCCATGATAAATTAGATGACTCGCTGAGAGTTTGGCAGTTCCAGAAAAGAGCAGAGGGGCAGAGGAAGAATAGTGTTTTCTATATAACTAACCACTCACCACTCACCCCTATTTCAAAGTCAGTTGCCATTCTTGGGTTTGACTGTTCCAAACTGGAGTAGGCGTTTCACCGACAACGTACGGTCCCCAATAGCGCCCAGAACCATCTTGCGCGAAGGCGACGATAATATCTCCTTTGTTGAGTGTGAGATTACCCTCTGGTAGAGATAAAATTAACCCTCCGGTACTACCTTCATAGGGAGTAAAATCCCAATGCGCTGGGTTTTCACTGTAAGCGTTGGGCGATCGCTTCGCGAGTAGCGCTACACGCACGGGCTGATCAGTTTGGTTACTCATGCGCAAAGATCCTGGAGTTGTTCCCGCCATCGGGGTGGGTGCAGCACTTTGTGCTGGTGTTGTTGGAGTCGGAGTGGGTGATCGCGTGGCGGGAATTGTCCCAACTGGTGAAGGTTCCGGTTCAATCTCAATTGTGACGCTAAACTGTAGCGCGAACCACACTAAACCTAAAATTCCTAATACTGAAGCAATAATAACCGCAGGATGCACCAACGATTTCATATTCATAATTTTAAGGATTAAAAGAGTAACAGGTTGTATTCTGTATCTATACGCGGTAAAAAATCCTCCCTCCTCCTATTACCATTGAAACAGGCTAAAGCCAGCTAGCAGCTTATTTTGAGCATTTACTGAAGATGCAAAATACTCGTCTCAACGATCTTTTTAATTCCATAACCGGACAACTCGGAAGATGGTTTCTCAATCCTTGGCGAAAGCTATCCCTACTAATTATTAGTTTATTGTTTGGCTTTTTTCTTGGCTCGGCAATTTCGACGATCGCAGGACAAGCGGCTGACTGGGATATCATTGGTGCAGGCGTTTTAGTCGCGTGGAGTGAAATCGTTGACCGAATTTATTACAGTCGTACCTGGCGCAAACAGCGGGGACTCTGGTTAGAAGCATTAAATGCTGGCAAAATTGGTCTAACTTATAGTCTGTTCTTAGAAGCGTTTAAACTTGGTTCTTAAATAGGGCTGGTAATTGGTAACTGGTAATTGGTCATGAACATAAAATTTACCTATCTATCACCCATTACCCATTACCGGATAAACAAATCGTTAAGTTATGCAAACGGCGATCTGGTTAAGTCAAATTCTCGCGGGAGCATTACCCGACGAACGTCTAGCACAACTAATGCTTGCCGATCCTCTACGCGCTCAAGCTTTTGATATTACAGCAGCGAATGTTGAGCAAGTTGTGCAAAAGCGATCGCATTTACTACGTGCGGTTTATCCAGCTTTTAGCGAATTTTGCCAAACGCGGTTGCATCTTGCACCAAACCAGTTACTCGATACACTGTGGGATTTTTGGCTACCGTTAGCGATGCAGCTAGCATCATCGCGCCAACAATTACAAAGAACGCTCATTCAAGGAATTTTAGGCGGACAAGGTACAGGCAAAACCACCTTGGGGGCAATACTGACGCTCATTCTCGCGCACCTGGGATACCGTACTGTTAGCTTATCGCTAGATGACTTGTACAAAACCTATCACGATCGCCTAGCGTTAAAACAGCAAGATCCGCGCTTAATTTGGCGTGGTCCACCTGGAACACATGATATTGATTTAGGGTTAACAGTACTAAAGAAGCTACGTCAGCCTATTGAGCAACCAATCGCGATCCCTCGGTTTGATAAGTCGGCGTACGATGGCGCTGGTGATCGCGCGCAACCTGAACTTGTCGATTCTATCGATATTGTTCTATTTGAAGGCTGGTTTGTCGGCGTGCGACCAATCGACCCTGCACACTTTGACACGGCTCCACCACCGATTGAAACTCATGACGATCGCGAATTTGCCCGCGATATAAATGCTCGATTGCACGAGTATCTACCTTTGTGGTCACAACTCGACGCGTTAATCTTGCTCTACCCTGATGATTACCGCCGCAGCTTGGCATGGCGTAAAGACGCCGAACGCGATATGATTGCCGTCGGTCAATCAGGAATGAAAGACGCAGAAATCGAAGATTTTGTCAAGTACTTTTGGCGATCGCTTCACCCAGAGTTATTTATTAAACCTTTATTAACTCCTCCTACCTGGGTTGATTTAGTCATAGAAATTAACCCAGACCATTCTCCAGGCAGCGTTTATCGTCCAGGCGATCTTGCTAGCTATGGCAGGGATCAAAGGTCAGAGCAATGATTCTGAAATTCTCTAATGTCTAAACGATATCAACCATTGCTATAGAATTCAGTATAAATCGGTTCGCTACTTTGACGCGATGCTGAGTTTCATCAAGAAAACGCAAATAGTAGGAATTAACGATCGTGGCGCAGGTTGTTCTGGAAAACGTTTATAAAAGCTTTCCCACTCGACATAACGAACGAGTTACTCCGGTAGTCGCGCAGTCATCTCTCCTTGCGCCAATCGATGCGCCATCAGTGGTTGAAAAAGAAACTCAAGAACCTAAGCAAACTGTGAGTGTCCTGCGCAATATTAACTTGAGCGTAGCTGATGGTGAATTTATGGTCTTAGTGGGACCTTCCGGCTGCGGTAAAAGTACGTTGCTGCGCTTAATTGCAGGGCTAGAGAAGATATCTGGCGGGAATGTTTGGGTAGGCGATCGCTTAGTTAACGAATTACCACCCAAAGCTAGAGATATCGCGATGGTTTTTCAAAACTACGCGCTTTATCCGCACATGACAGTTTACGATAACCTAGCATTTGGACTGCGGCGGACATTGAGGAGTGACAAGCAGCGCACGCCATCGTTAGATAATTTGTTAGTGAGAGTGACGCGAGGATTACCTAAGCAGCTACGTTATACTACGGCACGCGAACGCGCAGTTGACGACCGAGTACGGAATGTAGCGCAATTACTGCAAATTGAAGCACTACTCAATCGACTGCCAAAACAACTTTCTGGTGGACAAAAGCAACGTGTAGCCTTAGGACGCGCGATCGCCCGCAATCCACAAGTTTTTTTGATGGATGAACCTCTATCAAACCTCGATGCCAAACTCCGCGCCGAAACGCGCGCGCAAATTGTGAAGCTACAACGTCAACTTGGTACAACCACCGTTTACGTTACCCACGATCAAACCGAAGCAATGACAATGGGCGATCGCATCGCGGTGATGAATCAAGGACAAATTCAACAAGTCGCGCCTCCTCTAGAACTTTACAATCGTCCCGCAACGCGCTTCGTCGCCGAATTTATTGGCTCACCTCCAATGAATTTTCTCCCAGTGCAATTTCACGCGCCGTTGTCAATTACTCACCCGCAGTTTCGCTGCACACTCCCAGATCGCTGGGCAAATGTCTTACAAAATTATGACCAGCAAACACTGATTCTCGGTATTCGACCCGAACACTTTCACCTCAGTACACCTGCACCAGAAAATCTCTTAGTTCAAATAGACTTAGTTGAAGCGTTGGGTAACGATACGTATCTCGCCGTCAGCTTTGTCAAACAAGGTATACAACCATCTTTAATCGCGACTACCGCGACAAACACTCTACAAGTACGAATTCCACCCGACCAAAAAGTATCAATTGGCGAGCAACTATGGCTATCGCTGTCACTAGATAAACTGCATTTCTTTGAATATGAAAGCGGTAAAGCAATTTGGTCTGACTAGTCAATGTAAGAGGCGTCAGGATTCAGAGGGCGCGCTTTGCAAACTGAAACAGCCAAAGCTTGAAAATCAATTCGCTGCTTGCTCACTTAACTCCTCAAAATTCTTGTGCTGACGGAGGCTTCTTCACTGGGCAATAACCTCGTCTTTCATACCTTAGAGAGAGATATTCTTAATTTCTCCACGTTACATTTATTTACAGATTGAGCTACATTACTTAACAAACAATCTTTTTGGAGCCAAAACCATGCAAGACACAACCAAAATTACACCTCCCGTCGTGGACGATCGCAATGCTTGGCGCTATGGTTTCACTCCCCAAGCAGAAATTTGGAATGGTCGTTTGGCAATGATTGGTTTCCTAGCCGCAGTCCTTATTGAGCTATTTTCTGGTCAAGGTTTCCTTCACTACTGGGGCATTATGTAATTTTCTGTCTTCTGGTACCGACACAAGCGCTCTCAAGGTTCTGTATGTACTTTCAGGGCGCTTTATCGATATGAGTTCGCTATAACGCCTTACAGTAGTCCTCGCCGAGTTACATAAATATTGCCCCAGCGCTCACCTTTGACTTTAGAAACTTATTTGTTGCTTTTTCGTAAATATTTGTTATATTAATTTACAGAGCGAAACAAACCGTTACCGAAATCAATTCTGGAGTGCCAACTATGCAGAACACAACAAAGGTTACAACTCCCGTTATGGAAGACCGCAATGCTTGGCGTTGGGGATTTACTCCACAAGCAGAAATTTGGAATGGTCGTCTGGCAATGATTGGTTTCTTGGCCGCAGTTTTAATCGAACTGTTCTCTGGTCAAGGCGTACTACATTTCTGGGGTCTTCTGTAAGCGACACGTAGCTAGCTAGTAATTTGACCTACAAATTTTCAGTGGTGTGAGTTTTAGTGTAGAGAAATTCTCTAGTCCTAACTGATAGCAACATAGACCGATTCAAATAATCCAAGCAAAGCAGATTAATAGAGCAAATACCAAAAAACGCCACAGTCTTATTGTGGCGTTTTTCGTTAATGTGTATTGAGCTTTAGTTGATGAGGTACTGTATAGTAAAGTCAATATAGTTAGGACATGATAGAGAAATCCAGAATGAGTGCTCTGACCTTTGATCTCTAACCCTTGACCTCTGCTATATCTATCGGATATACTCCTTCAGCACGCTATTACGGTTAGGATGACGTAGCTTACGTAGTGCTTTCGCTTCGATTTGACGAATGCGTTCACGAGTGACATTAAAAATCTGTCCAATTTCTTCTAGCGTTTTCATTCGTCCATCATCTAATCCATAGCGTAGTCTTAAAACATCTCGTTCGCGAGGGCTAAGACTATCTAAGACTTTTTCAAGATCTTCGCGCAAAAGGCTCTTGGAAACTTGATCTTCAGGTGTTTCACCATCAGACTCAATAAAATCGCCCAAGCGAGAATCTTCTTCTTTACCGATGGGCGTTTCTAAGGAAATTGGCAACTGAGCCGATTTAGCGATAAAGCGTAGCTTCTCAATCGTCATTTCCATGCGGGTAGCAATTTCTTCTTCAGTAGGCTTGCGACCCATCTCTTGCGAAAGTAGCTTGGTAGTTTTCTTAATGCGCGAGATTGTTTCGTAAAGGTGAACGGGTAAGCGAATTGTCCGCGACTGATCGGCGATCGCGCGTGTAATTGCTTGACGAATCCACCATGTCGCATACGTCGAAAACTTGTAACCTTTCTCGTGGTCAAACTTTTCGGCTGCGCGAATTAGCCCTAAGCTTCCTTCCTGAATCAAGTCTTGGAAAGATAGACCGCGATTCATGTATTTCTTAGCGATGGAAACCACCAAACGCAAGTTTGACTGTACCATTTTGTCTTTTGCCCGCCGTCCTACATGGAGGCGATAGCGGAAAGTTGGTAAAGACAACTGCACAGCTTCTGCCCATTCGCTATCTTGTGGTTCGCGATCTAACTGTTCTAACAGTCGTTCGCGGACTCTTTCCATTTCCAACAACTCTGCGATTTTCCGCGCAAGTTCAATTTCTTCATCTGCCCGTAGTAGCCGAATCCGTCCAATCTCTTGTAGATAGAGGCGAATAGAATCTTCTGTATAGTGCTTTTTCTTGGTTTGCGCCCGCCGACGAGATTTAGCGGCTTTACCAGACTTAGCGTCGTCCTCATCAGGCTGAGTTTCTAGAAAATCATCAGTGTCCTCCGTGTCAAGGATTACTAAATCCTCGTCATCTTCGAGTATGAGATCTAAATCGCCTTCGGGTTGATTAGCAGTTTCTTCGATTTCAGGCTGATGAATGGTTTCGAGTACGTTGTTAGCCGGGTTCATGCCGCGTTCCTCATGCTCCTTAATGTCAACAATCAATTACTCATGATTTTGGTAGGTGTCTTTGTCAATAAGCTGTTACTTATTGGAAAGAGCGTTTACTAAAAAAGGTTTTTGGCGATCGCAAGCATCAAGCAGTGAATAATATTCCTCACAACAATTTGTTGACGGATTGGTTTCCTACGGGAAACTACTTGCTTGTATAACTTAACGTCCAACTGATTGAGCTATGCCTCATACAACTCTTTAAAAGAGTCGTAAAGATCGTTTTGATTGTAGCCTGTTTCACAAAAATTGCACGGATTTTATGTGTTGAATCATCTAAATTTTTGCGGGAATAGTGTGATTTTTAATAAAGTCACGTTATGTAAGATTGTTTTTTTAGTTGTGACTCGTCTGAATCGCTTTAAAAATTAAACAATCTAGGCATTGTTTTCAGCACACTCAACAACTGTTTTGCTGAATTGCGATGTCTTTACTTTTCTTCATGTATCCTCGCTGAAAATTTACTTTGTGGAAATTAAGCGATGTTGCTGACTAGAACAAATGAGCTAGCTTTCATCGGCTATTTTAATTTCAACACGCTGCCTTTACCTCAACTTAACCGAGGTATCATGCAAATTTCAACCCAAATAACCTTGACAAATTAGTAAACAGTTCCCTGATATTGTAATGAATTCTATATCCGAGTGACAGCCCACACGGAAGAATTTAATTTGATAAAAGTAAGGATGCAAAAGAGAAAAAACGCTAGGAATGTCTCCTTGTAAAGGCTTGGGCTTGTTGCCACAAAGTATCTACCGTTACAAATTGATAGCCTTGATGCAGCAATTGAGGCACTAACTGCGCAGTCGTTGCGGCGACATCTTGCCCACCACACACGCCATCGTGTAAGACAATCATCGAGCCATTACTAACTTGCTGAAGTACGCGCTGCACAACCGTTGCAACTCCTGGGCGTACCCAATCTTCAGGTACAACACTCCACATAACAGCGCGATATTGCCATTGATTTAAGGAATTTAAGATTTGTGGAGTAAATAACCCGTTGGGTGGTCTGACATCGCGAACCGAATTAGGGTCGATACGGCAAGCTTTGGCGATCGCATCTTGTGTAGCGCGTAAACTTTGCTGAAGTTCAACTGTCGTGAGAACTGGAAACGACCGATGATCGTAGCCGTGAAGTCCAATCCAGTGTCCGCGATCATAAACTTGCTTAGCAGTAAACGGCGCGCGATTGACGCACGCGCCTAACCAAAAAAAACTGGCTGGGATAGCATAGTAATCCAAGACTTCGAGCAATTCGGGCGTGTAGGTCGGGTGTGGACCATCATCAAAAGTCAGCGCGATGGTTTTTAAGTTAGGGTTGCCAGCCCAAAGACAGTGCGGAAAGGTGGGTTGTAAAATTCGGTAAAGGATTGGAAAAAAAGGAGCCAACTGCATTGTGATTGTTTGGAATTCTGTAGTGAGTGTGAGTAGGTTAACGGTTTGAAGAATATTTTGAGAGTTGTGGTTGGAATGATGAGCGCGATCGCCCTCACAAGCTGCTCCACTATGACGATTGACCAGTATGAAGCAACAGCACAAACGACTTATACCTGGCAAGTTAGGTATTCGACGAGTCCGAGCGATAAGCTACCACGCTTTGAAACGTTTGCTACCACTTCTTTACTCAATCGCAACGGTCAACAGCCTGCTGCCGCAGTGACAGGACCCGATGACCAAGGTTTGTGGTGGCCTGCATTACCACCTCGACCAACGGTCGATCAAATTGAACAAAGACAAAGACCGCAAGAAAAACCCAGCACACCTGAATTATTAAAATCTGTAAATTATCAAATCACGTATATCGAGGGTAGCAAACAAAGAACCCTCCCAACTAACTCTCAGGTCTATCGTCAGGTCGTAAAAGCCTACCAATCACAACGTCCTTTACGCTTAACTTTAGGAGTCAACAATGCTTCGGTGGAAAAAGCTGAACCGCTGTAGAGGTCAGAGATCAGTTGATAGTGAAGATGTGGAAAGACTTTGTCAACTATCAACTGTCAACTTAGCGTGTTCGATGTCCTAATTACCTCAACGAGACTGCTATATGTATAGTTGATGTAAATGAGTGGAAGATGTACGGATATCTGCCCAGATGACGAATAATACTAGAAACGCGCATCATAGAAGAAAGAGTCAACCGCGGGAGATAGAGTTATGTTTCTGCCACTCGGTTTTGAGCAGCGATCAGTGCTGACTTCACTTGGCAGAATGGTTTACTACACTGCAAGTGATACGCCTTGGCGTCAAACATCTGAAGACGACAATCGAGAACGATTAGTTTTTTTGCACGGTTTTGGTGGCGGTTCTTCTGCCTATGAATGGTCAAAGGTTTATCCGGCGTTTGCGGCAGAATATCAGGTAATTGCGCCTGATTTGATTGGGTGGGGGCGTTCGGAGCATCCTCCGCGCAATTACACGATTGATGATTATCTGACGATAATTACGGAATTTCTCGAACAAACCTGCGATCGCCCCGTTACAGTTGTGGCATCTTCGTTAACCGCAGCGTTTACAATCCGAGTCGCGATCGCGCGCCCAGAATTATTCAAATCGTTGATTTTGACTACTCCTGCGGGATTATCTGATTTTGGTGAAAACTACTCGCGGAGTTTCTTTGCGCAGATAGTCAGCACTCCGATTTTAGATCGCTTGCTTTATAGTGCTGGAATTGCTACTAGTAATGGCATCCGCAGCTTTCTTGAGCAACGTCAGTTTGCGCGCGCCAACCGGATCTACCAAGAAATTGTTGAGGCTTATTTAGAGTCAGCACAGCAGCCGAATGCTGAGTACGCAGCACTTTCGTTTGTCCGTGGCGACTTGTGTTTCGATTTATCGCTTTATGTGCCGCAGTTGCGCGTTCCTACCGCGATTATCTGGGGTCAAAGGTCACAATTTACAGGTCCAGAAATTGGACGCCGATTTGCAGCGATGAATCCCCAAGCAATTCGCGTATTTCAATCGCTCGATGACGTTGGGCTAACACCGCAATTGGAACTCCCAGCGGTCACAATCGGTCTGATTCGACGTTTTTTGCCCATCCTTACGCAGGATACAGAGCCACAGGAGGTAGAAGCCAGAGGTTAAGCAAATGTCATACCCTGACCTCTCGCCCCTAGATCATGTCCGAACGTCAATTACGGTAGCGTTAAAGTTGTAGTTAAAGCCTTCGAGTTCGACGGGCATACCAATTTTCAGCTTACTGTTGCCTAATACGGGTCCTGTACTGGTAATTTGCGCCCTACCGTTGAGCGTTAATAGCATATCAGTGCTGAATTGATTGGCGCGCGGATCGGACATCTCTCGAATTGAACCATCAGGTTGGGGTACAAGGATAGTTCTAGGTAGTTGTTTAACCGATTTAACTTCAATCTGACCGTAAGGCTGGTTACGAATAATAA
Organism: Chroogloeocystis siderophila 5.2 s.c.1; assembly: GCF_001904655.1. Classification (NCBI taxonomy): domain Bacteria; kingdom Bacillati; phylum Cyanobacteriota; class Cyanophyceae; order Chroococcidiopsidales; family Chroococcidiopsidaceae; genus Chroogloeocystis; species Chroogloeocystis siderophila. The sequence continues at coordinate 137,721 of NZ_MRCC01000005.1, read as the reverse complement.
TGTTGGTTTTACCTCCTTCTTTCAATCCTTCGCTGAATAGTTGTTGAGGATCGCGGACGTTTAAACCCCGAACAACTAAATCAACTTCGATGGGTTTTGTTGTTACACCAACTTGCGCAACCGAACCGGAAGTTCCTGGAAAGAAAAAGATGCCAACGATCACTAGGAGGATTACTAAAGCAGCCCCTAAGTCGAGAATACTAAGCTTGCCAAACAAGCGTCCTTTAGAATCCAAAATAGCCATGATTCTTAAAAGTTAACTACCGTCGCCCAGCTTATCACGTCTGCTGTCGGATGTTAGGTTTAGTTGCAGATTATGTTACTCGATAAACTCGATAAAGTCGCTAATTGGTTAACAGTAAGGCTCACTACTATTTTGTTTGAATTGCAACATATAGACAAATCATAACGTCTGGTATTTTAGTGATTTTCATTTTCAGCAGCGTCGTTTACTCGAAAAATCTTGGGTAGGAAGAGCATTATGATCGCTGTTCATCTCGTTTTAGCTTCAGCAACGGAGTATGTTTAATTTTTCTTTTATTTTGCATCGTTTCCGACGTCGCTTAATTTATCCGCTATTGTCGCTGTTTGTGGTGCTGGCGCTGTTGTTGGGTACGCCAGCGGTATCACAAGCGTTTTCGATTTTTGATTTGCTCATTCGTGGAGTTCAAATTATTCAGCTATCAAACATCTCTGACAGTCAAGAAGTTCAGCTAGGAAGACAAATTAATCAACAACTTGTCAGCCGCGAAGTTCGTCTCTATCGCAATTCTGATATCAATCGCTATATCAATCAAATTGGTCAACGGTTAGTTCCGGCGAGCGATCGCAGTGGAATTCCTTATACGTTCCAAGTCGTTGATGATAATGGTATCAATGCTTTTGCAACAATGGGTGGCTTTGTCTATGTCAATACGGGTTTAATTCGACTCGCTGACAATGAAGCCCAACTCGCTAGCGTACTTGCGCACGAAATTGGTCACATCGCAAGTCGTCACGCGATTCAACAGATGCGTCAAATGGCAATCGCGGGTGGTGTTGCTTCGGTTGCGGGCTTAGATCGTAGCCGTGCTGTCCAAATTGGTGTAGATTTAGCACTACGGCGTCCGAACAGTCGTGAAGATGAGTTTGAAGCCGATCAACGTGGATTAGCGAACTCTAGACGCGCAGGTTATGCTCCATCGGCGACGATCGCTTTTATGGAGAAACTCCTTAGGCAAAACGGGCGATCGGTTCCGACTTTCCTGAGTACCCACCCCGCAACGGGCGATCGGATTACGCGGCTACGCAATGCGATCGACTCGCAAACGGCTAATGTCGGAGATGGCTTAGATACTGCGGCTTATCGTGCGAGGATTCGACCGTTGTTATAGCCGTGCTGAAGCACGATTTACGACGTCTATCGGGTTAACTGCGGTAACAATTTCAGTTAATGGTAAAGTCCGCAAGACGTTGCGAAATACGTTTACCTGATAGACTAGGCTATTTGTGATGTCTAGTCCAGTTAACCAGCCGCTTTTACGATGATATGCACCGGTGTCAATGTCCAACCAACCTCTACCTTGGGCAATTTCTCCAGAGTTTACTCCTGGTAGAGTAAAGGTGATCGTATGTCCAGTAATGATGAGTTTATCGGGAAAGTAGGGTTCAAGCATACCATGAAACTCATCGCGTACCCAGCAAAACTGTTCAGCGGATTGTTTCTCTAGCGGAATTTTGGGGTTTACCCCCGCATGGACTAACCAAACATCTCCTAAGTCTAAGTATGTTGGTAGATTTTGCATCCATTCCGCATGACTTTGAGGAATTGTAAAGTCTTTGTAGCTACTTAACGTCGCATTGCCCCCACTATACAACCATGCTTGCTTCATGTGGTTTGAGGCACGATCGCTCAGAACGTTGAGTAACATCTGTTCGTGATTGCCAAGTAAGCAAGGGTAAGAATTTTGTTGTACAAAGTCTACAACGAGGGCGCTTTGTGGTCCTCGATCAATTAAGTCCCCCAAAAAGTATACTTCGTCGCTGGTTCCAGGGGCGATCGCTTCTAGTAGTTTGATTAAACCGTCATAGTGACCATGAATATCGCCTATGACAATGCGACGGTGGCTTGTCTCGCTCATGCGATAACCCCGTAAAAAATATAACTTAAGTGTTTAAATATAATTTGCATAATGGGCGCTGCCTCAACTCATCAATTTGATGTGAAGCAGTTATGCACAGACATAGTTTCATTCTAGTAGTTTCTCGGAGTAGAAATTTAAAGATTTGCCAGTATTTTATTAAAGTATACGTATATTTTTTTACGGCACTCTTGATAGAGAACGCTATCATTATCCGTTAATATAACTACAGTTTAAATGAGGAGAAACACTGAAATTTTCCGGTTTTATCTACTTTTATACCCAAATTTACGGTTGTCTTGTTTCAAACTCCTCAAGAATTTTCTGGCGATCGCTCTTGTATAAATTCTCTAGTGTCGCTCCCGCCTCCAAGCCAGAGCCAAAGGTTTACGCGTGCAGTTGTTACAAATTTTACGACTAGCAGGAAAAACTTAACACTGAGTTTAATATTATAAAGAAAGATTAAATTGAACTGGAAACTTATTCTGGACGTGCTACTTCTTCCAGTCAATAACTTCAAAATTTGTTAAAAATTTTGAGATTTTAGAAATCTGGAGAGAAATTGCAGTACATTCATTCTCAATCGTGACTTGATTGTAGTAGGATTACATATGTTTTCAGCTTCTTTTCTCCCCTCGATTTTAGTTCCGTTAACTGGCTTAGTATTTCCTGCTGTTGCTATGGCATTGTTGCTCATCTACATTGAGCGTGAAGATCCATCAGGAATCTAAGGGTCAAGGCATTGCCCCGTCCATAATTGGAGCTATAGCTTAATCGTTAATTACCTTCAATAATGAGCTAAAAACCGCTTATCTTAGTAAGATAGGCGGTTTTTCCTGCAATGTTGCCAATTAACTACAGTTGTATTACTTGGCTATGATTCATTTAGTAAATTGCTCTATAAAGAAGAGCCTAAGTGAGTGTAAGAACCGTAGAAGAAAGTTCCTACAATCGTGATTACACCCAAACCGGCAATGGTCGCAACAACCCATAAAGGAATTCGTCCACTTCCAGACACAGCTTAATTCTCCTTCAGCGATAACAATTTAAATTGACAAAGACACGGCACAAGTTTCAACTAGTTAAAGAAATAGCTAGAAAACAGGATACCGAGAACGAAAACGAGTAGTAAACCGAGGTAAAGTGAAGTGCGGTTTAGTTCAACAGGTTGGTTGTTAGGATTCGGTGTTCTTTGCGGGGGCATAAGTTCCTCCTAGCGTTGAATAAACTGCATAGCGGCGATCGCACCCAAGAAGAAGATCGTTGGTACAGCCAGGGTGTGAACCGCCAGCCATCTTACCGTAAAAATTGGATACTGAATTGGTTGATTGATGTTACTTCTAGTATTACTCGTCATGATTTTGAATTAATCGTTGCTATTGATAAATTGTTTAATCTCTTGTTTTGCTTGATAGCGATCGCCAATGATCGGCAATTCTTGTCGCTCTTGGGGATAGTACTCGTTAGGTCGAGGTGTGCCAAACACATCATATGCTAGACCTGTACTAACAAACAGCCAACCAGCAATAAATAAAGCTGGAATGGTAATACTATGAATAACCCAGTAACGTACACTTGTAATAATATCCGAAAACGGACGTTCTCCTGTTGAGCCTGACATTGTGATTTCCTCCCGCTACAACTCTTATGACTAAATTATCCTATGAAACCTTAAGAAAAAGTAGCTAACCCACTATCTTTTCGCTTATTAGGTACCAATGCTTAGAGCATTGCTAGAACGCAGAGACACGATAGGAAAAACTACCTTTGTATTACATAATCTGGCTTCATTCATCTTTTGAGAATCATTTCATGCAGTTGCACTCGATCCTTGATATTTGAGCAAAACTCCGCGTTGACCGACAATAAATCCCTTTTCTGGTGTCAGAAAAACTATTTTGTAAAGGTTAGAAGGAACTTCTTCTACATCGCGGTCTTTTTGCCAAGTTTTACCACCATCAAAACTACATAATAAATTGCCGCTACCTCCCGCTATCCAGATTTCTTCTGGAGTCCGATATGCTAGATCCAGCAAACCCCAACTCGTAGAAAACTCAGGGTATTGAGCTTCTTCCCATTCATCAGGATTATCAGGTTTAGTAAATTGCACTTGACCACCACGTGCTAGCATCCACAAGCGCCCATCTGGAGCAAAACCCATATTCTGTACGCGGCGGGAACTATTGCGGTTATGCCCTTCCCAAGCTTCTTTACCAGGTTCCCAAACCGAATAAAAATTTCCTTTTGCCGAAACCGCCAAGTACCTGCCATCTGCGGCGCGGGCAATATTACGGACGACGCCAACAGCTTCTTGCACCATTGCTTTCCAGGTTTTACCGCTGTCGGTTGTGCGATAGATTGCGCCTACATCCGTCGTCATTTCGGCTGCGTGCGATCCTAAAGCAACGATCATGTTGGGATTTCCAGGAAGTTTCTCACTCAAAGGAATTTGTTCCCAAGATTTTCCGCCATCGGTAGTGTGTAATAAAAGCCCCGGTTCACCGACAATCCACCCTTCTTGTCCTGCAAAACTCACTGAAGAAAAAAGATAGTTCTGCTCACCTAAATCTAAGGTTCTAGGTTGCCAGGTTTCCCCACCGTCGGTTGTTTCCAAGAGTGTTGCCTTACTACCTACAAGCCAGCCATGTTTATCGTCGGTGAAGGCAATATCTTGAAGGTTAGATTCTGTTGGTACAGTAATCACCTTCCACGGGTTATTACTGATGGAAGGCGTGTTACTACACCCAACACATACAACACATAACAGAATAACTGTTAATAAAACAATGGCTCGTTGCCAAACTTTGAATAATGAACGCATTAGTATCTGTATATCTTGTAACAAAAATCAAAAAATTAAGGATCAAGGTTCAGCCGTTAGAGCAAGAGAAAAATTTTCCATTGTAAGTTTATAGCTTACCTAAGACGAGTGAAATTTGGTTCAAGACAACAATACGTCCTGCTCTCTGAACCCTGAGCTATATCAATCAAGAAGCGGACTTATTTTAGCCCATAAAGGCTCATAAACAACAAAAAACCTAGTGCCAAACCGCCAAAAATCAAAAGATTTTTTTGGGCTGGGGTTAGCTTGTTTACGCCAATACCATAGCCAAGATTTGATTCAAAGCCAGAGGCTTTTCCAGTCGGACCAATATTTTCAAATTGGGAAGTCCTTGCGCCACAAACAGGACACCGCCAAGAAGATGCTAGTTCTGTAAAAGGTGTGCCAGCAGGAACCTCTTCCTTGCTATCTCCCTTTGTCGGTTCATAAACGTAGCCACAGACGCGACACTCATAGCGATCTAGTCCTTGGCTCTCTACAACTGATTCGCTCATAGCAAAAGACAAAGTGGATAATGTGGGGGCAATTCTTAAATATACGTTAAAAATTATGACACAATTTCACTTTAGTTATTACCTTTGGCTATCTAGCTGAAAACTCAGTTTAATCAGTTGGTGTTAAGTTTTGCCAGGCTCCGTAACCACTGGGGATATATAATGTAAAAGTAAGTAACAAAATTATTTACATCAACAATTGTGTTTGTTCTTAGTGGTTACGAGTACCTTTTAGGCTTCCTATTAGTCTGTAGTCTGGTGCCTGCACTTGCGCTTTCTGCATCTAAGCTACTGCGACCAAGTGGTGGTGGTCCTGAACGGCGCACTACCTACGAATCGGGCGTAGAACCTATCGGTGGAGCTTGGATACAATTCAACATTCGCTACTATATGTTTGCCCTGGTCTTTGTGATCTTCGATGTGGAAACAGTCTTTTTGTATCCTTGGGCGGTTGCTTTCCATCGACTAGGGCTTTTGGCGTTTATTGAAGCTCTCATTTTTATTGCAATTCTGGTTGTTGCCCTTGTCTATGCCTGGCGCAAAGGAGCCTTGGAATGGTCATGAATCCAACTAACATCACGAACCAAGCGAATGATGGGTGGGATCAACAAAAAGAGAAGATCCTCAATCCTATTGAGCGCCCCACAGTTACACAAGATCTCTCAGAAAATGTCATCCTGACAACAGTCGATGACCTTTATAACTGGGCAAAGCTATCGAGCTTGTATCCGCTATTGTTTGGTACAGCTTGCTGCTTTATTGAGTTTGCGGCACTAATCGGCTCAAGATTTGATTTTGACCGCTTTGGCTTAGTTCCGCGTTCGAGTCCGCGACAAGCCGACTTGATCATCACTGCCGGAACAATCACGATGAAGATGGCACCTCAACTTGTACGTCTGTACGAGCAAATGCCTGACCCAAAATATGTCATCGCGATGGGTGCTTGTACGATTACGGGCGGTATGTTTAGCGTTGATTCGCCAACAGCGGTAAGGGGTGTTGATAAGCTTATGCCTGTAGATGTTTATCTCCCTGGCTGTCCACCTCGTCCAGAGGCAATTATGGACGCGATTATCAAGCTACGTAAAAAAATCGCCAACGAATCACTTCAAGAGCGGGGTCAAGTTAAGCAAACACATCGCTACTACAGTACAACGCATAGTATGAAGAGTGTTGCGCCGGTGCTTACGGGTAAGTACCTCCTCTCAGAGACGCGCACCGCAGCACCAAAAGAATTAACTGAAGCAATAGGAATGCCTATACCACCTGCACTTCAAGCAGTTGAAAAGGAGGAAGCAAGCCGTGGCTGAAGAACCCGAAAAGTCAGAAGCAGTTGAAAGCAGTGAAGCATCGCAGATCGTCGAAGCGGGCAAGATTTCGCAATGGTTGAGTGAAAATGGCTTCGAGCATGAATCGCTGGAGCCTGATCATTTGGGCGTAGAAATTATTAAGGTAGAGAGCGAGTATCTCTTACCAATCGCTACGGCGTTATATGCTTATGGGTTTAACTATTTGCAGTGTCAGTGCGCTTACGATTCGGGACCTGGACAAGATTTGGTAAGTGTTTATCACTTGATTAAAGTCAGTGACAATGCTGACCGACCCGAAGAAGTACGGCTCAAAGTCTTCTTACCTAGGGAAAATCCGAAGGTACCTTCGGTGTATTGGATTTGGAAAACTGCCGACTGGCAAGAGCGAGAGTCTTATGATATGTTCGGTATCATTTACGAAGGACATCCGAATCTCAAACGTCTCCTCATGCCAGAAGACTGGGTAGGTTGGCCGCTAAGAAAAGACTATATTTCACCTGAATTCTACGAATTGCAGGATGCTTATTAATTAATTGAACAGTTGTCAACAAGACACTATTTGCTTAACGTAAACGCGATCGCACCGTGCTGTTTCTACGCCGCTGGCAGGCTGATATCCATAACTTTCGTACAGCTTGACCGCCGTAGTTAAAACACTCGCAGTTTCAATCCAGATCTGTCTAAAACCACGTGCCGCGATCGCTTTTTCCAGCTGTTGTAATAAGTACTTTCCTAATCCTAAGCCTCTAACATGAGGCAGCAAATACATCTTCCGGATTTCTACTGCTTGTTCGCCACGCATTACAGGGTAGTATCCGCCCGTACCAACCAAGCGATCGTCTTGTTGAATGACCCAGAACTCGCCTTTTGTTGTTAGATAATAGTTTTCAACATCGACAACATCACAATCGGCGGCATGAGGCTCAAAATCAAGATGGTACTCGGCAAGAACCGAGCGGATAATGTCAGTAACAGGAGTGCGATCGCTTGGTTGCCAGTCGCGAATCAAAAAGTTTTGATACACCGCTTCCATTCACACTCCTTCAACTACAAATCGTAGAAGCAAAGGTGCAGTTAGCTGCGAGCCTCTTACGTCTATCACGTCACATGAGTTATCTCATTATAGTGCTAGAATTTAAGCGCTCCTAAGTTGACGGTGGTACCAGCAGCGACACCGATCGCATTCGCAATATCAGCAGGTAGCGGTTCGCCGCGCCCAATCGCTGGACTACCTGATTTGAGGCGAAAGTCATTGTCATTGGCATTCACAAAGAATGGGTCGCTGGAGTTAACCACATCAAGACTGTTCGATTCTAGACCTGTTGACGACTGGAAGCTTGCTAGCGAAGTGAACGATTGCGAACACTGGCTGCTACTGAGTCCCCATATCAGATTTGCTGGTTTTGTAGCCGAAGTTCGATAGTACGCGTTATTGTTTGTTGTTGGCACCATCAAGCTCGATGGTTCTTTGACTGGACAGCCAGAAGCAAAAAACATCGTACCACTAGAGTTCCAAAAGATGTTGTTTTTGACAATCGTGTTGCGTGTCACCCACGTGATTCCTTTGGAGATTTCGTTAGATTTGGTATTATTGCGCGAGGTTTCTTGAACTAAAAGATTAGCTTGGTTGCGGGCAAGCGTGTTGTTGTAGATGCGTGCGCTTGAGGAGTTGAGAATAATAATACCTGCGGGTGCATTGCCACTAATCACATTCGAGGCAATGATGGCATTATGCGATATTTCCATCGAAATGCCATTGCTGCTGTTGTTGCGAACCACGTTATTCACCACGGTCGAATTGGTTGAGGACTCATCAATCCACAAGCCGATTGACTTGTTGTTGTTGACCGTGTTGCCACGCATCACCGCACCATCGGTCCAAATTATTTTCGCACCCCCAGCACTCCAAGACTTCGAGAAATTTTCGGTGTTATTGTGGCTAATCACGTTGTTTTCCAACTGCAAGCGGTGTGAACGCACACCGTTGACTCCTCGGCGACCGTTGTAGCTGATTGTATTACCGCGTAGTTTGGCATCAGAAGATTGAACTATAAGACCATCCAGACCATTCCAGGCAAGGGTGCTGTTTTCCACGGTGATTCCCGATGCACCAATTTTGAGTCCTTGATTAGCGTAGTGTGCTAAGCCTAGTCCACGGATAACTGAGCCTGAGGCAGCACTATTCCATGCCATAATGCCTTCGGTTTGCGTCGTAGCTTCTACCGTTTTGCCACTAGGGTTCGTGCCAATATAAAGCTTATTGTTACGACCATCAACAAAGAATGTTCCAGGTCCGACATTCGCTTTGCTACCCACTTGCTTGAGTGCCACGCCATTGATGTACACCATGTCCCGATGTCCTGCCATCGGATACTTCGGATCAATTGCTTTGCCTTCTTCAACTGGTAAAAACGAGAAGTTCCAACCATCTTTACGCCAAATACTGCCTTCTTGCACCCAACCATCAACCACCGTGCTACCTTTGAGCCACGGTTGCTCATTCGGATATGCTTGCAATGTCAAGCGCTTATTTAATGCGATTTGCACGTTGCGATACGTTCCACCACGAAACACAATTGTTGCCCCACTTGGTGCCGATGCGATCGCTTTGGCTACTGGCCATGGCGAGTCTGCTGATCTTCCTGAATTACTTTCGCTACCTGTGGGCGATACAAAGTAAGCACCGCTGGGAATTGCGTAGTTCGTGTTTTTGATGTTGAGTGTCGCGGAATTTGCTTTTAGTGGTATTGTCGCTAATCCTGCTAGCAGTAGATGCGTGAGTATGAACCAACAAACACGTTTGTCGCCTTGATTGTTCATCATTGCTCTCCAGATTCTTTGGTATTCGACATTTATTCTGCTTTGGCACTGCTGCGTGCAGTTTGTTCGCTTATTGTCATTGCCCTTTTGCTGGTTGCCGATGAAGCGCTGGCACACGGCTTCAATAACGAAATCATTTCACAGCTATCGTTGTCGAAGTTATCGCTATTTAGAGTTATTGATAACCTTCTCAATAAGATGAGCCGTGTCACTATCAATTCCTATAAATTATGAGTTGTAATCTAGATAAACAGGTTACTTAAAACGACTTATTAAGCAAGTTCATAACCTTCTTTATTTTTAGGCATAAAAAACTACTTTCTGTAATTAAGTGGTGCCACCTGGCAAGCCAGAATACAGAAAAATATCTGCTGATTACTTGTTACCTTAATCAAGGAACTTATTTGAGATGAAAACGACTCATATTCTATAGCTCTATTCTATTTTTCAAGTTTAAGCTCGTAGCAAAAAACGATGAATTGCAAAGGAACATTGAAAATCTTCTACATCAAAAAAAATGTCCTCCTATGATGTAAAATTATGAGTCTAAAACAAAATATAATTACCGAAAAAAGCATACAATTTTTTTAATAAAAATTCAAGTAATTTTTTAAGGAAAAATTGAAATATCTCATAACAGCTTTTTGAAGGAGTGAATGCATTAAGGTATCTCAAAAACTCTGTCAAGAACTGAATCAACTATATTATTGATAGGTAATATTATGAAACGAAGACAAATACTTTCTTCATGACGTTTACGCAAATATTTAGTTTAGTATTGTCAATTTCACTAGATATTGACTCTAAATTTAAATACTATATATAGATAAAACTCTACATAGAATTGAATCGTGATAGTGAAAGGAAAGGCGATCGCGTCTCATAAGTAAAAGCCTAAATGTAAAGCAAATCTTACCTCAAAGGAGAGAACTCAGAGTTTTAGGTGCGATCGCCAGAAGGCGACAGGAATATTAGGACCTTGAGAATACTTGAGAAGCACAAATGTCGTTACTTGCAGTACTATTTATCGCAATGCACCAAGATTGACTTTTCGTCCAGCAGCAACACCGATTGCATTCGCAATATCAGCAGGTAGCGGTTCGCCGCGCCCAATCGCTGGACTACCTGATTTGAGGCGAAAGTCATTGGCATTAGCATTCACAAAGAATGGGTCGCTGGAGTTAACCACATCAAGACTGTTTGCTTCTAGACCCGTGGCAGATCTAAAACTTGCCAGCGAACTAAAAGTTTGAGAGCATTGATTGCTATTAAGTCCCCATATCAGATTTGCCGGTTTCCCAGCAGAACGACGATAGTACGCGTTATTGTTCGTCACCGGAATCATCAACTTGGAAGCTTGTTTGACTGGACAGCCAGAAGCAAAAAACATCGTACCACTAGAGTTCCAAAAGATGTTGTTTTTGACAATCGTGTTGCGTGTCACCCACGTGATTCCTTTGGAGATTTCGTTGGACTTCGTATTTCTACGTGAGGTATCTTGAACTAAAAGATTAGCTTGGTTGCGGGCAAGCGTGTTGTTGTAGATGCGTGCGCTTGAGGAGTTGAGAATAATAATGCCTGCGGGTGCATTGCCACTAATCACATTCGAGGCAATGATGGCATTATGCGATATTTCCATCGAAATACCATTGCTGCTGTTGTTGTGAACCACGTTATTCACCACGGTCGAATTGGTTGAGGACTCATCAATCCACAAGCCGATTGACTTGTTGTTGTTGACCGTGTTGCCACGCATCACCGCACCATCGGTCCAAATTATTTTCGCACCCCCAGCACTCCAAGACTTCGAGAAATTTTCGGTGTTATTGTGGCTAATCACGTTGTTTTCCAACTGCAAGCGGTGTGAACGCACACCGTTGACTCCTCGGCGACCGTTGTAGCTGATTGTATTACCGCGTAGTTTGGCACCGCTGGAAAGGACGGCAACACCATCCAGACCATTCCAGGCAAGGGTGCTGTTTTCCACGGTGATTCCCGATGCACCAATTTTGAGTCCTTGATTAGCGTAGTGTGCTAAGCCTAGTCCACGGATAACTGAGCCTGAGGCAGCACTATTCCATGCCATAATGCCTTCGGTTTGCGTCGTAGCTTCTACCGTTTTGCCACTAGGGTTCGTGCCAATATAAAGCTTATTGTTACGACCATCAACAAAGAATGTTCCAGGTCCGACATTCGCTTTGCTACCCACTTGCTTGAGTGCCACGCCATTGATGTACACCATGTCCCGATGTCCTGCCATCGGATACTTCGGATCAATTGCTTTGCCTTCTTCAACTGGTAAAAACGAGAAGTTCCAACCATCTTTACGCCAAATACTGCCTTCTTGCACCCAACCATCAACCACCGTGCTACCTTTGAGCCACGGTTGCTCATTCGGATATGCTTGCAATGTCAAGCGCTTATTTAATGCGATTTGCACGTTGCGATACGTTCCACCACGAAACACAATTGTTGCCCCACTTGGTGCCGATGCGATCGCTTTGGCTACTGGCCACGGCGAGTTTGCTGATCTTCCTGAATTTCCTGGCTTACCAGTAGGTGAGACGAAATAGGCTCCATTTGGGATACCATAGTTCGTCCTTTTGATATTGAGTGTCGCGGAATTTGCTATGCGTGGTACTGTCAATGGAACTGCAACTAAGACCGCCAGCGTTAGTTTAGCTAACGTTGACAAAGAAAAGTATGTATTGCATTGATTGTTCATCATTGCTCTCCGTATTGTTGAGGTTTCAGGTGATGGAAGTATTGTGTGGATTAGCTATTTTCGCAAGCTTAAATCTGATGAACTAACTTGCCGTTAAGTCTCCTAAAAGCTGGTTGTTAGATGAAGAGAGAGGGGTGTCAAGTAATACCCAGCAGAAATTCCACAGCTATTGCTGCACAAATGTAGCGTTTGTAAGTTTGCAGTATATTAGCAAAGAGCAAAAGTGAGAGTAGCTTTTTGGAGTGATTGTGACTTGTTCTTGTCTAAGGGTTAGAAGAGTTATGCCTTTGGTAGCTAAACGGCTACACGCACGATGCAAGGCTACAATACAAGTCAAAGAAAGTTATGGGAGGGATACCTAGGATTTCAAACATCTGGTATCTACATAAGAAACAATCCGTGCACCCAATAACTATCTAGTAATGCAAGGTTGTGCAGTGGAGAATAGGTGTTTGTTCAATACTTCAAAATAATAATTAATTTTCCTCCTCTGAGTGACATTTCCACATTTTGAGATATAACAGAATTACACGCTAAACTAACGAAAAAAGATTACGCTTCTTAATAGTGAAGGTTCAAGCGTAATTTTACTGAAAAATTTTGAGCTTTATTGAGTTAGAAAGTTATAACAATTAAGGTAAGTTAGGTATTTCTACTGAGGTAAATTGATAAGCTGCTGGGAACTTGATCGCTAGCTGTAGTAAAGAATTAAAGCTGATTTTAAGACAGTAGTTCCTCATAACATTGCAGACAAATACTATACATTATAACTCCAGTAAAGCTATTGAAAGTATCTTGACAACCTTGATTGCTGTTTAAGCTTGCGAGTAAGCTCTGATGCCTCATCATTGGAGGACAGATAAAAAGGAAATTAAAGCCCAGAAATTTAAAATAAGCGATCGCTTCACCACTTAAGCTATGTATAGTAAATTTAATTAGTAGAAAATAAAATATCTTTTCATAGCAAATATCGCAGGAGAAATATCGCCTGCGATCTTGTTTTAATTGAAGCATTACACTTTGTTATTCTTTTATACAGGTAGCAAATAAGCTTTTTCTAGAAAAGATACCTGCATTATTGTAGATAGTTGACTTCTATCGCATCTAGATAACCAGCATTTAGGTAACTCAGAATTGACAATTTAGTGGATGCTTAATGTGCAAAGAATACCTGAGATTGCACGGCACCCAAATCGACTGCTCTACCCGAAGCTACTCCAATCGCATTCGCCACATCTGCAGGTAATGGCTCGCCGCGCCCAATTGCAGGGCTACCTGCTTTCAAACGGAAGTCATCAGCTTGTGCATTTACAAAAAATGGATCATTAGTATTCGTAATCTCTACTCCATTGGACTCTAAACCTGTAGTTGAGGCAAAAGCACTAAGAGTTCTGAAAGTATTGAAGCATTCGCTACCACCTATTCCCCAAATGAAAAGATTTCGTGTTTGAGTTGCTGATTGACGGTAGTATGCATTGTAGTCAGCCACAGGAATCATGTTTTTTGATGGTTCTCGCAATTCACAGCTAGGAGCAAAGAACGGAGTGCCTTTAGCATTACTCCATAAGATGTTATTTTTAACAACGGTATTTCTCGTAATCCAAGTAATTCCTTTTGCGATTTCGTGTAGCTTTGTATTGTTACGCGGTGTTTCCTTGATTAAGAAGTTAGCTTGGTTACGTGCCAGTGTATTGTTGTAAAGACGTGCGCCCGAAGAATTGAGTATGAGAATACCTGCTGGCGCATTTTCATAAATGACATTTGAGGCAATTATTGCCTTATGCGAAATTTCCATGGAAATTCCATTGTTCTTATTGTAGCGAACAACATTGTTAACAACTGTGGAATCAGTTGTAGACTCGTCAATCCATAAACCAATCGAATTATTATGTTCTACTAAGTTACCACGCCAGACTAGCCCATCAGTCCAAATAGTTTTAACTCCAGCAGCAGCCCAGTGTTGAGCAAAATTTTCAATATTATTGTGACTAATAATGTTGTTCTCCAGAAGCATACGATGCGCGTAGACGCCAGATATACCTTTATGTCCGTTATAGCTAATATTGTTACCCCTTAATACTGCATCTGATTGAGTCACTAAGGCACCGGTGATACCATTCCAAGTGAGCGTGTTATTTTCGAGTGTGACATTTGGTCTTCTAATATAAATTGCGTTGTCAGCATAGTGCGTAATACCCAATCCTCGGATTACAGAATCACCTCCATTTTGGATGATATTAAAACCTGTTTTTTTGGCAGTAGCTTCAACTGTATTACCTATTGGATTGCTACCAATATAGAGTTTCTTATTAGCAGCATCAACATAAAAAGTGCCAGGAACAACTTTAGACTTACTATCTACTTGCTTAAGTGCAACATTATTAATAAAAACCATGTCGCGATGACCGGCTAACGGATATTTTGGATCAATGGCTTGACGCTGTCCTTCAAAAGGAAATGAATGCTCCCAGTTATCTTTGCGCCAGATGTTGCCTTCTTTTACCCAGTCATCGACGATAATACTACCTTTAATCCAAGGCTTCTCGTTTGGATAGGCTTGTAAAGTCAGCCTTTTTGTAAGATTCGCTTCTACATTGCGGTATACGCCACCACGAAATACAATCGTAGCACCACTTGGTGCATCTGCTAGTGCCTTGGCAACAGACCAAGGAGAGTCGGGAGTTCTACCAGTGTTTGTATTTTTTCCATCGGGTGATACGTAATAGGCATCGTTAGGGATTGCGTAATGAGTAGTTTTAATATTCGGAACAGAATGATGACTATTAGTTGCAGCAGCTACTCCAGGAGTAAGCATTAAAATTGTTAGTAAACCTTTAGTAAATAGAATATTCTTGAGATTTTGCAAATTGATTGTATTTTTCATTGTGCGATGATATAAAGTTAGGTTTATGTAGAAGAACAATGATTTTATGTCAATAAGATCTCTTCACTTAGTCTTGACATTGGCACGCACTTATTTAAATCTTTAAGTCCTACTTGAGGAAAAGATTGAAATTCAGTATTTTGCTTGTCTTTTTTAAGAAATTCTAAAAACTAATCAATAGTTCTTTGAATAGTATGAAGACTAATTGAATAACCTCATCTTGGGTATATCCTATTCAATCAATTCCCCAATCATCATTAGTGTAAATACGACTTTTCTGCTTTAAATTCTAAAAGAATAATTCGGTAGATCTGCGGCTGCTCGTAAGCATTGACAACTGCCTACTTATAAGTAAATTACTGTAAGTAAATTACTGAATGATGTTTTTACTGATAAAAAAACTGGTATGTTCATCACTATATTGAACTAACAGGTAAGAATGCTCAAAATTGAATATTGAATGTGTTTGAATAGGAATAGCGACAAGTACTCGATAAGACTGATCGTGTCTCATCGAGCTATCTGTATTACGTATTCATATTTAGTAGTTCTTCCCTATAGTTCCAAAAGGAACAAAGGTACGAAAAGTTTAATAATCAATAAAAATTTCAATGACAGGTAAAAAAATGTTAGTGCTCGCAGAAAAAAAATACTATTAACATTGACTGCATGTTCTAAAGAAATATAATTACAAACACGCAAAACAACTAAGGTAGATATTCGTAACTCGATTGAGTACTTTAAGAGTAGGTAATAGTGAATAATAGCAAGGTATTTTTACGATAAGTAGAATTATCTTTGCTACAGCTTAACTGCGGTAGACCTTTTACGCAAATATTACTAGCCCTCCAAACCTACCGAGTTCGACGCTATTTGCTGCAACGGAAGGAAATAGCATAACGCAGTGGGTTCTCAATATTGGGGGAACTTTAAGTGGTTTAAAAGCTCCCGTCCCCTCTTACTCTGCTCTAATTCCAAAGCAGAAGATATGGAAATACGTTTGTCCACGGATTGAGGAGAAATCGAGAATTTGCGGTTGATCCAACAGCCTAACCTTATGATTTAAAAATTATATTTAATGTTACGCGGTGAAGCTTGATCAAAAGCCGATGCGATCGCGTTCCAGGCAAGCTTACGCTCAAGTTCAGCATCAAGTGGTAGCGGGCGCACTGGAACACCATCTTGACGAGGCGCAAAATGAGAAAGCCAAGTATAGCGATCACTGAGTCCCCAGGTGATCACAGTATTTACCGCAGGCTCGTCTAAAGCAAGCGACAAATAATCATGATAAACTCCGGCAATAATTGTATCGCGGTCGTCTGCTACCAGAAGTTTTGTCTCCGACACGTCCATTTCTGTGATCAAAATTTGCAGATCGAGACTGGCGACGTCTTTGAGAAAATTTCTGAGTCGTTTGGCATTGAAGCCACGAGAACTTGCACCGAGATGCGACTGAATCCCCAACCCATGAATCGGAACTCCTTTTGATTTCAGCCGCTCTAGAAGTTTAAGAACGCGGTCTCTTTTCGTTTCGGTCTTCGCGTTGTCGTATTCTAAATTGTTGTCGTTATATATAAGTAATGCTTGCGGATCAGCAGCGGCGGCTGTCCGAAATGCCATTTCAATGTAATCTGCTCCTAGTAACCGCAGCCAAGGAGTTTGCCGTAGTCCCTGTTTTGAGCTATTCGGAAGTATTGCTTCGTTAACAACATCCCAGGAGTATATCTTACCAGCGTAACGCTGCACGACGGTGTTGATATGTTCCGTTAAAAATTTTTCAGCATTTTTGCGATTAACTTTGTCCTCAAACCATTTGGGTAAAGCTTGATACCAAACTAACGTGTGTCCCCGAAACAGCATATTATGTTTTTGGGCAAATTCAGCCATCCAATCGCTACGACTAAAATTAAATTTTTCTGGTGTTGGACGCAGTGTTTTCCACTTTAGTTCATTAGCGGGGACTAAAACAGCACACTCTTGCGCAAAGTGTTGAGCAAACCTCTTGTTTGTAGTGAGTGGTTTGTATTGAGCCGCTGCTCCATAAATAATTCCTTTATTGGCTGCGCGTTCTTGTAAAGTAGCTTTGCCAACTACCGTAAAATCTCTTACTTTTTGGCGGTCTTCGAGCGGTGGTTGGGCAGATTGTTGTTGATTCTGGAAGTGATTAGCGATCGCAACCGCACCTAAACCAGTTGCTGCTCCTAAACCTAACAATACAGTACGCCTTCCCTTCATAGTTCGTCTAGCTATTTGCGATACCGTTGCCTGACTGTAACAATTGCATTATGAAGTTTTCTTAGCCAGCGATTGCCTCATCCATTGCCCAAATACTAACCAGATAAAATGGGGATTGCCAAGAATATAGCGTTTCCAAAGACGACGTGGTTCAGCTATTAAGCGAAAAAACCACTCTAAACCTGATTTTTGCATCCATATTGGTGCTCTAGGTACTGCACCAGAAACCAACTCAAAACTTCCACCTATACCTATTGAGATAGGAACCTCTAGTTCTTGATGCACTTGATACATCCAATACTCTTGTTTGGGTGCTCCCAACCCGACAAATAATAAATGAGGTGCTGCTGTTTTAATTTTTGAATTGATTGATGCTAGTTCTGCTGGATCTGTCTCAAAACCGTATGGAGGACAATAAGTACCCACGACATTAAGGTTTGGGTGTCTTTGTTGCAGCAGTTTCGCAGCGTTTTCTGCGGCTTGAGGGCGACCGCCTAGCAGAAAGACTTTTAATCCTTTTTCTGCGGCGACTTGGCAAAGTCGTTCAAATAAGTCGGTACCATTAATACGACCAGGTAATGGCTTTTTTAACAGCCGAGATGCCCAAACAAGCGGTACACCATCTGCTACCACTAAAAACGCTTTTGCGTAGATTTCACTAAAATGCATATCGTTTTGTAGCAAGAGAATATGCTGCGCATTGGGTGTTACAACATACTTTGGTATGTTGCCAAGAATTGCACTATCTACAATCAAATTAATCGCTTCGTCAAGCGTAACCTGATCAAGTTTCACCCCACAAAGATTTATGCTCATGAATAGTTTTTCTTTAAAACTATCACGCTTTAGCAAACAAGTTGCAATTTCTATCAAGAGCTAGAACTAATAACGGCTTGCGATTTTTGTCTTGACTGATCCTTGAGAATACGACGTCGCTGATTTGCACTGATGAACTTCAAGCCTAGGTTTTTTATCTGGGTGTAAAAAGGCTGAGGTAAAAAATAAAGTAAATAAGCTGCTGTGAGTGTGACGAGTGTACGGCGTGGTTCCTCTAAGAGAATTTGCCAGTGTGTAGATATAGCTTTGTGGCTCAGCTTGATCGCCATTGCGCCATCACTCATGGTCACTGCTTTCCGTGCTAGATAACGCAAAGTATAAGCCATTGCTGGCTTTTCCCACTTCGCTACACTTTCTGGAGCATAAAGACGAGCCTTTTCGGTCAACTGCTCCCAAGACTCTAATGTTTTCACCAGGTTAGCAGAATTACCTATTGAATGCAGTCTATATGTTGCTAAAAGTTCAGGAATAACCTCTATTTTCCAGTTTGTCTTGACACAAATACGCAACCAGCATTCAGCATCTTCTGATTGTCGCAAGCTTTCATCAAAGTAGCAGTCTTCGACAAGACCATTCACTTCTTGTTGAAATTTGATTTCTTCGAGAACCTCTCGCCGAGTGACTAAGCATGAAGGATTAGCGATCGGATTACGACAGAGGATTGCTTCTGGAGTAATAACTTTATATTCTGTGGCGTTGTATAAACCTAATGGTTTACCAGCTTCATCGATAAAACTGCAATAACTAAAACTAACTCCTACATTAGGAGATTTTTCTAAATGATTGATATGCTTTTCTAGTTTTTCAGAAACCCAAGTATCATCTGCATCTAAAAAAGCAATATATTCCCCTTGTGCGTGGCGAATTCCGTTGTTTCTTGCTGCCGAAGCACCTCGATTTTTTTGCTGAATAATTTTGATTCGGGGGTCTGTGAATTGTTTGCAAATTTTGATACTGTTATCAGGCGTCCCATCATCAACGAGAATTATTTCAAAGTTTTGATAAGACTGCGACAAAACAGATTGCAATGCGTCTGCAATATATTGTTCAACTGCATAAACTGGGATAATAACAGAAACTTTCTTCATACTTCATTTACACAACAAATAAAAGGTAGTTTTTATTATGTCTACACTAGTAAAACTTTTTAAGGCGCTCTTTTAGTTAATGGCTTGTAACTATAAAAATCTCCTTCTAGTTTGATTAGATAACCTAAACTATGTTGGTAGCGAAGCTATTCTTACCTTTTGCTTTTGATTATTGTCTATTAGAACTTGCTGATAAATATCTTCGAGTAGACCTGCTTGCTTTTGTACATTAAATAGATTACGCACGCGTTGCGGGCCATAGGTACTGAAACGATGCCATAAATGTTGATCTTGTGCGAGTAATAGAATGTAGTTCGCAAGTTCTTCCCAATGACGCTCGGCTGCCAAAAATCCAACTTCGCCGTGGGCAACAGCTTCAGGAACCGCACCGCTTGCGAAGCTAACAACAGGAAGTCCCATTGCTTGCGCTTCTGCAAAAACCATTCCAAACCCTTCCGCTTCACCTGATGTAGCAGTGATACTCGGAACGCAAAAGATTTTCGCTCGATTCATCCAATCCTTCACAACTTCTGGTGGTTGCACGCCCAGAAAATGATATTTTTTTAGACTTGCTTTAGCCATATCTTCTAGCGAAGAACGCAGTTCTCCATCACCAATGATGACTAATTCCATATCAGGCTGCGCTGTCTGCACTTTGCTCATAGCCCGAATTAAGTATTCACAACCTTTTTTTTCTACTAGACGGGCTACAAATAGAACAATTGGTTCGCGTTTGATTGAAGGCTCTGGTTGAAATACTTCTGTATCTATACCAGTGTAATGGACAATAATTTTATCTGATGGAAATCCTTGGCGCAAAAGATATTCTTTTGATTGCTGCGATACAGTCAGAAATAAACAGACCTCCTGCTTAATAATTTCTCTGCGCTGCATGTATTGTCGATAGCTGAAATATGATTTTTGAGCAATTTCATCAGCAATCATTTCCTCATAGCCATGATAGGTCACTATCATGGGAATTTGTAAAGAACGTTTCAGGGGCAAGGCTAAGCTACCACCTATGCCAAAATGGGCATGAATGAGTCGTGGATTTAATTTTTTAGCATGAGTCACCAAACTAGGAGCAAAGCCAGCAATTTTGAAGCAAGCTTCACGGGCCCAACCAAGTGGACTACCTTCATTCAAGAGTAATGTTCTTTCGCGAGGAGTGCGTAAGCCTTGTTTGATTAAGCGGGAACCTATGTAGTACGGAATAAAGCGTTCTAAAGCTTCCGCCTGTGCTAAAACAAACGTTTCCGAAGGCGGTAACAACCAATCTCGGTAAATTAGCACAGCTGGCTTTTCGCTAAACATTCATTATTTCCCTTTAACGTAAAACTTTTGCACAGAATTGCTGGCGAAATCTTAATAACTTAATTTATTAATCTAAGTTGTAACAGGAATAAGCTTTCCATCTCGCCTTGACTTCCTAGATTTACTTTAACCATGGGGATAAATCACGGTGTAGGAAATTTTGTAAATTTAAAATATCCTCGCGGTAAACTTCAATAAGTTTTTGCCGAATGTCATACGAAAGTGCTGGTGGCTTTTCAAAAATTTTGCTTCTCACGTAATGGCGCACTTTATCTGGAAGCAAAAAATTCATTGCTGGCTTGACAGTATTGAGATTTTTAATCATGGCTTTTATTGCTTCATTTTTAGGTACGCCAGCTACATTGTATTTTAAAGATGTATCAGGTAGAAATGTATCATCGACACCAAGGAACCTAAAAACATCTTGTACTAAGCTAATAGGATCTGCTTTTAAATCTTCGTAAAGATATACTTTAATCTGTTCTTTATTAAAAAGAGCTAAATACCGCTTAAGTTGGGTATGATAAAATCCTACATTGACGTAATGCCCCCATCCCCAGTTATTACGTATTCGGTTTTCTTCTTCTTGTAATGCTTCAGCAAAATCTTTTGCTGTTTCTCTTCCTTCCCGTACATGCATAATATACCCTGAGTAAGCGCGCTCTATAGGGTTTCTCAAAATAGCTATCAGTTTGGCATTAGGTATATATTTTTTAATACGCTCGGCAGCTTTAGGACTATAAAGATATAACGGCGAAGCTTCACCTATAGCAATTTCGTTGGTTACGCCTTTAAACAGTTGACGATATGCTTCAATATCAGTAATTGCACTTTTAACAATGTTCTCGCGATCGCCTGGTCCTCGGAAGTCTAATTTATCTCCTTCAAGTGCAAAGAACTTAGGTTCTTTTTCAGGACTCATGTAAATCTGAGGGTGCTGCTTAAGATAATAATATAGTGCAGTTGTACCTGCTTTAGCTGCGCCGATAACGAGAAAATTTGGCATTGTCATATATGATTCCCCTTAGCTATAGTTAGCATGAACTAGTTTATGAATAGAGCTACAAGCATTTTAAAAAATAAAATCATCTTGGATATAGTTCTAATATTTGAACAAAATATTTAGCTTCTTTCATTCCCGTAACCATTTTGAAAAGTCTTTTTTTAGTAGATCTTGTAACTTTAAAATGTCTTCTTTGTATACTTGAATGAGTTGCTTGCGAATTTCTTGTGCAAGTGGGGGGGCTTTTTCTAAATTATTATTGTGTAGCTTGAGCATAACATTACGACGTAAAACTTTAGGAATAAGAGGCTTAAAAAAAGTTTTGAGGGGATGATTTTCTGCTCTTAGGAACTCATGTAAGGCTTTATTTTTAGGAATTCCTGAAACATTATGTCTAGCTTTGGTATCAGGAGTAAATGTATCATCAACACCCAAAAAATTAAAAGCATCTTGCAAGATATGTAAGGGATTTGACGTAAAATCATCATAAAGATAAACTCTAAGTTGTTCTGGAGGAAACAAGTCAAAATAACGTTTGACTTGATGATAGTAAAAGCCCATGTCTTGATAATAGTAAATAGGAACCCAGTTATTTTTCTTTCGTGATTCTTCCGCCTTGAGGGCTTGAGCAAAATCTAAGTTAGGTTCAAGTCCATCTCGTTTTTGAAAGATAAATGCAGAGTATGCTCGGTCAACTGGATTGCGTAGAATAGTAATTAGCTTTGCTTCTGGTATGTGATGTCGAATTCGCGCAGCAGCTTTAGGAATATATAGATATAACGCGGATGCTTCTCCAATCGCTATTTCTTTGGAAGCTTTACTAAATTGCTGTTGATAATCATTAATATCAGTGATAGCAGTACGATTCAACCATTCTTTTTCGCCTGCCGTTCCATTAAAGTTGACCTTTTCACCTTCAAAAGCAAAAAAATGTGGTTCCTTCTCAGGACTCATAAAAACCTGCGGATGCTGATTGATATAATTGTAGAGTGCGGTTGTACCTGCTTTAGCTGCACCAATAATTAAAAAGTTAGGCATGATCATTTATTTGATATTCTCTCCACGATTATTTGACTTGATAAGCGCTCACAAATGTTAGCAGAGAAAGGATTTTTATACAGAATACTTTTTGATGAGCAGCGAGAATATAGCACTGTAAGTTTGCTGAGAAACAAAACACTTTTATTTGATTGCCTTATCTAGCTAATGTAGTAACCGCATTACTATAGCTAGGTTTGATAGGTTGCTTATAACTAGCTGGTCTGGCAAAAACTGTGATCACATAAAGTATCCACAGAATATGATTTCGCTCTAATAAAGTGCTTTCTGCTACGTTATACAGTAGCGTAGCTGAGAGAAAGAGCAAAGGCCAAAGATCTTCAATTTTTTTGGTCAGGCGCAACCATCTAACTGCCCGAATAGTACTCATTAAAAATGAGAGTAAAAAGATAGATAATCCTACAATACCTAAATTAAGTGTTAAGTCTAA
Organism: Chroogloeocystis siderophila 5.2 s.c.1; assembly: GCF_001904655.1. Classification (NCBI taxonomy): domain Bacteria; kingdom Bacillati; phylum Cyanobacteriota; class Cyanophyceae; order Chroococcidiopsidales; family Chroococcidiopsidaceae; genus Chroogloeocystis; species Chroogloeocystis siderophila. Next base: position 114,560 of record NZ_MRCC01000005.1, on the reverse strand, counting down.
AAAGCCGTTGTGGGCGTGTGGAACAGCCCAACTAACTGCATCTACAACGAATGCAGAAGGTCCATCTAGTCCTCTCCAAAAACCTTGGTATCCATATCCTAAAATTGGACGTTGTTGAATCATTTGCACGACGTACTCCCACAAGATAGTACGCCCAGTAAAGGTAAGATCTTTACCTAATACATCAACAACTATAGTCTCTAAGTTTCCTATCAGGAGTAAAGCTATAATTGCACCCATTAACACGGAAATAATAAAAAAGGGTATGGCAACTGTGTATCTCCACTGTAGTGACTTATATAAGTAATACAAAGTTAGTAACACGAAGAACGATACTAACGCTCCTTTAGATGTTGAAAGAAAAACAAGGCAACTACAAAGCACTACACCAGCCCACATGAACCTACGGTATTTTTTGGATGTCGTAGAAGGAATAAGAAGAAGTAAAAAGACTGCGTTCAAACCCATAAGGCGACCCATCAGGTTTTTATGCATGTAAAAACCTTGCCAGCCACCTTCAGGCGATATTCCCAGGCTAGGAAATGCCAGAGACACTACAGGGCTAAGGATTGCTCCTATACTTAGTGTCCATACAAGAAGTTTAAGAATTTGGTGAGAGTTGTAGCGAGTAACGATGTAAATTCCAAACAGAGTTGTCCCAGCTAAAGCGAAAGCACGACGAATTGTAATTGCAGGAAGTGCAGACCAGTAATAAGAAAACAGGGCAAGTCCTACTAATAGTATTAGAAGTTTCTCTCTTTTAAGAACAAGAATTAATTCCCGAGGTCTCGCTAAAACTAAAACTAATGAAACAACATAAATGCTCAGCCAAATTGCCTGCATGATAGGATGATCTGTTGCAAGTCCCTCAGTGCGATCTTGAACACCAGTTAAAAATATATTTCTGATTAAACTTCCTGAAGCTAGTTGCAAAACGAAAAAAGCAAATAGCCACTCTAGTTTGTCTATAACTTTGGTGGTTTCAATTTTCAAAATCGACCTCCTGATATGTTAAATAGTTATGCACTTGAGCCGAATTTTGCGTTACATTAGCATTTTGAAGCATATTAGTGATAGCTAATATGCTTTGATAAAATGATAGATAGCTCGTGCATTTATATTAATTTTTTCTTTGAGTGAAACATTAGAAATATATTTGTTAACTACTTGTTGGATCTCTGTTTCTAATCCTCCTATTCTCCAGAAGAGTCCAAGTCCACGTGAGAATAGCTTATTTGTGTACTTAGCTAAAAATGGCCACTTGCTGTATAAATTGTCTGCTGTAAGAATGGCGACTTTGGAAACTAAATGTAGTTTGTTGGGTTTGTCGGTATAATTATTACCACCATGTAACCTTAAAAAGGCTAGTTGCTCGTCTAAGAAAAAGCCTGAACTCAAAGCGGCTGCTGCAATTTTTAAATAGTTATCACTTGTAATTCTAATAACTTCGGGCATTGGCAAGATTTGCTGTAGAAGGGATCGCCCAAAACACAATCCTGAAGTTGCTGGAGCATAAAATGGTAGCCTACCATTGTTTTGCAGCTGCGCTCTAAAGTCACATTTTCGTGTCCCACTTTCGCGGCTTAATCTGATGTATTCTCCAGTCTTGGCGTCTACAAAGCGCAAGCGATGAAAGCACCAACCAATATCTGGATACTGATTGAAGATGTTTACGATTTCTGTAACTTTCTCTGGAACGAATACATCATCAGCATCCAGCATACATATAATTTCACCATGAGTGGCTTTAAACCCTGCGTTAAAAGCTGATGCTTGTCCACCATTTTGTTTGAGAACAGGAATGACTTTATCTTGATAACGTGCAATGACTTCGGGTGAATTATCGGTTGAACCGTCATCTACTACAATGATTTCAATATCGGGGTAAGTTTGATTTAAAACACTATCTATTGCTTCAGACAAAAAGCGACCATAGTTGTAATTATTAATTATTACACTAACTAAAGGTTGAAAATTCGCTTCGTTCATGTTTCTGCGCCTTTCTTGAAGCTTAAGTTGATAGCCAATAAAATTGTCTTCAAACCAAACTTGATTGTTTTTTTATTAATTCCCCAACTTGGAATTTTGCGGAGTAACATTAATAAGTCTTTCCTTGAACCATTGAGTAGATAGTAATTCCTCGCATCCATAGACTCAAAGTAAGAAACAACGGGCTTCTTATTGTTTTCTTTCAGCTTTGAATTTAAAAAAGACTCAATTATGGCAATAAACTCTTTATTCTTAACTTTTGGTTTTCCATACCAATTATTCGCATCATGAAGCCGATACTTAGCTAATACTTGATCAACTCCATAAACTTCTCCTATAAGTAAAGCTGGTCTCACAACAAATTCATCAGCAGAAGTGAGTACGCCTTGTTCAGGAATTGGAAATATTTTCTGGGCTAGCATTCTACTCATAGCAATTCCACTTGTAGGAGAAGCTGCGTACGGAAAAAATCTGTATTGACAAGTGTAGCTATATAAATTTGCTGGTACGTTATAAGGTGAACTAGGTACTTTGTGTCCTAAAGAAATTCCTTTCGTGTCAATGCATTCTAATAAGTGGTAGACCATCACGTAAGGGTTTTCTACCATTTTTTTGCAGAGAAAATTGCAAATTTCTTGTACCTTATTTACCGAGAAGACATCATCTGAATCTAAGAAAAAAATGATATCTCCTTGCGATGCTGCAAACCCAGCGTTAAAAGCTGATGCCTGCCCTCCATTTTTTTTTAATATTGGAATAATGCGATCGCCGTATTGCTGAATAACGGTTGGCGATTCGTCTATTGAACCATCATCGACAACGATAACTTCTACATGAGGATAAGTTTGATGAAGCGCGCTGTCGATGGCTTCTTTTAAGTAACGACTATAGTTATAGTTGTTAATGATGATACTTACTAACGGAAGCTGGTTGTCAGCATTCATGGGATATCTAGCTGTGCAACTAAGGTATTTAAGATGGTCGGATTCCTAATCTTTTGCCAATTCGCGGTAAAATTTCGTTGGGATTTTTTGAGAAATATTCTAGTCGCTTTTCAGCTTTATAGTACTCGCGTTTAACAGCTATTAGCCATTGCTTGTACACTGGAAGCTGTTGCTGATATTTTTGCATGAGTTGCTCAAGACGGATCGCGTTTTGACCACTGTTAATATCGTTTACAGTTTTTGTTCCGGCGATCTGGCGATAATTACCCCAAGTTTCGTTAATATACTGAACATTCGCTGCTTGTACTGCTTTCAGCAGAAAATCTACATCCATAGCATAATGTTCATCAACCTCGTACAATCCCACTTTTTCATGCAGTTGTTTGTGGTAAAAGTACGCTGACGGATTGAAAGGAAATGGATTGATATTGTAGCCAACTAAGAGATCGGTAATTTTGAGTCTTTTTGGTTTATTGACCCGCTTTAGCTTGTCATCATCGTCTAGAATGTTACAATTCCCGACCAGCAAGCTTGGTTCAGGTAAATTTTCAAAGATGACAGATACGCGATTCAAAACATTAGGTTCATAAAAATCATCAACGTTCAAAATCGCGATGATATTTCCTGCCGCCATGCGAATACCTTTATTCATCGCATCCGATTGCCCGCGATCTTTTTCGGATAGCCAACGAATATGTGAATACTCTTGAGCGTATCTTTTGATAATATCTACCGTCGCATCAGTTGAACCACCATCAATAATAATATGCTCTAGATCTGAGCAATTTTGTTCGATAACAACTTTGAGGCAATTCTCAATATATTTCGCGCCATTGTAGACTGGCGTAATTACGCTGATCATGAGTATTTTTTGTTGTTTTCCTTTCGTTATTTGTGCTTTTGTGGGTGATACTACTGATACTGCACAACACTTATACCACAATCAGGTTATCAATAGTTAAAAAAATATTAAAGCCACGCACAAAATTAAATGCTGTGGCTTTAACAAGTACTATCGTGGAGTTGTTACGGTCGAACTTTCTTCGATTGGGAAGTTCTTTTCGTTGGCGTACTCTTTAGCATAGTAGAAGTAACTATCTGATTCATTTTCTGGGATAACACCATTAACAACTAGGCCAAGAACATTTTGTCCCGAACGCTCTAAGGATTCTTTAGCCGCAGCGGCACTGGAAGAGTCTAAAACGCCTGGGCGTGCTACTAATAAAACGCCATCGGTCATTTTACCAAGTGTCACCGCATCGGCGGCGAGAACTAGAGGCGGTGCATCAATAATCACAAAGTCGTAGCGATCGCTGAAGTACTGTACCAACGAAGCCATCCGTTTGGAGTCGAGTAGCGCCATCGGGTTGGGCGGAATCACACCGGCACTCAATACATCAAGCTTGGGAATGACTTCTGTTACAACTGACTCAAACTCAGCTTGGGAAACAATCACATCGCTTAAACCGGCGGCGTTTGTGAGTTCCCAAATGTGGTGTTGCAATGGGTGACGCATATCCGCATCAACAAGTAAGACTTTACGCCCAAGCTGCGCCATTGCGGCTGCTAGGTTCGCCGATACGGTTGATTTACCTTCTTTGGGAACCGCACTTGTCACAACAATCACTTTCAACGGCTTATCCGAACTGAGGAATTTTAAATTCGCTTGCAGCATTCGGTAAGCTTCACTGATGGGCGATCGCGGTAGATTAATGACTGGTAACTCAGGAATCGACCATTCTTGATTGCGCCGATTCGCGTAGCGTTTGCCAAAGTAAGGAATTGTCCCCAACAGTGTGTAATCGAGTCTTTCGCGAGCTTCGCGCAGCGTTTTCACTGAGCGATCGCTTAGTTCTAAAATACAGATCGTCAGAATTGCCAGAATCAGTGCCAAGATGTTGCCCAGCGCGAGAATCATTGCCTTTTTGCGGACAGAGGCATTCTCTGGTACTGTAGCAAACTCAATGATGCGGGCATTACCCATATTTTGGTTCTCGGCTACCCGAACTTCTTGCAATCTCCTCAATAAAGTTTCGTAGGTAGATTGAGCAGCTTCTAGGCGTCGTTCTAATTCTCTTTGTGTTTGCTCTAACCGAGGCAGAACATTGACTCTTTGGCGGTAGGCATTATATGTATTATTGAGCGAATTGAGGCGACTAGTTAAACCTAATCGTTGGATTTCTGAGTTGACGTAGTTTTGCGTCAGTTCTTGGCGAATTTCACCCATTTGCAAGTTGCCTGGTGAAACTTCTGTTGCTGCGGCATTCCCCCCGATCGCACCTTGAACGCGTTCTTCTAGTAAAGCTCTTAAAGCATCTCTGCGTTCAGTCAAACCCAAGAGAGTAGGATGATCACCAACAAAGCGAGTTTGCTGTACTGCTAATTCCGCTTCTACTTGTTGATACTCTGCTAGAACTTTCTGTATTCCTGGTGATTGGTTAAGCGCCGTCAGCGTAATTCCTTCTTGGGGATTCATTCCCACTTGTTGTTGCAGCGTTGCGCTTCTGGTTGTCGTATCTGCTAGTTGCGCTTGCGTCTCAGTGATTTGATTTTCTAGTTGCTTAATCGCGGCTACTGCGGTTTTAGCTTCTTCATCCAAAGCAACAACTTGATTTTGTTCTTTAAACTGCCGTAGTGCGAGTTCGGCTTGTCGCACTGTTGTTTCCATCTGCGGCAATTGCTTGGCGATAAATTCTCCCGCCGCCGACGCTTCAGCGCGATTGGTGATAATGTTGTTTTCAATGTACAAATTCATCACTTTATTGACAACTGCTGCCGCTTCTTCTGGATCTTCACTTTGGTAAGAAATCTGCAATACGTCTGTGAGTGGGATATTTCTCGCACTCATTTTGCCCGCGAGTGCTTGTGGTTTGATTAATGAACCACTATCGTTTCTTAAATTGAGCGACGCAATTGTTTTTTCAAGAAAGGGTACAGAGCGAATAATTTCTATTTCTGTATTCAGGGGATTAGCTTTTGTTGCTATTGCTTCTAGCTCACCAACGTTGATATCTTTTAAACCGGAAATTGCAGTTGTTCGATCTGCTTTTCTAAATAATAGCTTTCCCTGCGCTTCGTAAACGGGTCTTTGCATTGATGCAAATGCGGTTGCCGCAGCTACAACAACGCCAAATACACCTGCCGCAGGCAACCAGCGCCGTTTTAAAATCAACCAAACTCTTTTAAGGTCTATGTCGATAGTATCGTTAGATTGCATAGCTGACTCATCCATGTGTAAAGGGCGGACAGGTGTGTTTTGCCAATCAGCCTATCGTAGCTCTAAAAAAATGTCCATGTTCAACTGTGATTAGCTATACACTGTTACTCGGACAATTTTTCCCGTAGATCTACGTAGGCAATTGTACCATTGAGCGTGAAAAGACAGGAAACATTAAATGATCATTATAATTAATTTACCGCGTTCGTTTTTCTTGTATTAAATATCAATTTACTCAAAATAAAGTAAAGAATGACTGCGGCAACAATGCCATTAATCGGCTTAATTCCAGGTACAGCCCAGGCGATCGCCGAGGCAATAATATAAGCAATAATTCCTGCCCAGTTAAACGCTGGCTGTCTTTGATTTAATGTGGGAAATTGTCCTTGGTGCAGTAACCAATAATCTGCCATGACAACACCGCCAATCGGAGGAATAAATGTCCCAAGCAAAATCAAGTAAGGAACGAGCAAGTTATAAATTCCACCCCAAGCTAGGACTAACGCAACCGTAGCACCACCTAGAACAAAGGCAGTACGTTTATTTGTGCGGAACATATGCGCACCCGCTACCGAAAAAGCATAGATAGTATTATCTTGCGTAGTCCACATATTCAAGAACAACAGTATCAATCCCCAAAAGAGCAATCCTTGCTGTGCCATAACTTGTACAATGTCTTCATTGCCATAAACTAAGGCACAGAACGCACCGCTAAAAAGTAATAAGCCATTTGCGAGGAAAAAAGCCGCCAAGGTACTCCACAACGCCGTGCGTCCATCCTTAGCAAAACGACTCCAATTTGTTGCTTGAGTTCCACCAGAAACAAAAGTCCCAACGATAATTGTAATCGCTTCACCGAGTCCCAATTGCTGTTGCGGAACGATCGCTTGTAAACCAGCAAAACCACCAACATCACGTGCGGCGATCACCAAACTCCAAACGATTAAAATCAGCATCGCCGGAACTGCAATACGACTTAGCCAATCCATCGCACGATAGCCGATATAAGCTGTCGAGCAGAAAAAATATGTAAAGAAAAGAATAATCAACCAATTAAACGAACTCGGAACTCTAGCTAATTGATTAAGTACATCTGCCATTAAAGCTGAACCCCAAGCATACCAACCAATTTGCGTAAAGCCCAGTAGAAAGTCAACCCAACGCGAGCCAACACTACCGAAACTAAATCGTGCCATCAGTACTGTACTTAAACCACTACGCGCTGCGATATAGCTTAGTAGTGCCGCATAGATACCTAAAAGCAGATTACCTGCCAAAATTAGACCGACTAAATCAGTAAAGCGGTAAGCAGGACCTACTCTTCCTCCAGCGAACAAAGTTCCAGAATATAACGTAAAGCCAATCAACAAGGGAGCTAGCGACCAAAGTGACTTACGCGCTTCTAGAGGGACAGCACTAAGCGGATAGTCTTCACTCGCTGGCGATCGCGTTGCTAAGTTTTGTTCCGACGTGCTACTCATGCCAAATCATAAACTACTATTGCAGCTATCTTGACTTTGAGTGGCATCTCAGAACCGTATTGTAGTTAACCAGATTTTAGGAGTGTCGAGTTAAATCAAAACATAAGTCGCTTTGCATCTACTACACTATTTCCCATTCCAGATTTGCTTGCTGCCGAAAATTATAGGTGTCATGGTCGTTGATGTTGGTGTCACTCAGTTCTAAATTATAAAAATCGACAAACTCGTGTTCAAAATAGGGTCCCGCGTGCCAAGTACCGACTTCTAACTTAATAAAGCGATCGCCAGGAATGCGAAACGCGGCAATTTTGTCAATTTCCGGCTGTGGCGCAGAACTTGGGGGTGCGACAGCCAACAACCATTCTTTACCTGCAAGCGAACCTAAACATTGAGTACATTGGAGGTGACGGGTAATCGTGTGGAATTTCCGCCCGCGTCGGTGCAAGCGCATAATGTAAAAGCGAGGAATGCCGTTATTCAATACCAACTGTGCATCGGTGTGGTCATAAGCCTTACCGTCAGTGCTAGCAGCAATAACTTGACCATAAGGCTGAAAGTTTTCTGGTGTAATTAACTGCGCGGTTAATTGGTGGAGCGATTTAGCTGGAGCCATATACTAAGAGAGGTCAAAGGTCTGAGGTTAGGGATATTATGTTGGCTGGGGCTTTGTGAAAGCTAGAAACTAGCACGCGATCGCGTTTTTCGCTTAACTCTTACCCCTCGGTGATACTTTTCACTTTAAGGTTGCGACAAATAGGCACCAGAGGAAGCAGAGGAGAAGTTACTTTTAGTTCTTATTTAGTTAGTATAATGCTCTACCTCTGACCCCTGATCCCCGACCCCTTTCTTAGCGCGTACCAAATAAGCGATCGCCTGCATCGCCTAATCCTGGCACAATGTACCCATGCTCATCTAACTGCTGATCAATCGCCGCAGTGTAAATTGGCACATCAGGGTGTTGTTCGTGAAAATGTTCAATTCCTTCGGGTGCAGCCAGTAAGCAGACAAACTTCAAAGAAACTGGATTTGTTAACTTCAATCGCGTCACTGCCGCTGCTGCTGAGTTTCCTGTCGCCAGCATCGGATCAACCACTAACATATCGCGCTTATCAACGTCGTGAGGGACTTTGAAATAGTATTCAATCGCAATCAGTGTTTTCGGGTCGCGGTATAAACCAATATGCCCGACTCTAGCTGAAGGCATTAGCTCTAACATTCCATCTAAAATTCCCTGTCCCGCTCTTAAGATAGAAACAATAACTAACTTTTTATCTGGGGCGAGGACTGGGGCTTCCATCGTCGCTAAAGGCGTTTTAATTGTTTCCGTTTTTAACGGTAGATCTCGCGTCACTTCGTAGGCAAGCAGCAAGCTAATTTCCTTTAACAGCGTGCGAAATTTGGCTGTACTCGTTTCAGCTTTACGCATCAACGTCAGCTTGTGCTGAATTAAGGGATGACTAATAACAGTTACTTTGTTTTTCATTTTAGAGAGTTAATTTATGGCACAAAATTATTCGAGCATATTTTTATTTATGCATAAAAAATACTCCAAAACGACTTATGAGGTTAATACGCTTGAAAAGATTTTTTTGTTTATAGAATGTTTTCTTAACTACCAACTTGTTTTTATAGAATCCTATATTTTTAAATAAAAATAACAATAAACCAAGTAGTGAACGCCCTTAAGGAGCCTACATTGACAACAACCAAATTTATTCTGGTAACAACACAAAGAAGTGGGTCAACATGGGTAATAGATATGCTAAACAGCCACCCTCAAATAGCTGCATACGGCGAGCTTTTTTTAGACAAAGGAAAAGGTAGCCCAACCTGGTGTGGCGGAAAAGATGTAACTTTTTGGAATACTTATTTTGAAGAAGTACAAGTACCTTTTAAAAAAACTATTAAATCATTATTTATTTTTAAGTATCTTAATCATGTCTATTCACCTAGATCTTCAATAAAGTCAGTTGGGTTTAAACTAATGTACCCACAAATGGAGCGATTTCGTCGCGAATTGTTAGCGTACATATTTTTAAATAAAATTCTTATAATTCATCTAATTAGAGCAAATCATTTAGATGTCATATTGTCTCAAAGCACTGCTGCATTTAGAGGGGTGTATCATTTACGTAATAGTGAAAGCACAGAAAACGTAAAGCTTCACTTGAATGTTTTACAATTAGTTGAACAGTTGCAGCAACAAGAAGAAAAAATTCTTCAGGCTAAAAGCTGGTATTCTAAATTAGGTTTACCATATATGGAAGTAATATATGAAGAACTTGTTGCCGATTGTCGTAGTTTCAATGCTGTGTTGAGTTTCCTTGGCATTAAAGTAGATGCTACAAAGCTATCTTCTTCTTTAAAGAAGATCAATCCTAAATCTCATGCTGAACTTATAGAAAATTATGACAGTGTTAGAGATGTATTACAAAATACTAAGTTCTGCGAACTTTTACGATAAATTATCTCAAGTTTATTAAAGCAATAAACAAAAAGCTAAAATACGGTACCATCGCTGTCAATTTGAATTGGTGGCACACCATCGCTTCTTAAGTGTGCTGCAATCTTACGTCCTGCACTCCACGTTCCACCTTGGAGGACTTTAACTAGCGGTAATGCTTGAGCATCCATTCCCAATTCTTCGCGAATCGTCGCAGCAATATAGTCCAATAAAATCACTGTTAAAGCTCGCCATTCAACAATCACCTCTGAATCGACTTTATGGGCTTGGTGTAATAGGTTTGGGTGTTTGGGCTGCAATAATCCGAGATCGAGACATAAACCGCCGTTGCGATACTCTGGTAATCCAGTCAAGGTATCTAACCCAGTAATTTCTAAACCAAGTTCTTGGAGTGGTTCGAGTAGAGAATAAGTAAGCCACTGCGAAAGTTTGTGAAAAGGTACTAACCTGTTGTGACTAAGTGCTGAATGACACCAAACATCACCTAGATTTATTCCATCAATTGTTAATCTCCCTGTCCAAATATCTCCTAATCCTTCTAAGACTGCACTGAAAACCGTTTCAGCCGCGATTTGCCCGTGAGACGCTTTCGTTAATAAGTAGTTGACTAGCCCACCAGGACGGGGATGATCATTGCCAAATAATTGCGGATGACCAACGATTGTTTGTCCTAATCGACGCAACAGATTCAACCTTCCAGGTAAACCTACTAGCGGATTTTGGTGACTGAGTTGAAAGCCAGCAGCAAGGACATCTTCTGTGAGTTTTTGCAAGCCTAAGGCATCCGCTTGCAGCTTGTCAGAATGACTCGAAAAAGTTCCCTGACAAAACATTTGAAAACTTGCAACCGCAAGACCTTCGGAGCGACGAAACACTAAATTCGTACCAGGTTCATGATACTGCCATGTTGCGCCTGCGCCCGCATCGAGCAATACACTCACGATCGCTAAATCAAACTTTGCTTGGGCTTTGGCAAGCGGTGTTAATTTTGCTAACTCTCGATCTAGCTGAGTTAAACGCGATCTCCCTGCTTCAAAATGACGCCAGCGACTATGAAAGGGAATTTGTAAATCGGGATAATCTTCACGCATGACCTCAATGACATAATCTGCCGCGGGTCTTAACTGCGTCAAATCGCAGCGAAAATGTTCTAGGCGATCCTCACGTGCTAAATCAAATAGAACGCCACAGCGATCGCGAATTGCTTGCGCCGAACGTATATACGCGATCTCCTTTTGAGAAAACACAATTTTCAATTCCTTCACGCGATTAATCCAAGCTTCGCCCTTTAATCTCAGATAAAGTTACGGTATCGGCGACTTCTCCATTGGTATAGTATCCCGCTGCCTTTTTCGCCTCAATTTCTACGCGTGCATCTTGCGGAATCAACTCCTCTGGAATCGGTACGCGTTCAACAATTTCAATTCCCGACTGCGTAACGGCATCGTATTTCAAATTACTCATCGATACCATGCGATCAATGCGCGTAACTCCTAGCCAATGTAAAACATCAGGCATCAATTCTTGAAAGCGCATATCTTGAACACCTGCGACGCATTCAGTACGTGCAAAGTAAGCATCGGCGCGATCGCCTCCTGATTGGCGTTTGCGCGCGTTATAAACTAAAAACTTCGTCACCTCGCCCAAGGCGCGTCCTTCTTTACGGCAGTAGACAATCACACCCGCACCACCTTCTTGCGCAGTTTGGACGCACACTTCAATGCCATGAACTAAATAAGGACGACACGTACAAATATCCGAACCAAAGACATCAGAACCGTTACATTCATCATGGACTCGCACCGCTAAAGGTTTATGCGGATCAGCGATCGCGGCGACATCTCCTATGATGTACACGGTAATACCGCCAATGGGTGGTAAAAAGACTTCTAAATCTGACCGCGTGACTAACTCAGGAAACATACCGCCAGTTTGTTCAAACAAGGCGCGGCGTAAATCAGCTTCGGTAATTCCAAAGCGCTTGGCAATTCCTGGTAAATACCACACTGGATCAATTGCGGCTTTTGTAACGACTAAATCGCCGCGTGGCTTGAGAATTTCACCATCGATGCGTAATCTGCCGGCGGCTACCGCATCTTGTAGCTCTGGCATATTAATATGAGCTTTGGTAATCGCGATCGTCGGGCGGATATCGTATCCTTGCTCGCAGTAAGTCGTAAATGCTTCTCCTACCATTGCCCCAAACGGATCGAGTGAGACAATTTTTTCAGGATCTGCCCAGCTTGGATGCGGTCCAATTTGCTCAACGGGAGAGGTGTCTGTTAAATCCGCACGATAATCAGATTGCAGCACTCCTCTAGCGACTGCTAAAGCACGATAAACAGCATAACTTCCTGAATGCGTACCAATAACATTGCGGTGGGTGGGATTAGTCAATGTTGCGATGATTGGACCGCGATCGCCTGGTGCTGCTGCACCCCAAGCAATCAGAATCGGTTTAGGACCAAATTGACTGGGATGCGAAGTCAGGACAATATGCCGAGGAACGTGCTTTTTGTTTGGCATAAATGCAATAGCTATGAAGGTAGTGTTTTAAAACTGGGTGCGGAACTGCGATGAGTTTAAATTCACCATCATAGGACTTTTGTCAAGGAGTTGCCAAGTTGGTATTGATACCGTTTTGCTTGAGAGTTGCTTCCTAAGCAAAAGCGATCGCACTTTAACCTAAACTCGTCAAACCGCGATCGCTCAATTTTTATATTTTAGCAAGGCATTGCCTTGCCCCTCTAGATATCTTGTTCGCCCAACTCGCTTGTCATATAATCAAACGGCTCATCGACAAAACTGGTATCGCTGACTCCGGCTGCGGCAACTTGCTCTTTAACAATGTCCTTCATAATTTGGATACCTTGAATCGTGGGGCCAATTGGCACGCCCAAGGAATTGTAAGTTTCCCGCAGACCTTGCAGCACGCGTTCATCTAATACATCCATACTGCCAGCGACGAGCGCATAAGTAGCATAGCGTAGGTAGTAGTCCATGTCGCGCAAGCAAGCAGCGTATCGCCGTGTGGTGTAAGCATTCCCACCAGGACGAATCAGTTCAGGGAGTTCTTCAAATAATCGCGAACCTGAGCGCTTGACAATTGCTGCGGCGTTGCCATTGATTGCGGCGGCGGCTTGGACTCGTGCTGTCCCTGTTTCAAAATAAGATTTCAGCCGTTCCATCGCATCGCGGTCAAAGTACCGACCTGCGACATCATAAGTTCCAATTAAAGTTGTAATCGCGTCCCGCATGAAATTGCTCTCCAAATATTTCCTATTTGTGGTTTGATATTCTTACTCGATTTTTTTGTACCTAGTATTTATGACTATGGTGCCTGAACTATGAAATAGTGATACAGGCAATTCACTGGCTACTTATGGATTCTATGCCAATTTGACTACCGATTTGAGATTTTATGAATAATGATGTCGTTACATACTGCATCTTTAGATAGTCGTACTCGATGATATTCAACTTTACAAGTCGTATTGTTGGACAAAGCGAGTCAATCTCACAATCTTTCGCAAAGAATCCTAATAGAAACAGTAAAAACAGTTTTTTGTATAATAAACTACAAAACTACCCCAATTCTATCCTTAGGATGATCCCAAAGTGGCACAGTTTTAGTCTGAACTTAGTGGCGGCAGCAGGATAAAAAAGTTAAGGAGTTACCCATGTCTGAAGAGAAAACCCCGCAAGATGTCTTGAAGATGATTCAAGACGAAAATATTGAACTGATCGATTTAAAATTTGTCGATCCCTTAGGTACGTGGCAACATCTCACGGTGCATAAATCGCTGATCGAAGAAGAAAGCTTTGTTGAAGGGGTAGCGTTTGATGGTTCCAGTATTCGTGGCTGGAAGTCAATTCATGAATCAGACATGGCGATGCGACCAGACCCCAATACTGCCTGGATCGACCCGTTCATGGCAGACAAAACGCTCTCAATGATTTGTACAATCTTAGAGCCACGTACAGGAGAACTTTACGATCGCTGTCCGCGGGCGATCGCACAAAAAGCGTTAGATTTCCTCCAAGCAGCAAACCTTGGCGATACCGCGTTCTTTGGCCCCGAAGCCGAATTTTTCATTTTTGATGATGTCCGCTTCGACCAAACCGAAAACACAAGCTACTACTACGTTGATTCTGCCGAAGGTCGTTGGAATTCAGGTCGCGAAGAAGCAGGCGGAAACTTAGGCTATAAACCGCGTTACAAAGAGGGTTATTTCCCTGTTTCGCCCACCGACTCGTTGCAAGATATGCGCAGTGAAATGCTGCTGACAATGGCAAAGTGTGGCGTCGTCATTGAAAAGCATCACCACGAGGTGGCGACAGGCGGTCAGTGCGAGTTAGGCTTTAAGTTTGCCCCGTTAATCAAAGCCGCTGATGACTTGATGACGTACAAGTATGTGATCAAGAACGTCGCGAAGAAATACGGTAAAACAGTCACGTTCATGCCTAAGCCGATCTTTAACGATAACGGTTCGGGTATGCACACGCACCAATCGATTTGGAAAGAAGGTCAGCCTTTATTCGCAGGCGATCGCTACGCAGGCTTAAGCCAAATGGCACTGCATTACATCGGTGGTATTCTAAAACACGCCCCAGCGTTGTTAGCCTTTACTAACCCCAGCACCAACTCTTATAAGCGTCTCGTTCCTGGTTTTGAAGCACCTGTAAACTTGGCATACTCCCAAGGAAACCGTTCAGCTTCTGTGCGGATTCCCATCGCTTCTAGCCCCAAAGCAAAGCGTTTAGAGTTTCGTTGTCCTGATGCTACCGCCAACCCCTATCTTGCGTTTGCGGCGATGTTATGCGCGGGTATCGACGGTATCAAGAACGAAATTGATCCTGGCGATCCTTTGGATGTCGATATCTATGAACTTAGCCCTGAAGAGTTAGCCAAAGTTCCCTCGACACCTGGTTCTTTAATCGAGGCTTTACAAGCACTCGAAGACGATCACAGCTTCTTGACTGCGACCGGAGTCTTCACAGAAGACTTTATCAATAACTGGATTACGTACAAAATTGATAAAGAAATCAACCCGATGCGGCTGCGTCCTCACCCTTACGAGTTTGCCCTCTACTATGATGTGTAATCAGGTTAGAGATCAGAGGTCAGAGGAAGCTGCGCAGATTTACGGTTCAGGATTAAAACAAGAGCAAGCCAATGTCTAGCCAGTAATTGGATCAATAGTTCTGAACCGCTCGAATCTCCTTCATCATACACTGCTATAAGTTGTTGCCACCTAGTAAAGGTGGCTTTTTTGTTAATGATGAAAGGGTCGGCGGTGAGACAACAGTAAAAAAACGCGCGATCACTGTTTCATTACAAATTCCTACATTTATCCGCACAAAAAAATGTATCAGCAAGAATTCCCTGACCCCTGATCTCAGACTCCTGACCCCTCGTAAATTCGTTACAATTATTCACAGTAAATCGCCGTCATCAAGATAATTTACGCCACTCTCATGCCTGACACTTTAACCAAGCTGACTTATCAAACTTTTCAGCAGGGCAAAAACTACTTTGGTTTAGCGCACAAAATACTCAGTACTCGGTTGATGAATCTGGTTTCTCCCACTGAGATCCAATCTAGACCGATAGCACCCGACACTCTATTAAAAATTCAACAAAGGCTAAATCAGCTACTCGAAACCGACTGGCAAGACGCAGAACAGGGTATATATCCTGAAAGTTTATTATTTGATAATCCTTGGGATGAGTTTTTCCTTTACTACCCAGCCGTTTGGTTAGATCTACCACAAATTTGGCAACGGGCAAAGCAAAAACAGCATCAAGACTTTCCACCAGATATCAACACAGAAGGTTATCCAAATTACTACGTCCGTAACTTCCATCATCAAACAGGTGGCTATTTTAGTGATTTCTCTGCCAAGCTTTATGACTTACAAGTAGAAATTCTTTTTGGTGGAACAGCCGATCCGATGCGGCGACGCATTCTTGCACCACTTAAGCAGGGCTTGCAAGCATTTGCAAACGTACCGCCACACCAAGTACGTATTTTAGACGTTGCGTGTGGTACTGGGCGTACACTCAAGTTAATTCGCGCAGCTTTACCCGAAGCATCGCTATTTGGAACAGATTTGTCGCCAGCGTACTTACGTAAAGCCAATCAACTGCTATCACAAAATCCTGGCGAGTTGCCACAACTGTTGCAAGCAAATGCCGAGGAGTTACCTTACCTCGACAATTATTTTCATGCAACAACTTGTGTATTTTTGTTCCACGAGTTACCAGGTCCAGTACGGCAAAAAGTGATTGACCAATGCTTCCGCGTAACCCAACCAGGAGGAGTATTTGTTATTTGTGATTCAATTCAAGTTAGTGATTCTCCTGATATGATTCCTGTCATGGAGAGTTTTCATGAAACTTTCCACGAGCCTTTTTACAAGCACTATATGACCGATAATTTGGTTGAGCGCTTGGAGAAAGCAGGCTTCCAAAATGTCACGACTCAGACTCACTTTATGAGCAAGGTATTTGTAGCACACAAACCTGCTTAAAGATAAGGTCAAGAGTGTAAAGTATAATTTAATACTCAAATTTCTAGCTGCGGGCAAGGTACTACCTTGCCCATCTTATTTACTCAGGAGCGTGTCTACAGACGATACATTGGGTCTATACCGTTTTGGATTGAGACTGAAGGGTGAGGATTCTACTGTCCAAATATGGCAGTCTTGAAATCAATTGGTATAAGTCCATTTCACACATCAGCACAAATCTAAATTTCTATGACAAGTTATCAAGCTGATCCAGAAACAGTTGCTACTCAATCGTTATCTACGAACGAAATGATCGATGAGTTGCTTGATTCAGCAACCAATGACGACCCTGTGGCCGTTATTCAAACAGTCATCGCCAGTCTAGAGGAGGATGACAGCGCGATGGTCAGTCATACTCAGGAAGGTCATTTGTGGAAGTTTAAATACGGTAGCGTTGAAGTATTTGTACAACTCACTGGGCTAAGTGACGATGATACCTTAACCATTTGGTCTGCAGTGCTAAAACTTCCCGCCAAAAATGAAGCGCAATTGATGCGTAAACTGATGGAAATGAACTGGTCAGGAACTTTTGAAGCGTGTTTTGGAATTTTTGATGAGCAGATTGTTGTTTTGGCTTCGCGTACCCTAGCAGGAGTCACCCCAGGCGAAATCTCGCGATTAATTACCATAGTCGCAACGATCGCTGATGACAACGATGACGCTTTACAATCTGAATTTGGTACAGCTTAGTATTTGACTTCGTTTCCTCAACCCTCAACAAAATGGCGGCTAATTCCCTTATTAGCTGCACCAGGACGGGTGCAAATGGCAATTGACCGCTGGTTAGTTGAACAACACGCTGCGGGTTTGCATCCGTCTACTTTACGATTTTATACATGGTCACCAACTGCCATTTCTTTGGGGTATCATCAGCATAAATACCCAGAATCTTGGCAGCATTTAACTTATCAAGGTCAGCCTGTTGATTTAGTGCGTCGTCCTACCGGCGGACGTGCGGTTTTGCACCAAGGCGATCTCACCTATGTGGTAGTTACCTCAGGTTTAACTGGTAGCCGCGCGCAAGTTTATCAACAGCTTTGTGAGTTTTTGATTCGCGGCTGGCGATCGCTAGGCGTAGAGTTACACTACGGTAATGCAGGACGGGGCTATATTCACAACCCCAACTGTTTTGGTACGGCGACGAACGCGGATTTAGTGTTAGCTGATGGCACGAAGTTGATTGGTAGCGCCCAACTATTCGACAAAGGCGCTGTTTTACAACAAGGTTCAATCCGCTTAGAACCTGATCCAGAACTTTTTAGTGAGGTATTTGGCATTCATCCAAAAGCGATCGCGCTACCAATAACCGCGCACGGTGAAAGCTTGATTGTTCAGGTAACGGAGGCTTTGAGTGCTGCTGCTGAAGATTGCTTTGGCGTTCACTTAGAAGTGCAACCACTCTCCTCAAGTGAATGGACAGCGATT
Source organism: Chroogloeocystis siderophila 5.2 s.c.1 (assembly GCF_001904655.1). Classification (NCBI taxonomy): domain Bacteria; kingdom Bacillati; phylum Cyanobacteriota; class Cyanophyceae; order Chroococcidiopsidales; family Chroococcidiopsidaceae; genus Chroogloeocystis; species Chroogloeocystis siderophila. Next base: position 96,467 of record NZ_MRCC01000005.1, on the reverse strand, counting down.
GAGCATGAGTAAAAATATCTATGGCTAAGTGTAGATTTTGTAAAAAAAGTGATAAAAGCGATCGCGCCAACATTCAAATTGTAAATAAGTGCGTTACACATAGAGGTGGTGTTTAGCTACAAAAGTTCATGAATTGTTCTAACTGTCAGCACCGTGCTTCTATTGCTTGTCCTTTGCAGCAAAAAGTGTTATTCGTTCCTGAGACACATGATGCAATCTCCAAAGGCTTTTGCACGCATTGGACGCCGAAAACTCATAATTAAGCGTTGATTGAGTCCAAAAGCGTGTAATGATTTTCAGAAGTGGCACAAATGAGTAAAGATTCAAGTTTTGATTTGCTGGAGGTACAAACCGCATCAACCCAAGCAACAGCAACTGAAAAACACCAAAAAACATTTCACTCAGTAGTTATTCGCGGTCCCTATCTACAGCAGGGAACAGAGTCTAGTATCATTATCCGTTGGGCGACTGATACTTCTGTTCAAGGGAAAGTTTTGTATGGTACTGAACCCGATAACCTATCGTTTAGTGCTACAGAAGCAGCAGTAACCCGCGACCATACGGTAAAACTCCAGGAACTTGAGCCAGATACAAAATACTACTATGCGATCGCGACTTCAGCAGAAATGACTCACAGCAGTGAAGATAATTTTTTTGTCACTGCGCCAAAACAACCAAAGCCAACTCGAATTTGGGTTGTCGGTGATGCAGGACGCGGCAATGATATTGCTGCACAGGTACGCGATGGATATCTCAAGTTTACTGGCACGCGGCATACTGATTTGTGGCTGATGTTAGGAGATAATGCTTATGACACTGGTACTTGGGAGGAGTATCAGCAAGGTGTTTTTGAGATGTATCCGCAAATTTTACGCAATAGCGTACTGTGGACTGCAATTGGTAATCATGATGCTGGAAGTGCGAGTTCAGAGTGGCAAAGTGGACCATATTACGAGTTGTTTAATCCTCCAACCCAAGGTGAGGCGGGTGGTATCCCATCGGGAACAGCAGCGTATTATTCGTTTAACTACAGTAATATTCACTTTATTTGTCTCGATTCTTACGGTAGCGATCGCACATCTACAGGAGCGATGTTAACCTGGGCTGCTGAAGATGCAGCAAAATCGAATCAAGATTGGCGAATTGCATTTTGGCATCATCCCCCATACACAAAAGGATCGCACGATTCGGATACAGAAATCGAACTCATTGAGATGCGCGAACATGCCTTGCCAATTTTGGAAGCTGCGGGTGTAGACTTAGTACTATCTGGTCACAGTCACTCTTACGAACGTTCGTACTTAATTGACGGGCATTATGGCACCTCAGACACTTTTAAATCTGAGATGAAAAAAAATCAAGGTAGTGGTCAGGAAGATAACTCAGGAGCCTACTATAAATCCTCAGTACCTCATGCAGGTACAGTATATATTGTTGCGGGAACTTCGGCGCGTGCTGATGAAGTTTCACCGCATCCGGCTATGCATACGTCGTTAAGTATTCCTGGATCGTTGGTGATAGATGTACAAGGAAAAAGACTTGATGTCACGTTTGTTGATGATCGCGGCGAGGTTCAGGATTATTTCACGATGATGAAGGGGTAATGGGTGATGGGTAACAGGTGATATCTGGTTGCGGTTAATTATCACTTGTAGCGGGAAAGATTAATGCTTCTTGCCATTCCCAGGAAAGGAAAACGCGATCGCCTTCTTGATAGGGAGTTGCGCCGCGTCGCCGCAGTTCTAAGACGTGAAACTCTAGACCAGACATTTCAACAAGGTAACTTGTCGCGTAGCCGAGATATTGACTTTGAATAATTTTGGCTGCACAGGCTGTATCGCTGGTAGCTTCAGCAGTAAAATTGATATTTTCTGGACGAACTACGACTTTGACTGCGCTATTAGGTGAGATTTCTGCGGCTAGAGTACCTGTAACCACTTGGTCGTCGATTTTTATTTGACCTTGCTTACCATTAACTTGTACGAGAACTCCTGCTAAAAAGTTAGCACGACCGATAAATTCTGCGACGTAAAGGTTGACAGGATGCTCATAAACTGCTAGAGGTGTCCCTATTTGTAAAAGTTCGCCATTGTGTAGTACGGCGATGCGATCAGATAAGGCTAATGCTTCTTCTTGGTCGTGCGTCACGTAGACGAAGCTAATTCCAGTTTGGCGCTGGAGGTGTTTTAATTCCTCGCGTAGTTCAACGCGGATTTTAGCATCCAAAGCAGATAATGGTTCATCTAACAACAACACATCAGGATGATCGACAATCGCGCGGGCGATCGCAACGCGTTGGCGTTGTCCTCCAGAAAGTTGGGAAGGAAGGCGATCGCGCATTTCCAATAGTTGAACTAATTTGAGTGCGTCGGTGACTCGTGTATGAACTTCGTCACGCGACAAGCGTTTAACTTGTAGGGAAAAGCCGACATTTTCAAACACTGATAAATGCGGAAACAAGGCGTAGTCTTGAAATACAGTATGCACGTTACGGCGATATGCAGGTAAACGGCTAACATCTTGATTGCCAATCCAAATTTTGCCACTATTGGGGATTTCAAAGCCACCAATCAGCCGCAAAAGCGTCGTTTTCCCACAACCGGAAGCGCCAAGAAGCGTGAAAAATTCACCTTGGTTGACTGTGAGAGTGACTTCTTTGACGGCTTGTACTGTATCGTATGTCTTGCTAACTTGTTCTAGTTGGACTGCTGATTTCATTTATTTTGTCTATGGGGCTACAGTAAGTCCTCCGGCTCAAATTTGTAGCAATGGTCAGTATAGTTAGGACATTATAGAGTTTCAGAACCATTACTCTGACTTTCACCCCTGACCCCTAACCTCTGAACTCTGAGTGCCCCTAAATCCCCCACAAGTGGGGACTATGAGTGGTTGGGATTCCTAAAATGAGGGTGCAAGATTCGTTATTCGGCATCACCAAATGCAGTGAAGTGCCAGGGCTTTTTCACATCTCCACTGAGATCGAACATAATGTGTTTGGCAATGGTGTATTCCTCCATGGCGTAGCGTGATAAGTCTTTGCCAAAACCAGATTCTTTAAAACCACCGTGAGGCATTTCCGAGGCTAAAGGTAAGTGATCGTTAATCCAAACTGTGCCAAATTCTAAGGCACTAGCGACGCGCCAAGCTTTAATGATATCTTTTGTCCAGACTGATGCAGCTAAACCGTATTTGACATCATTAGCAACAGCGATCGCTTCTTGTTCCGAATCAATGGGATTAACAACCACTACAGGACCAAATACTTCTTCTTGCATAATTTCACTCTGAGTTGGTGCATCACAAAAGATTGTTGGTTGGTAGAAAAAGCCTTTACCATCGGGTATTTCTCCACCTAATTTGAGAGAAACACTATCATTTTTGGCACGTTCGACAAAACCATGAACACGCTGTCTTTGATCCGCAGAAATTAATGGTCCCATATCGGTAGTTTCGGCTTGTGGTGTGCCTAAACGCACCTGTTGCGCCAACTCAGTAAATGCAGCGAGGAATTCTTGGTAACGCGATCGCTCGACTAAAATCCGCGTCGCAGCAGTACAATCTTGACCAGTATTCACATAAGCGCCCACAACTGCACCTTGCGCAGCAGCGGCGATATCCGCATCTGCAAAGACAATCAACGGTGCTTTACCACCAAGTTCTAAATGTACCCGCGTCACTTTTTGGGCGGCGAGTTCCATAATGCGTTTTCCGGTACGCGTCGAACCTGTAAACGACACCATCCGCACATCAGGATGCGATATTAATGGTTCTCCCACACTCGCACCACCTGTGACAACATTAATCACACCAGGAGGAAAGCCGACTTCTAACGCGGTTTGTGCCAACATCAAAGTCGTTAATGGTGTCTGCGGTGCAGGTTTAATCACAACAGTGTTTCCAGCGGCGATCGCAGGGGCAATTTTCCACGCTGCCATCATAATCGGATAATTCCACGGTGCGATTGAGGCAACAACTCCCACAGGTTCGCGGCGGATTGTAGAAGTGTAACCTGAAACAAATTCTTTTGTGGCAATTCCTTCAATTACTCTTGCTTGACCAGCAAAGTAACGGATATTATCAATGGCAAAAGGAACGTCACCATTGGCGACAAGTTTCATCGGTTTACCGGCGCTGAGACTTTCTATTTCCGTAAGTCGATCGGTTTTTGCTTCTAAAGCGTCGGCGAGTTTATAGATTAATGTACTGCGTTCTGCTGGGCTTAATTGCGACCAACTTGTAAAAGCAGATTTTGCGGCAGTAACCGCATTATCGACATCTGTATAATCAGCTTGGGGAACTTCGGCGATTCCATCTTCAGTTGCGGGGTTAATCACGGTTTCCCAATCCGCGCTGACGGCTGCTACTGCTTCGCCATTGATGATCATCTTGTACTGTTCCATAGCAAGTATCCTACTCGCGGACAAATTTTTGACTTAACAACACCAAACAAATCGAAAACAAAAGAATTAATGTCACTGTAGCGTTGATTTCGGGTGTAATTCCAAAACGCAACCTCGCCCAAATTTCCATTGGTAAAGTATTGTCTTGACCTGTGAGAAAAATTGTGACAATGATTTCATCAAAGCTTAAGGTAAATGCTAGAAGTGTCGCGGAAATCAATGCTGAACGTATTCCTGGAAACACTACTTTCCAAAATGTTTCCCAGGGTGGTGCGCCTAAATCAGCAGCAGCTTCTTCTAAACTGCGGGGTAGCTGCGAAATTCGCGCGGCGATGGTATTAAAAACGACTGGAAAACCAAAGGTGGTGTGACCGATAATCACACTTAAAAGTCCCAGTGGTAAATCTAATGTCGAGAAGAAACTCAACATAGCCACACCAGTGATAATTCCAGGTAGGATAATCGGTAATACAGCGGCGGTACGAAAGACACTTTTACCAAAAAATTGATATTTTTGTACAGCTAAAGCTGCGAGGGTTCCCAAGATGGCGGCGATGGATGTCGCGGCGATCGCAACTCGTACACTATTAAATAAACCTGCTTGTAAGCGATCATCTGCTAAAGCTGCACTGTACCAATCCACAGTCCAACCTTGAATGGGTAATGCTAAAACCCTTCCCTGACTGAAGCTAAAAACAACTATCACCAAAATAGGTAGATACATAAATGCGTAAACTAGAATTGTGAATCCACCCAAAAGCTGTTTCATAGATTTTCCAGCAGACCTTGACGCGAGAGAATTGTCATTAACCCAAATAACATTAGTAAAATTATCAGTGCAAACGCCGCACCTAAAGGCCAATTATCCGCTACGCCAAACTGACTAGCAACAATATTTCCTACTAAAATATCTCCCGCACCACCAACTAATGAAGCGGTGATGTAGTCTCCTACGGTTAAGCTAAAAACTGAAACTCCTCCTGCTAACAATCCAGGTAATACCAAAGGAAATGTCACTTTGCGAAAGGTATCCCAAGGATTTGCACCTAAATCTGCTGATGCTTCGAGTAAATTTCTGGGTAATCTTTCTAAGGCGGTAACTAACGGCAAAATCATAAACGGTAGCCATACATAACACAGCGTTACTACCATCGAAAATTGATTGTAGAGAAATAAAGAAGACGGTTCTGTAAATATTCCTAGTGAAATTAAAAAGCTGTTAAGAACTCCGTTGTAACCTAAAATAATCCGCCACGCAAATACTCGTACTAAGTAGCTTGACCATAAGGGTAATAAAATTAATAGTGTTAGCAGTTGTTTATATTTTTCTGCATATAGTGCCAGATAGTAAGCTACTGGAAAGGCTAATAATGCGTTAATGACTGTGACAATTGTTGCAATATATATTGTACGAAATAGTGTATTACGATAGCCTGGATTACTAATAATTTGAATGAAGTTTTCCCAAGTGAATTTAGGAATAATTTGCACGTATTCGTGCTGCATGAAAGCGTAACTAAGTAAGACTACTATGGGAATAAAGTAGAAGCCCAACATCCACAATGATGGTGGCAGAAAGCTTGCCCAAAATCCTGTAGGGAGTGTTTTTTTTTGCTGTTGTTTGATAAGGGTTGATGTTGCCATTGAGAAAGAGTTTTGAACAAACCTTACTAGGCACAGAGGATGCAGAGAAAAGAGGTACAAAGGGATAATAAATTTACCTTATGTTTTTACCCTAACCTCTGAACCCTGACTCCTAACCTCTAGTTATTGTCCTCGGAATTCGTTCCACAGTGCTACCCAGTTGTCGTAGTTGGAAACTGTTTCCCAAAAGTGTATTTTGCTGTAGAAATTGGCTACGTCGTCGAGATGTAATTCTGCTTGTTGTTCGGCGGTCAAGAGTGGTAAAATTTGGCTGGAAACTGGCCAGTAGCCTGTAATTTCGGTCATTTGTTTTTGGGCTGCACCGGTTAGCATATAGTCCATCCAAGCGTAGGCTACGTCTTGATTGTAAGAGTTTTTAATCATCATCCATGAGTCACTCCAACCGGTTGTTCCTTCTTGCGGAATTGTTGCAGCGACAGGAAAATTGGCACGTTTGAGTTCTTCAATCGCAACGGGCCATCCCCAGGCTAATGCTATTTCTTTATTTAAGAATAATTGGGCGAGTTCGCCTTGGCTATTCCAAAATTTACGCACTTGCGGACGTAGTGGGAAAAGCTTGGGTTTAATCTCTTTTTCTAACTTTTCTTGACTGAGTTCAAAAATATTAGGATACCCATTCCAAAGCGCAATATCTGCGTTAAAAATTGGGTAGTCGGGTAGTGAAACTTTACCTTTGTATTGCGGTTCGTAGAGAATTTTCCAAGTTTGTGGTTCTGATTTAATAACTGTTTTATCGTAAATTAGAAAATCTGGTCCCCACGCAATAGAAACACCGTAAGGTTGACCGTCAAAAGTGTTGTAAGGTGGTTTTTGAAAAGTTGGTAGTAGGTCTTGATAATTTGGTACTTTGGATAAGTCTAGTGGTTCAACTAAGCCAGCATCATATAATCTTTTTGTCAAGTCTCCTGATGCGGTGACTAAATCATAAGTTTTCCCTTTACTCGCTTTGATTTTGGCGTACATTTCATCTGAAGAACCTGCATAGGTAGCAACAACTTTGCACCCATACTTTTGTTCAAACGGCTTAGCAAACGATTGATCCATGTAACCTTCCCAGCCGATTATCCGCAAAGTACAGTCTTTGGCTTGTACGGACTCTGGAAAGAAGAAAGCCACTAAAGTTGCAATGCAAATACTGAGAATGAACATTAATGGCTTAATTTTCATCGTTCGTTATTCCTAGTAAGAGTTATTAGCGAATCAAATGTATAATCAACTACAAATTATTGAAGTCTATCCTCAACAAGCTTTTTCCTAATAGCAGATTAAAACCTAGCTCGTAAAAGATAACGCTTTCTATAAATTTTGCTACATTCTGCAATAAAAGTATTCAAATGTTTAATGATTCTTGCTTACTTGATAAATTAACCCCCACTGACTGGCGGAATCAACACTACCTCATCACCATCATTGAGAAGAGTTTCTGGTTCGACAAATTGAAGGTTTACTCCAAACCGAGTGATATCACGCCACTGGCTAAGTTCAGGGTGTTCTTGAATGAGGCGATCGCGTACTTCAATTACGGGTGTACCTTGCGGAAATTCTAGTATCAACTCTGACGTGCCATAAGCTTCTTGATATGCAGCAAATAATTTAACTGTTACCTGAATTTTATTGTTAGACATAATCAGTATTAATAATAACTTTAGTTTAGAATGCTACCGTTGATATTACTGTGATTAACGACAGCCGCTAAAAACATTTATCATACCAGTCGAATAATTAAGAAATGTTAGCAAACTAGGTTTTTAGGGAATAACAATAGAAACCTTGAATTCATAAAAAGTTTATGCTAACTCACTGGCGAATACCACTAGGAATAATTGGTGCAGTAACTATCGTAACAGGGCACTCAGGCAGTACTTTAGCGTTACCTGATTCAAGCCTGAGTAAATTATTAAGTCAATCTTGTCATATTTCCACAATTAAGCACGATCGCCAAAATCTTTATACCGCGTTAAAGGATACGAATGCATTTATCAAACTTAATCCTGAGTATGCACCAGCATGGGTAAGGCGTGGTGAACTACGCTTCGCAATGAGAGATCATAAAGGTGCAATAGAAGATTACAGCCAAGCAATTCGCCTTAATCCTTCGTGTACCGCAGCTTACCATAACCGAGGTGTTGTGCGTTGGCAGCAGCGAGATGCACAAGGGGCGATCGCCGATTACACTCAAGTTATTCAGCTTGCTCCTCGTTACGCTGTATCCTATTATCATCGTGGCAGTATTTATCATAAGTTAGGAAACCATAACGCCGCACTCGCAGATTACAATTCGGCAATTCGTCTTTCGCCTGACTACGCCGCAGTTTATTATAATCGAGCAATTGTGCGCGATCGCCTACGCGACAAACAAGGTGCGATCGCTGATTATGGAGAGTATTTGCGCTATTACCCTAACAATGCCTCAGTTTACTTTTATCGAGCGTCACTATTCCATCAATTAAAAAACTATCAGCAAGCACTCGCAGACTACGATCAAGCACTGCGTTTGAATCCTAATTATGCAGAAGTTTATTACAACCGAGGAACTGCTTACTCAGCTTTGGGTTATCAGCAACGAAAACTTGCAGATTATGAACAAGTGTTAAAGCGCGATCCTGATTTATTTGTTCGTCATCGCTACGGTGCTAAAGCATTTCTCGACCGCGCTACAATTCGCGCTGAAATTGCTGAAACGAAGCTTACAAATAAAAACTACTCGCAAGCAGTTGAACACTACACCCAGGCGATCGCTGACTACACTCAAGCAATCCGCATCGATCCTAACTATATCGATCCTAACTACGCCCTAGCCTATACTCATCGAGGTGTTGCTCAAGCAAAATTAAATCGACACCAACTCGCTGCTCAAGATTACAACGAAGCCTTACGGTTAAATCCTGGTGACGCACAAGTGTACTATTATCGAGGGAATTTACGCTACCATCTCACTGATTATCAAGGAGCGGTTGCTGATTATGATGCCGTTGAAAAGCTGAATCCAGATTTGATCGAAGTTTACTATGCTCGTGGCGATGCTTATCAGGCTTTAAAGAAATACGAACAAGCAGAATCAGATTACAGCAAATTTCTTCACTTTAATCCGCGTCATGCTAGAGCATACTACAAGCGTGGTGATGCGCGTTTAGAACTAGGAAAATATCGCGCAGCTGTTACCGATTACACGATATTCTTGCGATCGCATTCCAACCACGCAGAAGCATACTACAAACGTGGTGATGCGCGTTTCTATTTAGGAGATAAGCAAGGTGCTATTGAAGACTACAATCACTTTATTAGCTTGAAGCCTAATTACGCCGAAGCATACTACAAGCGGGGTATGGCGCGTGAAGATGTGGGCGATACCCAAGGCGCAGCAGCAGATTATCAACAAGCTTTGCAACTCAATCCGCAATTGGCAAGAATCTACACTAACCGAGGAGTTCCTCGCAACGATATGGCAAGCAAACCAGTGAGTTTAGAAGATTTTCCGATTCGCTCGAATCCTCCTTCACCTGTTGCTTACAATAATCGAGGTGTCGCGCGTCGTCAATCTGGAACACCAAACGCACTTGCAGATTATGAGACTGCGTTAAGTCAAGGGTTACGCCGTAGTATATCTGCGAACAAAGCAGATGAAATGGATATCGATCAAGCCATTGCTTACAACAACCAAGGTATCGCGCGTCGTCAAGCTGGAGATTTACAAGCAGCACTTGCGGATTATGATACTGCAATTCGATTAGCACCAAACTACGCGATCGCTTACTATAACCGAGGAGTTCTTTATGACGAATTGGGAGATCAGCAAAAAGCGATCGCCGATTACACTAAGGCAATACAACTCAATCCCAATCATGCTGAAGCTCACTATTATCGAGGTATCTTACTGTATAGATCAGATGATAACCAAGGTGCTTTAAGCGATTTACGCACAGCCAAAGACTTGCTAATTCAACAAGGAAAAGTGGACTTGTATCAGCAGGCAATTGAAATTATTAAGTCACTAGAATAAACTTCAACAGCCCTCGTTTTTGTCGAGGGTATATTTATCTAAAAATTTTTTCCATACGGCGAAAATCGCGTTCAACTTCCGACCATAATGAACGGTTATGCGGATCAGTCTTCAAGGCTTTTTTCAGATAAATTCGCGCGGTTTCGAGTTGGCGATCGCCGATGAGTTGTCGTCCCCTGCGTTGATAACTGCTTGCTAGCCACGATCTGACTTCCGGATCTTGCGGTAGTTTTTGGGCGAGGGTTTCGGCGAGTGCGATCGCTTGTGTAAATCTATTATTTTTCCACAATTTCTGCAATTCTCGGTAGGAATTCCACTTCACCTGAAATTCAAACGCAGATAGCGGGGGTATATAGGGAGAGGTATCTTTGCGAGTAACTTTTGTTGCGGGTGGCTTTCGTTGTACTGACGGTTGCTTTTCAGTTTTATTTTGTTGTAGCGCCTGCTTTGATTGTACGGAATCAAGTAATTTCTTATAAGCCTCTGTAATCGCAATAAATCTCTCCCTAGCTTGCTGATCTCCAGGATTAATATCAGGGTGATACTGCTGCACTAATTTACGGTAAGCTGCTTTGATTTCCTCAAGCGTTGCTTCCGCCGTTAATCCTAATACTTGGTAATAACCTGTCATTTTCATCACGATTAACGATTAGCCATTAGTAAGAAGCTACTCACTAATGGCTAACTTCTACGGTCTTTCTTCAATCACTTTATCAATCAAACCGTATTGCTTCGCTTCTTCAGCCGACATGAAAAAGTCACGATCCATGTCTTTTTCGATTTTTTCCAAGGGCTGACCAGTATTCTCTGCATAAATTTGGTTCAACTGGTGACGAATGCGGAGAATTTCGCGGGCTTCGATTTCGATATCGGTTGCTTGTCCACGAGTTCCACCCGAAGGTTGGTGAATCATGATGCGCGAATGGGGTAATGCGAGTCGCTTACCTTTGGTTCCCGCTGCTAGCAAGAAAGATCCCATCGAGGCGGCTAAACCGACGCAAATTGTCACGACATCTGATTTGATGTGTTGCATTGTGTCGTAAATTGCCATACCCGATGTTACCATCCCACCAGGCGAGTTGATGTAAAGGTAAATATCCTTACCTGGATCTTCGGAATCCAGATACAACATGACCGCGATGATTTGGTTAGCAATTTCGTCATCGACATCTCTACCTAAGAAAATAATACGTTCACGGTAGAGGCGATTGTAGATATCAATCCACTGTGTATAAGCTTCCCCTGGCATTCGATAGGGGACTTTAGGAACGCCAATTGGCATAGTACACTCCAAGTTTAGTATAGAGAGTTTTGAGTTTTAAGTTTTGAGTTTGAGAGAGTTTTGAGGACTCAAAATTCAAAACTAGCCACTAGCTACGAATTACTAAATAACTCCTGCGGGTAGTTGCGGACTCGCGAGGTCTTCTTTTGTCAACACGCGATCAATTAAACCGTACTCTACGGCGTGTTCAGGAGATATATAGAATATCCGATCCATATCTTTTTCGATTTTTTCGCGGGCTTGACCAGTCGTGCTTGCTAAGATGTCGAGCATTGCAGCTTTATTCGCTAGCACTTCTTTGGCGCGAATTTGAATATCACTTGCTTGACCTTGAGCATAGCTCTTGGGTTGATGCAGTACGATCGTCGCATGAGGTAAGCTAGCGCGACAGCCTTTTGTTCCCGCACTGAGTAACATCGCAGACATCCCCATCGCCATTCCAATACAAATAGTATGGATTGGGGGCTTGATGTACTTCATCGTGTCATAGATCGCAAAAGCTTCGGTTTCAAAGCCAACAAGTTCGCCACTGTAACCTGAAGTACCTGTCGAGTTGATGTAAACTCGAATCGGCTTGTCGGGATCTTCTGACTGTAGGTATAGTAGTTCAGCAATGAGTAATTCCGTTACCGCAGGAACTAAAGGCATCCCTAAGTAAACGATTCGTTCCTTAAGTAGCAGCGAAGGTAAGTCGGGGGGCGGTGTACGGTAGAAGTTATCGCCATAATAGGGCGCTTGAACAGCCTTGATGGGTGATTCCATAGACAATTAATTGCCTAAAATATAGCTTTTATCTTTAGTACATCCTAACGTGTGCTGAAACGAAGCAGGAGTACGGTTTACTCGCTATCAGTACACATTAAGCCTGTGGACAATTCCAAGCGTAGGATATTCTGAGTATTAGTTATAACTGTTTATATCAGTAATTCGTAAAATAAACGTCGTTTTAAAGATGGTAACTGGTTATTGCTAATTGGGAATTGTTGAGAAAATCTTTGTTACCGATTACCCATTACCAAATCCCTATTACCTTGCACAGCAAATAGGAATCTAAAGTTATGAAAGTCTTTATCCAACCGGCGCTCAATGATGCTAATTTAGATGCAACGCAAGCCAACAGTCAACGGCAGTTAGCGATCGCGATCGCTGCGGATACGCAAACTGACTTTGAGTTTGATCGCAGTATACCACTCAATCTTTGTCTGATTCTCGACCACAGCGGTTCGATGAAAGGACATCCCCTCGAAACTGTAAAACAAGCAGCAAATGGACTTGTTGATCGCCTTACCCCTGGAGTAGATCGCTTAAGCGTTGTCGTGTTCGATCACCGTGCCAAAGTTTTGATTCCCAGTCAAATTGTTGACGATCCTGAAAGTATCAAGCGCCAAATCAATCGTCTCTCAGCAGCAGGAGGAACTGCAATTGATGATGGAATGCGATTAGGAATTGAAGAACTTGCTAAGGGTAAAAAAGAGACTGTTTCCCAAGCGTTTTTATTAACTGATGGTGAAAACGAACACGGCGACAACCAACGCTGTCTTAAATTTGCCGAACTTGCGGCAAGTTACAATTTAACACTAAATGCTTTGGGTTTTGGCGATCACTGGAATCAAGATATTCTAGAGCAAATTGCAGATGCGGGAGGTGGCACTTTATCTTATATTGAGCAACCTGAACAAGCTATTGATGAGTTTAGCCGTTTATTTAACCGCATCTCGACAGTGGGATTGACTAATGCTTATTTGCTATTTTCACTGATACCAAAAGTGCGCCTTGCTGAACTCAAACCGATTGCCCAAGTTGCACCAGATACAATTGAGTTACCAGTTCAACAAGAAGCTGATGGACGTTTTGCGGTGCGTTTAGGAGATTTGATGAAAGTACAGCGGGTTGTCTTGGCAAACTTGTATATCGGACAATTACCCGAAGGTAGAAGCGCGATCGCCCAGTTACAAGTCCGCTACGACGATCCTGGCATGAATCGCACAGGATTACTTTCAGAAACAATCCCTGTTATCGCTAACGTCACTCGCGCTTATCAACCCGCAATTAATTCACAAGTCCAAACTCACATCTTGGCATTAGCAAAATATCGCCAAACGCAACTCGCTGAGACAAAACTTCAACAAGGCGATCGCGCAGGCGCAGCCACAATGCTACAAACCGCAGCCAAAACCGCATTACAAATGGGCGACAAAGGCGCGGCGACTGTGTTACAAACCTCTGCAACGCGATTACAAGCCGGAGAAGAACTTTCACAAAGCGATCGCAAGAAAACGCGGATTGTTTCTAAAACTATATTGCAGGAATAACTATAAAACATTGAGATCAATGCGATTTCTAAGAAAGTAGTTTATAATTGTTAATAGATTACACAAAACTAGGTAACACACTTGGCTGACATTGTTGATACTGCCGTTAAGGCTGGTTCGTTTGATACCCTAGTTGCTGCAATCAAAGCTGCTAATTTAGTCGATACTTTAAAAGGTAAGGGTCCATTCACTGTCTTTGCACCCACAGATGAAGCTTTTGCTAAGCTTCCTGAAGGTACGGTAGATGCACTACTGAAGGATATTCCAAAGCTTAAGAAAATCCTAACTTATCATGTCGTTTCAGGCAAGGTAATGGCTGCTGATGTTGTCAAGCTGAAGTCAGCTACCACAGTTGAAGGCTCAGATGTAAAAATTGATGCTTCTAATGGCGTTAAGGTAAATGATGCCACAGTTGTAACACCAGATGTAGCTGCTGATAATGGTGTTATCCATGTCATTGACACAGTGTTACTTCCTGCATAAGCACCTGGATAAGTAAACGCTGCGATAGGCAATATTAATTTGTGGGATAGTAGATCTAGTATTTGCTATCCCACACTTATATGAATCTACGGAAGCTTAAGTATTGACTAACACTGGTTTTTGCTCAGGTAGTGCAGATTGTAATGGATCGTAGCCTAATTGTTGAGTAATCCGTTCTCTGGCTAAAACGCGATACTCCCAAAAATGCTCTCCAGCAGCACATAAACCTAAATACATATTGAGAACTTGCGGTTTTCTGCGTAGAATTATCCAGAGTTGCTGCCAAAACTGCATCCTAATTTCAGAACGCCGTATGCCCTGATGCCACAACACCTGGGCAACAAGTCGCAACCCCTTACCAGAAGGAAATTGCATTGTCTGCTTCCGCCCTGTAACTGAACCGATACTGAGACATTGCTGCAAACAGCGTCTGAGATAATTCGCAGGGTCATACAATGTCCAAAAGCCTTCGGTATACTCTTTCGCAATTTCACCGATAGGGCGAGTAGGGACAAAATTCATCAAGTTATTCTGATCCCCTACAGGAGTCATACCATTATCCGCAATTAAACGTTGCTCTTGCTGAAGTCGGTTCCACAACGCAGTATTAGGTAATGCTTGCAAAATACCTAACATAGGTTGAGGAATACCTGTTTGTTCAACAAATGCTTGTATTCGTTGACCTGCACCCGAACGTTCTCCATCAAAGCCAAGGATAAACCCTGCATAAATCAGCATACCTGCTTGATTAATTTTGCGACAAGCTTCGACTAGTGGATTGCGAGTATTTTGCAGTTTACGCGTCACTTGCAGACTATCTTGATCGGGTGTTTCAATACCAAGAAAAACTGCATAGAAGCCTGCTTCACTCATGAGATGGAGTAATTCATCATCTTCTGCTAAATTCACCGACGCTTCGGTCATAAAGGTGAATGGATAGTTGTGCTGCTTTACCCAAGGAATCAATTCGCGTAAAAAGCGTTTGACATTACGCTGATTGCCAATAAAGTTGTCGTCAACAATAAAGAGTGACCCGCGCCAGCCTAAATCATAAAGCGCTTGTAATTCTGCTATGGTCTGGTTTGGTTCCTTGGTACGTGGTTTGCGACCATAAAGCGAGATAATGTCGCAAAACTCGCAGTTGAACGGACAACCGCGAGAAAATTGAATCGCCATCATGAAGTAAGCATCCCGCTGTAGCAAATCAAAGCGCGGCATTGGGCTAAGGGTAACGTCTGGTTTTTCAATCGAGCGAAAGATTCCCTGTGCTTTGCCTTGCGTCAGCGCTTCGAGAAATTGGGGAACCGTCATTTCCCCTTCGTCTAGAATTAGATAATGCGCGCCAGCGTCAAGCGCGTCTTGCGGAACAGATGTCGGATAAGGTCCACCAACAGCGACTTTTTTGCCTAATCGCACTGCTTTTTGAATGAGGGCAAGAAAATCCGGCTTCTGCACTAACATCGCCGAAATAATGACCAGATCGCACCACTTCCAATCAGCTTCAGTTTCATGATTGACGTTGCGATCGCAAAATCTAACTTCCCAGTCTTGCGGTAGCAGTGCTGCGACTGTAATGATTCCGAGTGGTGGAATGACCGCTTTGAGTCCTGCGATTTCCATGAAGCGATCATAAGACCAAAACGACTGGGGAAACTGAGGATAAAGCAATAACGCTTTCATAAGACCTCGGCGTAGCTTTGGTATATTTTGACATAACCGGTTGCCTTGACATCCTCCCTCAGTTAGAATGTAGGTGTCAATGCTTGCAATCGTTGTCTAAACAGGCATTTCTTGATAACAGTGGCTACAACGCCAGTAAAGTTTTCCTAAGCGTATGTGACACAGTAAAGTATCTGAACAGCAAGGGCAAATATGCGCGCTATTCATGGATTGTTCAATTGCTATCGAAGTCTTCCTTAAGCTATCTCCAGCGATAAATCGAACTGGGGATTGCATTGAGCTTTTTAACAAAGCTTTCATTTTAATGACCTCTTGTTATTAATTTAAGTATAAACTACCTTGACAGAAAAATACCGAATCTGATAAAAGAGATGTTTCTTTCGATTATGTGATAAGATCAATAATAAATTTGCTGGGTAAATAGAGCGTAGCAAGATATATCTTTAGCTCAGCTATTTCCTTGTCTAAAGTCGAGAATTACTTGAAAATTAAAGCGTTGAATATCAAGGCTGGTGATCGCATTGTTGCCTACTGCAATAATAAAAAGCAGATCTGCACAGTAAAACATATTCTAGAAAGTAATCAAAACAAAGTCACGCTCTCGGTATTTACATCCGAGCATTATCGCAATTCAGTCTTACGTGTTATCCGCTTTCAGTGGGACGCTTTAGTTGATTTAGCAAACTAAAACTTTCTCCAGCACTCTACTTGGTGCGTGCCACCAAATTCTCAAATTAAGTATTTAAAACCTGCCCCCGATTTTTAAATCAGAGGCATATTTGGGTAATTAAGGAACAACGGAAAGAACTATGACTTATTTCCCTGCTAGCCCATCATGCCTATTTGGATCTTTTTTCTGCTTCTTTGTGCCATCAGATTTTACCTTGGGCTTTTTGGCTTCTCTGTTGCCTTTCTTCTCTTTTGACATACCTACTCCTCAATAGAGGTTCTCTCCATTGTGGCTTAGATAACTACGCTTTAGGAGATTTTCCAGAATATCGGTGCTGAACAGAAGTATGATTTGCCCCTTGCATCCCCCAGGGACTGAAGAAACTGGTTCTCCAGGAGGACAGCACACCATTGTGTGCAGGTCTTGGCGTGTCCTCCGCACATTATGCTCTTAACTTGTGGCGCCCGCACTGGTTCGCCTCGCTGACCGCTGCGATTCGACAACTGGCGCATGATGTCCAAAGGCTTTTTTCCTTCTGTCAATGAATCAGCCCTGCCACAAGTGGGAGGTTTTAGAGGAGGTGGGAAATAGCGATCTCAAGACGCAACAACGACTGCTCAAAACGGTGCTACTTGTGTTTCGCACGCAACTTTCGGGTTTTAGTACTAGGAGACCGAGAGTTACATAGTCCTAAACTCGTGGCTCAGTGGCTAACAAGACGAGGCATCTCCTTTGCACTGAGACAGAAGAAGAATTTCCAAGTCTCCTCTGAGCAAGACTATCAAGTTCTCAAAGACTTAGGCTTTAAGCCAGGAATGCCCAAGTTTTATCACGACGTCTTATGCAGCAGTGGATGAGAAAATTCAACATCGACACGTATGCTGGTCGTAGCCAAGAACACCAAGACAAGACACTACGGCAGAGCGACTTTAGTCTGGGACTGTATGGACAACGATGGCAATGTGGCATGACCTTCTGGGCGGATTGGGTTCTCCGCCTGATTGCCCTCTAAGCTCTATAAACGGCTTTATTTTCAGCGTGGTTTTCTTGCCCTATCCCTGATCCAGCAAGCTCTCTAGCTATGTTGTCACCCGTTAAGCTCCCAAACCTTTGTCCTTGATGCTTTAGAACCACTTTGTCACCCGCTAAGCTCAATGTCATGCTTTGGTGATTGTTTCCTGCGGTTGGCTTTGCCATGCTCAGAGGAGTTATCTCTGGATTGTCACAAGCTCGTCCTATCATATTTATTGTGATAGGAGGAACGCTTTTTAATATAGCGGGCAACTACGTTTTGGGTTTTGGTAAATTTGGTTTTTCGCGTATGGAGTTAGCAGGGTTGGCATTAGCTAGCACTCTATCGTGGTAGGGAATGTTTTTGGTGTTGGTTGTTTACTTGTTCAAACATGCATCCACAGCTAAGAATCTACCGCTTGTTTCAGAAGTGGTGTCAGCTTCGATTAAACTTACTGCGAGAATTGCTCTTTGTCGGTGTGCCGATTGGAGTTTCCATCACCTTCAAGTATGGCTTGGTATTGATAATGACGTATCTGATGGGAACCGATGTGCTAGCGGCGCATCAAATAGAAATGTCGTTTGCCACTACGGCGCGTGTTGGTCAGTGGTTAGGGTGGCAAAACCTTGAAGGTATAAGACGGGCAGGATTTGTGAGTTCTGGCATTGTCATAGGGGGACAATACTAGTTGCGATCGCCCTACTAATCTTTCGTTCGTCAGCAAGTCGTCGGGTTGTATATAGATATTCGCAATCCTGAGAATGCCAAACTACTGCAACTTGTTATTCCTATGCTCAGCGTTGTTGCGATCAGTCACGTTTTTGATGGACTACAAAAGACAGCTTTGGGTGCACTATATGGGCTTCAAGATACTTGCATTCCCGTGCGGCTTGGTATTTTGTCCTTTTTGGGTGTTGGATTAGTCAGTGATTATGTTTTAGGCTTTTCTGTTGGCTTAGGCGGTGTCGAATTGTGGGTGGGTTATTACCTTCGACCAAGCTTTTTATTAATGCATTTAGTGCAAAGGGCTGCGGCTCTATCTAAAATCAGCAGCCACATTTAGTAAGTTAAACGACAACTTTTTCGAGCATGAGTTTGGAGCGCTTGACAGTTTCAGGTACAGTAATTGGATAGTCGCCATTGAAGCAAGCAGTACAGAAAGTATCTGTATCTTCTCGAGTAACTTTCAGCATTCCTTCTTGAGTGAGATACGCTAAAGAATCAACTTCAATTTGGGCAGCAATTTCAGCTACAGATTTAGTTGCAGCAATCAATTGGTCTTGGCTATCTGTATCAATACCGTAGAAACAAGGGTGAGTAACTGGAGGTGAAGAGACGCGCATATGCACTTCAATCGCCCCTGCATCGCGCAGTGTACGAACGAGTTTGCGGCTTGTTGTCCCGCGAACAATTGAGTCATCTACAATAATTATTTTTTTGCCTGCGAGGACATCTTTGAGAGGATTAAGTTTCATGCGTAAACCTGATTCACGCATCATTTGTGTTGGTTGAATAAAGGTGCGTCCAACGTAACGGTTTTTGATGAGTCCTTCAGCATAAGGAATTCCCGATGCTTGGGCAAAACCAATTGCAGCAGGGATACCTGAATCAGGAACACCAATGACAATATCTGCTTTAGCAGGAGATTCTTGGGCAAGTTGTCTTCCTAAACGCAGGCGATAGGTATACAAACTTTCATCGTGCATCACGCTATCAGGTCGGGCAAAATAGATCATCTCAAAAATACACAGCTTGCGTTGTGGCTGTTGCGCCCAATGAAATGAAGCGAGTCCTGCTTCGGTAATCCAGACTAACTCCCCTGGTTCGACATCGCGGAGATAATCTGCTCCAATAATGTCTAAACCACAAGTTTCGGAAGCTAATACGTAGCGTTGCGGATTGTCAGGAAGAGTCCCAATCACTAAGGGGCGAATGCCATTTGGATCGCGCGCACCCATCACACCCGCTGGAGTACCAATGACTAAGCTAAATGCACCTTGACAGCGTTGAAAAGCCGCGATCGCACCTTCTAACCAGGCTTTACCACTGTTGACTTCATCGGCGATCGCCAACGCGATTAATTCTGAATCGGTGGTGGTAACTAAGTTACAGTGTGCTTTTTGTAGTTCTTCGCGCAGTTGCACCGTATTGACTAAATTGCCATTGTGTGATAAAGCAAGCGAACCTAA
The DNA here is from genome assembly GCF_001904655.1 of Chroogloeocystis siderophila 5.2 s.c.1. Taxonomy (NCBI): domain Bacteria; kingdom Bacillati; phylum Cyanobacteriota; class Cyanophyceae; order Chroococcidiopsidales; family Chroococcidiopsidaceae; genus Chroogloeocystis; species Chroogloeocystis siderophila. The sequence goes on along the minus strand of NZ_MRCC01000005.1, from coordinate 76,774 downwards.
ACGCGTGGGGACGACAGCAGGCTGGGCGTTAACAACGCGGCTCGATCCTGTGGTGGAATAGCGAGTATGTCCTACGGCAATATCACCAGGTAATTCTTGTAAAATTGATTCGTTAAAGACTTGGGAAACTAATCCCATTTCTTTATGCAAGTAAACTTTATCCCCGACAAAGGTCGCAATCCCTGCTGATTCTTGACCGCGATGCTGGAGCGCATACAAACCAAAGTAAGTGAGTTTGGCAACATCTTCCCCTGGTGCATAAACACCAAAAACGCCACAGGCTTCTTCAGGTTTATCAGGACGCGCTACGCCATCGATATCTACTGCTTCGGCGTTGGGCAATATACGGGAATGGTTGGGAATCATGCTGCTGCTTTGCTCCTGAGCGGGATGTTGGTTCAGTAAAGTTGGTCTCTAGCTGAAATTTCAGAATGTTTAACTGAGCTTAATAAATCGTTAACTATTCCTCTTACCACAGTAGCGTAAGAATGCTTATTGTAGAAGAGGTCAGGGGACAGGGTTATTTTTAAAACTCCTCAAACTTGAGCTAGACATCTAGACGTCTGGGAATTGCATTGCAGTAGCGATCGCGCATCAATTCGATTGTAACTTCGATTAATAGCTGATCGGACGTAGAAATTCGTAAGAATGTGTCGGATTCGACCAAGCCAATTTTTTGCCAATGCGCAGCCGAGTGCTGTTGTAAATAAGATTCCCACTGCGTTTGTTGTTCTGGCGAGACAGAAACAAGAATTCTTGCACCACCTTCGCCAAAAAGAATTTCATCCCAGCGCAAATCCGTGTCGGGGATAAGTGTAATGTTTGCGCCTAAGTTACCACCGATACAAGATTCAGCGAGGGCGATCGCAATTCCACCTTCTGCACAATCATGCGCCGAATTGATCCAACCTTGACGAATTCCTTCGCGACAAGCTGCTTGTACCTGACGTTCTAAATCAAAATCAACTTGCGGCGGTAATCCAGCAACCATATCGTGAATTGTGGCAAGATACTCAGAACCACCCAAAGTAATGTGCGATTTTAAGGATGAGCCGAGAAGATAAATAATATCGCCTGGTGTTTTCCACCCTTGAGTGCAAATTTGCGTTAAATCAGGAATTAGCCCTACCATCCCCACGACAGGAGTCGGATAAATTGGTTGTGGATTACCAGAAGAATCCAGTGTTTCATTGTAAAGCGATACATTACCACCTGTAACAGGTGTTTGAAATTCTCGGCAAGCGTCTGCTAAACCACGACAAGCTTCTGCTAATTGCCAATAACCTACAGGTTTTTCTGGACTACCAAAGTTTAAATTATCTGTGACGGCTAAAGGTTCTGCCCCAACACAGCTAAGATTTCGCGCGGCTTCAGCAACAACGGCTTTTGCTCCTTCATAAGGATTGAGATACACATAACGCGGGTTACAATCGACTGTAGCGGCGACTGCTGAGTTTGAAGGCGCAGATTGTTTTTGAGGGCGTAAGCGGACAACTGCTGCATCTGCACCCCCAGGAAGAAGTACAGTATTATTTTGGACTTGATAATCGTACTGGCGATATACCCAGCGTTTCGAGGCAATTGTGGGTGTATCTAATAAGGTGAGTAGAATCTCACTCCAAGAGTGATTGTCTTGGATTTCCATACCAGATGCACTGCATGGCGGGAGGCGATCGCTTGTCCATTCCCAAGCTTGACGCGCGTAAGCGGGGGGTTCGCTGAGTAATTGGCGGTCATAAATCGGTGTATTTTCGGCTAAAGCCGTTGCGGGAATTTCTGCGGCGACTTTACCTTGAAAGAGAATGCGGACAATCGGTTCGCTAATCACTGTACCAGCAACGACCGCGTGCAGTCCCCAACGGTGAAAAATAGCAATTACTTCTTGTTCTCTACCTTTTTGGGCAACAAATAGCATTCTTTCTTGCGATTCGGAAAGTAGATATTCATAAGGAACCATCCCCGTTTCGCGTACCGGAATTTTATCTAAATCAAGTTCAATTCCGACTTTACCTTTCGCCGCCATTTCTGATGTTGAACAGGTAATACCTGCTGCGCCCATATCTTGTGCGGCGACAACTGCACCTGTTTTAAACGCTTCTAGACAAGCTTCAATCAAAGATTTTTCTAGAAAAGGATCGCCGACTTGTACTGCGGGACGATCTTTTTCAGATTCATCACTAAGTTCTGCACTTGCAAAACTTGCACCGCCCATTCCATCGCGTCCTGTGGTAGAACCGACATACAGCACTGGATTTCCTAATCCTGAAGCACCAGACTTGACGATTTCCTCAGTTTCCATTAATCCTAATGCCATCACGTTAACTAACGGATTTCCTGAGTATGCAGAATCGAAATAAACTTCGCCGCCAACTGTGGGAACACCTACGCAATTACCATAGTGGCTGATACCTGCGACAACACCGGTAAATAAACGTCGTGTTTTGGCGTCTTCTAGCGAACCAAACCGCAGCGAGTTGAGTAAGGCAATCGGACGTGCCCCCATTGTAAAAATATCACGGAGAATACCGCCAACGCCTGTCGCCGCTCCTTGAAATGGTTCAACCGCTGAAGGGTGATTGTGCGATTCAATTTTGAAAGCAAGTTGCAGTCCGTCACCCAAATCTACGACACCCGCATTTTCTCCAGGTCCAACGAGAATACGCGAGCCTGTTGTGGGAAACTGTTTAAGGAGCGATCGCGAATTTTTATAGCAACAATGTTCTGACCACATGACGCCAAACATCCCTAACTCAGCTTTGTTTGGATGGCGTCCTAGTCGCCGCACAATTTCTTCGTATTCTTCAGGTTTTAAACCTTCGTTTGCAATTTCTTCAAGCGAAAAAGGTGCAGAAGAGAGGACGGACATAACTGTATTAGGAGACAGGATAAAGAATTATTTTATCGATTTGAGCGCATCCCTTCACATAAGTTTCAGCTTGAATTTAATGAATTGATATCTAAGTTTTGCAGAATGATATTAGCTCTGGGCATAAATCCATCTCCGTATTCTACTGGGTAATGCGTCACAACATAGAACGCATTCCCTGCCACTTCTCCAAGATATACAGTACCTGTTATATTTTTTTCGGGTTGATGAAAGACGATTTTTTCCTTAGCCCAGGGATGCGTAGCTGCTTGCACAACCTCAACAATTCGCCAGCCATTTGATGCAAGTAAACCGTTTTCTCCTTCAATCCAACTTTGTTTCAACTGGTTGAGTGTATTAGCATAACCTGGAAAGAAGAGTTGAACATACGCTGCTTCATTTTTTGTCCCACCAAAATTGGTATAAAATCGAACTGTAGTGCCTTCGCCTGAACTAACTGATTCAGGAATAAAATCTTGGTTCGGGAAGTAGGTTGTAAAGAGTGGGTGGCTATACAGTTCTAAAGAAACAGTTGTTTTTTCTCCTTCAATATTAATAGTGGCTGTTTTTGTCGATGGTTTCTGTGTATCTCTACGTGACTCAACTTGAGTCAAACTTGAACTGTTGTTATTTATGCCTTTTGTACTAGCAAGAGAACAAGCTGTCGCACTCAATAAGAATAAACTACTTATTAAGTAAGTAAGTTGATAGGGTTTCATGGCTAATTTTGAATATTTTTCAGCGTCAATAAATATTTTGATATTCATGACAATATAAGCGATCGCCTAACTTCCTATATTGTTCCCTCACTTGATTATCGCCAGAAATTAAATACGTCGTTATATAGTATTCCTAAATCATTCGTAAAGAACCTCTCTTTGTTTCCTGTGTAGTTAAAAAAATGATTTTCACAACTAAAATAGGACGCTATATCTCATTCATATAGTTGGAGTTATAAAGTCCTGCCCTTACCTATAAGATTCAAAACCTCAGATTAATGGCGAAGTGCTGTGCTGTTTTATTATAAAGTAGCTAGACGTTTATTAATTCAATTTAGCTCAAAAATCTAAAAAAGAAAATTTGAACCTAAAAAGCTTGAGTTAATTCATGACAAGTTACAGAAGTGTTAAAAATATGCGCTTGAATTCTGCATGATTTATTCAGAAATACTACTAATTGTCTCAGTTTTCAGATTTTAACCTCCCAGAAAACCCCGAAAATAAATTATCTATTAACAAAAAAAACCGTGATTATACTGGAGATTGTGCGAGAACTTAGCGATTACAATTAATTTAGTAAACGCGATTCCTCTCCTGCTTCTAGACTCACCGCCAGTAATCCTGCACTGGCGGATTTTTCAATATTAATTTAGTCAAATAATGTTGACGCTAGTGTAAGTCATCGAGCAGGTAAGGGGTAATAGGTAATTGGAAGCTATACTCATTAGTAGAACAAGTTAATAATAAGTTTAGGTCACAGTCTTTGGTGATAAAGATTGAAGAATGCAATCTTGACTTCGTGGAGGAAACAGACTAAAAGTAGAGTGAATGCGATCGCATTTGTGATAGTCGTGTCTGAGTAGCTTTTTAGTGAATGCCACAATCTTAATACTTGCTGTTTTAATTTTTGCAGCAGCAGTATTGTATTCCTCTGTGGGTCATGCAGGTTCATCGGGTTATCTGACAATTATGGCATTGATGGGTGTCACGCCAGCGGTGATGAAACCGACGGCTTTGACACTGAATATATTAGTTGCAGCGATCGCGACAGTGAAATTTTATCGTGCGGGATATTTTTCTTGGGCGTTATTTTCGCCACTGGCGATCGCTTCGATACCATGTTCGTTTATCGGTGGGTATCTGACTTTACCTGCGAGTATCTACAATCCGATTACAGGTGGCGCTTTACTCGTTGCAGCTTATAAACTTTTTCGCACGCATCACACAACTACAGCAACATCTCAAGCAATACCGCTACTTGCTGCACTTTTGTCAGGCACAGCGATCGGTTTTTTATCAGGCGTCACGGGTATCGGTGGCGGAATTTTTCTATCTCCGCTACTTTTACTTATGGGCTGGGCAGATCCGCGCCAATCTGCGGGAATCTCCGCTGCATTTATTCTTGTCAATTCAATCGCTGGATTACTCGGACATCTTTCGCACACTACATTATTGCCCAAAACAATTATATTTTGGGCACCATCAGCTATTATTGGTGGTTTTATTGGTGCTGAATATGGTAGTAAGCACAAAAGTGCAAATTTACAACAGCTACTATCGATATTATTAGTTATTGCCGGACTAAAACTGCTGTTTTCGTGGTAGCGATCGCACTTGAATAAGGGCAGAATATATAGTAGGAGTAAGGGTTAAACTCTAGTGAAGAAAATCACTATTGACCAGCAATTAGCTATTTTACAAAAAGATATTATTGATTTAAAAGCGGGACAAACAGAAATCAAATGCGATTCATACACGAGGTTTACTAGACTAGAAGAAAGCAGCGTATTAAAGCATCTATGAACCTACGGATTTTAGCAACAACAATATTTTTATCTACCGCAAGCCTTGTTACTCCTGTAAAAGCCCAAACACCAGCAACCGCACCAACTGTACCAATATCTAACCCAGTTGCAAATGCTTGCATTCAAAACCAAGCAGAAACCTTACCCGTACCTTTTAGTGACGTTTCTCCCGATCACTGGGCTTTCAAAGCTGTGATGACGATGTATTATTGTGGTGCCTTCCGTCAGGCTGCACCACCGTCTTTGTTTCAGCAAGCAACACCGACACAAAGTCAGCAGTCTAACCCTACAGAAGGCACCATCGAGTTTACTGCACCAGTTGCACCCAACAGTTAAGCCGCAGTTAGTTCATCAGACACGTCTGCGGGTGCAGCATCTTGTACAAGTGATGGCATTTGTCCGCTACGTTGTAGCAAACCACCAACCATTGCTAATAACGCATTAACCTTACGAGTGCGCCATTCATCAACGAGTTGTTGTACTTCAACAACTGACATTCTACGGGTCATTGCTTCATATAAGTATGCGGCATGACCTGTTTCATCTTGGGCAATACTTAGCATTCCTTTTTTGAGGTTTCGCGCAGTTGCGTCATCTTCTGGTAACACATTTGCCATCCGCGCAAAGTCTTTACTTGCGTCTAGCTCTAAAATGTAGGTGCTAGGCATAAAAACTTTCCAGTCGATATTGTCTGGTTTAAGCTGTTCAGGAGAATATCCCTCAAAGTAAGCTGCAAAGAAAGGACTGCGCCGCTCATTTGGCTTATCATCAGACGGTTTGGGAAGGTTTTTGAAGTCTATAACTTGTTTGTCGAGTTGTTTTAAGGCATGAGCAAAAATATGACCGTGTCGAGTTTCATCTGCGGCGTGTTTTGTCAGTTTTTCTGCAAGCCAAGCATCGCCTTCTGCTGCTGCGCGTTTACTCAGTGCTTCTAAAAATGGAACTGAACCTGATTCTGCAAGTTGGAACCCAGCTAATACATTAGGACGCGTTAAGGGATCGCGAATTTGCCGCGCTGCTACATACGATGCAGCACTAGAACCAGCTAAGTGTAGAACGAGTGTGAGAAAGTTCATGATCTACTTATGCTGTATGAGGAGGTTACATCATTGATCCTAATCACTAATTTCTAATTAGGGTGGCAATATCTGATACATCAGTAAATTATATTTGGCAGTATTTTAAATGTTGTGCAAAATTAAGAACAATCTTACGCATCGTAAGATTAATTCAGAAGTTGTCTTTTTACCGCAGAACATTATGAAACCAAGTCACCTCATTACTCTTGTCTCGGTTGCGGCGATCGCGGGAACCACTTTCGTTAATTCTAATCCGGCTCAAGCGTGTCCCTTTAGCTCTAAGCTTGCGGTCAATTCTGTAAATCAGTCATCACCAAGCATGAATCCGACAACGAATAATTCCAACGTAGCAGGATTCGCGCTACTCTCAGGTTTACTCGCAGTGGGTGGCGTTTATTGGTCGCGCCGTTCGCGTCAATCTGATCCTGTTATTGATCGCGCTGAATACGAAGCACTAGAGATGCTGGATACTCCAGCGGTTGAACAAGTAGTAGAAGAACGCGAGTTAGTTGGTAGCCGCAAGTGATGAAAGCAGAGAAGCAAAGGGGTCTTGAGAGAGTTAGGAGTTATTTATCTAATGGCTTTGGCACCTTTCTTCGCGAACAATTCAAAACGTGCTAACGCATTGCGGTAGCTAACAAAACTCACTCCTCACCCCTCACATCTGCTAATATCGCACGGGTAGCAATTCGGGTTTGAGGTTGTGAAACTACCTGTGCGATCGCTTCTTCTAGTGTGCGCGATTATTCTCTTAGGATTGGGTGCGTGGCAATTTCTAATTCCACACGCACAATACACTGTACTAAAAGTCAGCGATGGCGATACGATTACGGTGATTGATACCAAAAAAGCTAAAATTCACGTCCGCTTCGCGTGTGTTGATGCTCCAGAAATACCGCATTCTCATCAAGAAAAATACACGAAAAATAAGATTGCGCGTAATCAGTTTAACTGGGGAATGAAAGCGCAACAGCGCGTTCAGCAACTAATCGATCAGAAAGGCGATCGCGTTGCTTTAAAGATTACGGATAGCGATCGCTATGGTCGCCAAATTGCCGAAGTGCGTCTTGCTGATGGCACTTTGATTCAAGAAGTTTTGGCACGTGAAGGACTCGCACTGGTTTACCGTCCTTATCTCAAAAATTGTCCGAGTGCTACTGCTGTTGAACAAGCGGAAGCTAAAGCTAAAAGTCAGCGCACAGGTGTCTGGAGTGATGCACGTTTTGTTGAGCCTTGGCAATACCGAAGCCGAAAGTGAAAAAAGCAGGAAAGTTAGGATGAATTTATGATGCGAAGATAGGAGATGATAAGGCTTGCTTCTCCCCTAGTTTCTTGCTGTTATTGTTTTTTGATGGAAATATAAACAATAAAACTTTCGTTTAAGACACCCATTATGAATAATATCATACTATAAATATGGATGAAAACGCAAAGTAGCTAAAAAAATTCGTTTTGAAAGTATCCAAAAGACAATACTGTAGCAGTTTCATTTTTAGGCGCGAGCTTTGCGGCGAGAACGCACAGCAGGATTCATCCACCGCTCGAAGTAGCTGAAGGCTTGGGACGATAGTAGGGTGAGACAGAGATAAATGATGGCAACGGTGGCGTAAATTTCAAACGAGCGATAGTTTTCAGCAACGATCAGTTGACCTTGGCGGAATAGTTCTTCAAACCCGATTACCGCAACCAAACTTGTATCTTTTAGCAAGCTAATAAACTCATTTCCTAAAGCAGGTAACATCCGGCGGAAAGCTTGGGGAAAGATAATATAACGCATCGTTTGCACCGAACTCATCCCCAATGATTGCGAAGCTTCTGATTGTCCAGACTCAATCGATTGAATCCCACCACGGACAATTTCTGCAATATACGCCGCGCTGTTGAGACTTAAGGCAAGTACAGCGGCGGCGAGACGATTGAGATTGAAAGTAAAACCGAGTTCTTGGGCGATCGCAGGTATGCCAAAGTAAATCATAAAAATTTGTACGAGTAAAGGCGTACCACGAAAGAAATCGATATATGCTCTAGCAGCCCAACGAATTGGCAAAATTTTAGAAAGGCGGATAATTCCAATCAGCGAACCCGCGATCATACCCAAGACGACAGAAAACGCCGTCAGTTGCAGTGTAATTAAAGCACCACGAAGTAAAGAAGGTAATGCGCGAACAATGACATTAACTGCGGTGACGATAAACGGTGCGCCACCTGTGGCGGTTTCTTCTTGGAACGGTAGTCTTTCAGGTAAGGGGGGAGGTTCTACACCAAACCATTTTTGATAAATTTGGTTATACGTGCCGTTTTCGAGTAGAGTTGTTAATCCTTGATTGATTAAGGCTAAGTTTGGCGAACCTTTGGGCGTGGGAATGCCAAAATATTCTTCAGTCAGGAGATCGCCAACAACTCGAACTCCTTGGACGTTACCCGTTTGAATCGCGTATAAGATGACAGGCTGATCGTGGAGTACTGCGTCAACATTGCCATTGAGTAATTCGCGTAAAGTTGTCGGCGCGTCATCAAAGCTGCGAACTTGCGCACCAGGAACTTTCGCGGCTTCTAGCGCCCCAGTTGTACCGATTTGAACCGCAATGCGTCGATTTTGGAGCGACTCAAAACTGGTAATATCTTGATTGTTTGCACTAGTTGCGATCGCCAGTCCTGATTTGAAGTAAGGACGCGAGAAAGAAACGGTTTTGGCACGTTCTTCGGTAATCGTCATCGCCGCAATCGCCGCATCGATTGTTCGCGCTTGTAGTGCAGGAATCATCCCTGCAAACGGCAAATTTTGATAGCGAATCGTAAATCCTTCTTCTTGGGCGATCGCATTCATCAAGTCAACATCAAAGCCTTGCAACTCGCCATCGGGTGACTGAAACTCAAATGGCGGATATGTTCCTTCAACAGCAACGGTGAGGGTTCTACCAGCAGCAGGAGAATCAGAATTATTTTGACAACCTGCAAATAAGAGTAAACAACATAAGCCCACTACCACACTCAGACGCAGCCAGTGCTTAGCCAATCCCGCCATCATTGTCTTTCTCCTCGGTATTCTCTGCGCCTTGAGTAGATGTCAATCTAAATTCAATCCTAAGTTAGTTGACTCGGATGTAGACAAGATTACAATCAACTGTGGTGCATCTGAAATAATTTCTACAAAACTTCGCCTTGTGAGACAGGGATATGGTCAACTCCACCGCTGCAATTACGTTTGAAAATATCGAAAAAAACTTTGGTTCGCTGCGGGTACTGCGCGGAATCAGCGGTGAAATCCATCGTGGTGAGGTTGTGGCAATTATTGGTTCATCGGGCTGTGGTAAAAGTACGCTGTTGCGTTGCTTTAATCGCCTCGAAGCCATTGATGGTGGACGGTTAGTTGTCAACGGGATGGATTTATCTAAGCCCAAGTTGAATTATCGCCAACTGCGACAATTGCGATCGCAAGTGGGAATGGTCTTTCAGCAATTTAATTTGTTTCCACACTTGAGTGTATTAGAGAATCTGACGATCGCGCAGCGGAAAGTCTTAGGTAAATCAGCCAAAGAAAGCGCGCAACTTGCAGCATTTTATTTAGAAAAAGTCGGGTTATTTGATAAAGCCAGCGCCTACCCCGAACAACTTTCTGGCGGACAAAAGCAAAGAGTTGCGATCGCGCGAAGTTTGTGTATGAATCCGCAGGTAATTTTATTTGACGAACCAACTAGCGCCTTAGATCCTGAACTTGTCTGTGAGGTTTTGCAGGTAATGCAACAACTAGCTGCGGATGGAATGACAATGGTTGTTGTTACTCATGAAATGCAGTTCGCACGAGAAGTTGCAAGTCGAGTTATGTTTTTAAATCAAGGTCAAGTTGAGGAACAAGGTTCAGCGCGAGAAGTGTTAACGCATCCTAAAAGCGATCGCTTACGTGCGTTTTTGAGTCGTTTGAATGAAGGAGTTAGGAGTTAATGACTATTGGCTAGCGTATGTAAACAAGTTACTTCAGCTTCTTCCATCTCAACCTCAAAGACTGTGGCGAAAGCTTGAGTAACGTGCGGGATGACTTGCTCTAAAGTAATATCAGGAATCCATTGCGATAGACTGCCAACAGGTTTATCAGAAATACCACAGGGAACAATGCGTTCAAAGCCTGTCATATCAGGACATACGTTTAAGGCAAAGCCGTGCATTGTCACCCAACGACTCACTTTAATTCCGATCGCCGCCACTTTGTAACCTTCTAGCCAAACGCCTGTTAACCCTGGAAAACGTTCTCCGTGCAATCCGTAAACGGCTAAAACGCGAATTAAGACTTCTTCTAACTGGCGCAGATACCAATGCAAGTCTTTGCGATGATATTGCAGATTTAAAATCGGGTAGCCAACGAGTTGACCAGGACAATGATACGTCACTTCGCCGCCGCGTTCAACGCGTTGCACATTATAGATACTTTTGTCAATATCAAAGTTAATAAAATTGGGGTCGGCACCTTGTCCTAAAGTATACACTGGCGGATGTTCGAGCAAAATTAAACCATCTGCGAGCGAAAAATCATTGATCCGCTGTTGCAAAAGCGATCGCTGCCATTCCCACGCTGTTTTATAGGGTACGGTTCCTGGTTTGTATAGCAAACATTGGCGACTTTGGCTCACAACGAAAGTATAAAATAATGACTTTTTCTCAAGCAACATAGCAGAATTTCAGCATAACGATCAACACAGTTCATTTCATTTTCAAATTATGAAATCAAGAAATGTCAAAAGTTGCAAAGGTTCTTAAAGAGAGTCTCAAAGTGCTATATTAGGTAGAATACAAAGTGTTAAGGTAAATATATAACCTCAAATGAACATGGAGGAAACAGCTTCTTAGAAAACCACGCCTGCTACAGTCGGGAAATGATATGCAGCCATTGACATCTATAGCGGCAGTTAATGCATAATAGAAAACCTCCTAATAAGGTAACAAAGCAAGCAAATCCTTACAGGGAAGATATCATTCTCGTCACAACTATAAGATTTAGTTGTCTTATGTAGTCAAAAGTGTGGTAGAAGTAGCAACGAATTTTGAGTTTATACTTGAAGACTAAAAAAGTAAAACTTGCGCTTTAATACTGAGTGATTCAAGCTGCAATTTGTTGTCACAAGAAGTAGTCGTTTCCCTAACATTTTGTTTCATTTTAGACAGAGTACGTCAGCCGGAGAATTGAATATGAAGCTAGTCATCCACGGCAAAAACATTGAAATTACTGATGGAATTCGCGAATATGTACATCAGAAAATTGAAAAGGCAGTAAATCACTTTCAAAATTTGACGAATGAAGTGGATGTGCATTTATCAGTCGCACGCAATCCGCGAATCAATGATAAGCAAGCCGCAGAAGTAACGATTTACGCCAACGGAAGTGTGATTCGTGCCGAGGAGAGTAGTGAAAACTTATACGCTAGTATCGACATGGTAGCGGATAAAATTGCCCGCAAACTCCGGAAATATAAAGAGAAGCGCCACGATAAGAAAACACAAGTTCCCGAAAAAACGAGTATCGCAGTTGAACCAGCACCGGTGGTCGAAGATCTCATCGGCGATCGCACTCCTGAACTTCCTGAAGAAGTCGTGCGGACAAAATACTTTGCCATGCCACCAATGACAATTACTGAAGCGTTGGAACAGCTACAATTAGTCGATCACGACTTTTATATGTTCCGCAACGCCGAAACCGGAGAAATCAACGTCATCTACGAACGCAACCACGGTGGTTATGGCGTGATTCAACCGCGTAATAGCAATGGTAATAGCAAAAACGGTAACGTTGAAACTACCTCACCAGCAGAAAAAGCACATCATTATTAAGTTGTAGCTTTACATAATTTTAGCGCAGGGGTGCACAGAAGTTAAGAAAATCCTATTAACTCACCCCTCACCCCTTACCCCTATTTGTTGCAAAGTCTTCAACGATTCGTCTACATGACCTTGAAAGTTAAACTGTGAGTTGAAAATATGCTGTACGACTCCCTGCGGATCGATCACATAAGTTACTCTTCCTGGTAATAAACCAAGTGTAGCGGGAACTCCGTACAGCTTTCGTACTTGATTACCAGTGTCACTTAAAAGCGTAAAAGGTAATTGATATTTAGCTGCAAATCGTTGATGTGATTCGGGTGAGTCAGCGCTAACGCCAATTACTTCTGCACCAGCATTTTGAAAAACTTCATATTGATCGCGAAAAGCACATGATTCTTTTGTGCATCCTGGTGTGTCATCTTTGGGGTAAAAGAACAAAACAACTGATTTGCCACGAAGATCGCTTAGCTTAACTGATGTACCTGTTTGCGAAGGAAGCGTAAAATCAGGAGCGGTATCTCCAACTTTAACTGCCATAGATAGCACCCTCAAATATGAACTTTTGTTATCTTAGCGTGATCGCATCTTTAAGGCGAACTTGTTATAAGAAGCAACGACGATCAAACCAGTTAAGCTAGAAGAATAAAAAAGCTCGTTTTATACCAACAGTTATCTGTATCTCCAAGCGGAGTTGTTAATGAAAAAGCGTTGTACTGGAATAATCGTAGCGGGATTTGCAAGTGTTCTTCTGACTCAACCAAGTTTGTCACGAGAAGTATCTGTTGTGTCAGCGGTGCATAGTGAAATACAACAAGCGGAAGTTCACAACAATCAGGGAGTGGAATTAGCTGAACAAGGAAGGTTAGCTGAAGCGATCACCGCGTTTAATCGGGCTATATCGATTTATCCAGAATACGAACACGCGCACAATAACCTTGGGTTAGCGCTAGGTAATCAAAACAAATTTGCTGAGGCGATCGCCGCATTCAATCGGGCGATTGAAATTAATCCGAGGAATTTTGAAACTTACAACAATTTGGGAATTGCACTTGGTAGCCAAGGTAAATTCGCCGAAGCGATCGCGGCTTTCAATCGGGCGATTCAGATTAATCCCAACGATCCGGTTTCGCGACAAAACTTAGGCGTTGCGCTTTGGAGTCAAGGCAAAATTTCGCAAGCGGTGGCGTCGCTACAAAAAGCGAGAGAACTTTACGCGATGCAAAACAACTCCGCAGGTATACAAGAAGTCGGCGTGATTCTCAATCAGATCTCATCACCGGCAAATTAGCCAATTTTAGCAGAGGCGAGAGTTTAAATTACTATTAAGAACGCGATCGCAGTAAATTTTTAATCTCTTTCCAAAAAGCCCATTTTTGTGCATTTGACTGCGGATAAGTTAGGATACCTTGTCTTGGGCTAAATAATAGCGCTAGCGTAAAAAAGCCTGAGGCAACTAAGACGATTGCAGGTCCCGAAGGTAAATTATAAAAGTAACTAAGATACATCCCTGTAATACTGGCAAGAATACCAATAATCGCCCCTAAAATCATCATTTGATTGAGGCGCTTTACGAGCAAATATGCGGTAGCGCCTGGGGTAATCAGTAGCGCTAAAACTAAAATGACACCAACCGCAGTTAGACTGGCAACGATTGTTAACGCAATCAATACCATCAAGCCAAAGTTTAAGAGATTGACAGGTAATCCAGCGGCTTGCGCGCCTACTGGGTCAAACGTGTAAAATAATAATTCTTTGTATAATAAGAAAACAACGGCAATTACGAATAAAGAAATAATGGCTGTATTCCAAACATCTTGAGAAGTTACGCCCAAAATATTGCCAAACAAAAAATGGTTGAGGTCGATTTTATTCGTTTTTTGTACAACAGTAATTAACGTAATTCCTAAGGCAAAAAAAGCCGAAAAAACAATTCCCATTGCAGCATCTTCTTTAATCGGTGATCGCGTGCGAATCAAGGCAATAGCCAATGTACTCACAACACCCGCAATAAAAGCACCGATAAAAATGTCTGCACCAACAATAAATGCGATCGCGAGTCCTGGTAACACTGAATGGCTAATCGCATCTCCGAGTAGCGCCAAGCGTTGTACCATCAAATAGCTACCGACAATCGCACAAATCACGCCAACTAAAACAGCAATCACGAGCGATCGCTGCATAAAACTGTACTGCAACGGTTCAATAATAGCTTCTAGCATACAGCAGGGTTTAGAGGTCAGGAGTTAGGATAATTGAGAGTTATGATTATTGAGTGTTAAGAGCCTAACCTTTACTTCCAATGCAATATGTTCAAGTATAAGGTCAATTAGCACTATTATTAATTTTATGCCAATTACCAACTACCAATTCAGCTAATAGCTTTTAAATTATGCTGCTTCTCCATTGAAAAATACAACTTGACCTCGATAAGCACGGCTCATATTTTCTGGTTGCAATACAGTCTGACGCGAACCACTCGCAATAACTTCTTTATTCAATAAAATGAGGTCGTCAAAATTAGTAATTGCTTCGCCCAAATCGTGGTTAACAACTATCACAGTTTTGCCATCTGCGGCTAATTCGTGAAAGATTTCAAAAATGACGGCTTCGGTTTTTTTGTCAATACCTGCTAACGGTTCGTCAAAACAAAAGACATCGGCTTCTTCTGCCAAAGCGCGGGCGAGAAATACGCGTTGCTGTTGTCCGCCAGAAAGTTGCCCAATCGAGCGATCGCGGTATTCACTCATCCCGACACGTTCCAGCGCCGCCGCTGCGACTTGACGACTAACGTGCGAAAAACGACGAAACCATCCAGCTTTACGGACTCGCCCCATCAGAACGACATCCCACACCGTAGCCGGATAACTCCAATCAATCGCTGAACGCTGCGGAACATAAGCGACTTTATCTAACTGCGACTTCAACGGCTTTCCTTGATATAAAACCGTACCGGTTGCGGAGATCAGCCCTAACATCGCCTTGATTAAGGTACTTTTACCCGCGCCATTTGGACCGATAATTCCCGTGATTCTTCCAGGATAAATCTCAAAATTGACATCATGCAGCGCTTCAACATCACGATACTGCACTCCTAAATGGCTGACAGTAATTGCTGCATCGTCTAGCATTCGAGTGTCCTTTTGCACGGATGAAGTGAAGTGAGCGCTATGAGGAAAGGGAAGAATCGTCATAATCTTGCTTGATGGTGGCGTAGTTAGAAATCACAATATGAACGCAATGAGGGATAAAAATGAAAAGATTATGAAAAAAGTATAGAATAAAAAATGAAAAGAATATGAAAACTAATGTATCAATTTCGTGAAAGTGAGGACTCGGTCGCAAGGCAGAAAATATAGAGCAATCATCGTTGGATTCTTGCTAGGCTTATTGCTCAGTGCATGTGGTGCAGCGATTACCAATCAGGCTGATTTAGAAGTTAACGATCAGCCAAACGTTGTTGCTACGAGCACAATCATTACCGACTGGGCTGCTGAAGTAGGAAAAGAGCAAATTCAACTGACAGGCATTTTGCAACCAGGGGACGATCCCCACGTGTACGAACCCGTACCGCGCGATAGTATCGCGTTTGAAAAAGCCGATTTAATTCTCTACAACGGTTATAACTTAGAGCCAGCGTTGATCAAGTTGATGAATGCAGCGGGAGTCAATGCGCGCAAACTCGCCGTGGGGGAAGTCGTACCACCGCTACAGTTAGAAGAACAAGGAACAACAGTACCCGATCCGCACGTTTGGGGCGATGTGAGAAATGCGATCGCAATGGTGGATGCGATTCGCGATGCGTTTATCGAGTTATCGCCAAGCGATCGCGAAACTTTTACGCAAAACGCGGCACAATATACCGCGCAATTACAGCAACTTAATACTTGGGTACGCGAACAAATTCAAACGATTCCGCCAGAAAATCGCCGACTAGTAACAACCCACGATGCGTTTCAATACTACGCTAACGCCTATGGGTTAGAAGTTTTTGGAACTTTAATTGGTATTAGTACCGAAGAACAACCCAGCGCCCAGACGGTGCGACAATTATCGGATGCGATTCGAGCAGCAAACGTACCGACAATTTTTGCGGAAACAACGATTAATCCAGCTTTAATTCAAACCGTAGCCGCAGAAGCCGGAGTTGAGCTAGCGACGCGACCTTTGTACTCTGATTCAATTGGTTCTCCAGGAAGCGAAGCCGATTCTTACATTAATATGATTGTCGCCAATACGCGCACAATTGTCGAGGCACTCGGAGGAAATTACACGCCGTTTTCTCAAAGTTAA
The DNA here is from genome assembly GCF_001904655.1 of Chroogloeocystis siderophila 5.2 s.c.1. NCBI lineage: Bacteria > Bacillati > Cyanobacteriota > Cyanophyceae > Chroococcidiopsidales > Chroococcidiopsidaceae > Chroogloeocystis > Chroogloeocystis siderophila. Next base: position 60,204 of record NZ_MRCC01000005.1, on the reverse strand, counting down.
ATTAACGCGAATGTAAAAACGTCGCGATGCGCTCAACTGCAGTTTCTAAGATAGCGGGATCGCGAACCAACGCAAACCGCACGTAGCCTTCACCAAATTTACCAAAACCCGCACCAGGAGAAGCCGCAACGCCTGTCGTTTCGACGAGTTCGGTACAAAATTGAATCGAATCGTTCCACTGTTTGGGTAATTTTGCCCAGATGTACATCGTCGCATCAGGTGTAGGAACTTGCCAGTTGATGCGGTGCAACGCATCAATAAATGCATCGCGGCGTTGCCGAAAAGTCTTGACAACTATTGACACTTGTGATTGCGAACCAGTAAGCGCTGCGATCGCACCGTTTAAAATTCCGCGATATTGGTTAAAATCAACCGCCGCTTTGACTTGACGTAATGCCCGAATCAACTTCGCATTACCGATCGCATACCCTACGCGGAACCCGCCCATATTGTACGACTTCGAGAGCGTGAAAAACTCAATCGATACGGACTTTTCTGGATCGGCTTGGAGAATAGAAGGCGCGAGCAATTGGGAATTTTGGCTTCCTTGTGTAAAGACAAGATCGACATACGGAAAGTCGTGAACTAACACAAGATTGTGTTGTTGACAAAACGCCACCGCTGCTTGAAAGAAGGCCAAAGGCGCGATCGCACTTGTCGGATTATGCGGATAGCTCAGTACCATCATCCGCGACTGCGCGAGTACGGGCGCGGGAATATCTGCAAACACAGGCAAAAAGCCATTTTCTGCGCGTAATGGCATCGGGTAAATTTGACCACTTGCTAAATAAACGCCACCCGCGTGCGAAGGATAGCCAGGATCGAGTAATAAAGCAAAATCGCCAGGATTTAATACCGCCAGTGGTAAATGCGCTGTTCCTTCTTGCGAACCAATCAGCGGTAAAACTTCGGTTTCGGGATCGACAGAAATGCCAAACTTGCTTGTATACCAACTTGCTGCGGCTTCTCGAAACGCCCGTGTACCGTGAAACAGTAAATAACCGTGCGTGCTGCGATCTGGTAAAGATTGGGCGATCGCATCAAGTACATGGGGTGCGGCTGGAAGATCTGAAGATCCGAGCGACAAGTCAATCAAGTCTTTTCCTGCGGCGATCGCTCGTGCCTTTGCTTGATCCATATCTGCAAAGACATTGGCTTGGAGATATTCTAAACGCTTAGCAAACTCCATAGTTTTTAGTGGTTAGTGGCTAGTAGCTAGTAGTACTAATTCGTCATTTCCGCAGCTTAATCTCCCTAGTGGAAATGGGTATCTAGGATCTCAATCAATTTTTGTTTGGGAATCACGCCTTCGGTAGCTTCTAGCACTTGCTGATTTTGAATGAGCCGCAGCGCGGGTACACCTTCGACTTGATACTGCTTGACAGTTTCAGGATTGGGGTCTACTTCCATTTTGACAACTTTTAGGCGATCGGCGTATGTTGTTGCTGCCCAGTCAATTGTTGGTGACATTAAACGACAAGGACCACACCAGGAAGCCCAAAAATAGACTAATACTGGTTGGTCTGCTTGCAAAACTTCAGTTTCAAATTCTTTATCTGATATTACAGTAACGCTGCTCATGGGGTTATTGTTCAAACAAGATTGGACAAAACGACTGACCCTTCAGTATTTTGACTTGTTTTGTCGCTCTCCAAACGCTATTAGGAAAAAATTTGCGTGTTTTGTTTTGAAAAGAGCTAAGCCCTGATTTGACCTGGCGCTCTTAGGTACTGATCAAGGCTTGCATCGCATCAAGTTAATAATGACCTTTACAATTGGTCTAGCTGTTTTTTCAGTTGCTCTAATTCAGCATCAACTGGCTCAGATTTGGGTGATGATTGTTCTGAGGGTGGGAGCGATGCTTGCTGCGGTGAACCTCCTGGCAGCGACATTTGCGCTTTAAGCGCGGCGAGTTCGTCGTCAACATCACTGCCGGCTTCTAGCGCCGCGAACTGACTTTCGAGATTATCTGTTGCTAACTCAGCGGCGGATTGTGCGCGGGCTTCTTGCAGCATGACTTTTTCTTCCATCCGCTCAAACGCTGCCATTGCACTGCTTGTTCCCATTCTACCAACAGCACCTTGCAGTTGTTCTTGGGCTTTCGCCGCGGTGATCCGTGCCTTGAGCATATCTTTCTTCGTTTTGGCTTCGGATATTTTGCTTTCTAGGGCAATTAGGTTACGCTTGAGCGTGTCAATTTGGCTTGTTTGTTGCTCGAGACTACCACGCAAGGCATTCGCTGTTTCGGCGTAGGTTTTCTTGCGTTCGAGGGCTTGGCGGGCTAAGTTTTCGTCGCCTTTTTGCAGTGCGAGTTGGGCATTACGCTGCCACTTGTTTGCTTCGTTTTGTGCTTGATTGTACTGTTGTTCGGTGCGTCGTTGCGCGGCGATCGCTTGGGCGACACTCTGACGTAGTTGCACTAAGTCTTCCTGCATTTCTAGCAGCGACTGTTCGAGCATTTTTTCTGGGTCTTCGGCTTTGCTCACCATGTCGTTGAGGTTAGCTTTGACGACCCGACTGATTCGATCAAATAATCCCATAACTTTGTTCTCTTAATGTGTGCAAGATAGGTTGAGCGTTGTAATTTTGTTTTACTCAGTTCAACACCAAAATCAAAAGAGTTTCTATTCCTAACATAAGCCTAGTACTTAGTTGGCGTTGTGATAGTTAGGCAATTTTTATTAATTTCTATAGAAAATGCTATTCCCTACGTTCGAGATTTCTATCTTGAGTAGTAGACATTCCAGGTAATTGCGGTGAGTTTGGCTTACCTGGTAGTTGTGCTTTCATGCGTGCGAGTTCAGCATCAATATTATCATCTGTTGCTAGCGAGTCGAATTGTTTTTGTAAATCGTCGGTTCCCATGTCGGCGATTAATTCTGATTGCGCTTCGAGTTGCATCACCCGTTCTTCCATGCGTTCAAAAGCACCTAAGGATTGACTCGTATTCACTCCACCTAGCATTTCATTGAGTCTTGCGGTTGCTTCTGCTGATCGCGCCCGTGCAATAAACATATCTTTTTTCGATTTGGCTTCGGATATTTTGCTTTCTAGCATCTGCATATCCTTTTTCATGCGACTGATGATCGCATTTTGTTGCTCGATTTGCGATTGCATGGCGCTGGCAGTTTCTTGATAAGACTTGCGTTTTGTTAAAGCTTCGCGGGCTAAGGTATCATTTCCTTGTTGCAGTGCTAGTTGCGCGCGGCGATACCATTCTTCGGCGGTAAATTGAGCTTGTTGTGCTTGACGTTCGGTACGTTTTTGTGTGGCGATCGCACTTGCTACCGCTTGCCTGAGTTGCACGAGTTCATCCTGCATCTGTGCGACTGTCTGCTCTAGAATTTTTTCTGGGTCTTCCGCATTACTGACTAAAGAATTGACATTCGATCTAAACACCCGCCCGATGCGGTCAATCAATCCCATGATGGCTCTCCGTTTGGTTACAAAAGCTGCACCTTGCCCGTTCCGACCGCAACGCACCAACTGGTAACATCTTAGTCGGAGTATTAAAATCATGGTATCGTACCTTCTCTGTCGCTAACCTCCCCTTTTGAGCACCTATCAAAAATGTCTTTCAAATCGCTTGAGCAACTTGTGGGTGCTTTTATTGAGCAGAACGCTTTGCACGAGCAACCGTTGCCACGGGTCGTTAAGTGTTGGGCTGATGTTGTTGGTGCTGCGGTGGCGGCGCATACGCACCCGCTTTCGATTCAACGTAATATTTTGTGGGTGGCAACATCGAGCGCGGCTTGGGCGCAAAATCTTACTTTTGAACGCCAGCGCATCTTAACGAAACTCAACCCTTATTTACCACCAAATAATCTCTTAGTTGATATTCGCTTCTCTACAGCAGGATGGCAGCGATCGCCAACGATTAACCAAGACAATACCCCAATAAAAAACGATCATCCTAGCTATATTGTCACAGCGGCGACGCGTAAAAATCACCTCCGCGCTGTGCCAGAAAATCCACGTGCGGCATTTCAACATTGGCAGAATACGACGCGATCGCGATCACGCGGGCTACCCCTTTGTCCGCAATGTCAATCTCCTACACCTCCAGGAGAACTACAGCGCTGGCAAGTCTGCTCGTTTTGTGCTGCTAAAAAATGGTAAGCACGATCGCCATTTTATTTATTCGTAATCGTTGATAAGTTCAACGCGTGCGCCCTAACAATTAATCCTGAGAACGTCATTATTGTACTTACTGAATAGCACATTCTACCTCACAATATTTGTCTAAAGCCATCCATGTTTATACTGATTTTTAAGAAAATCGCACTCAGTTTATAAAAGATTTTATTTTGTTTCTTGCTGATCCCTTGTTGGTTTTAGTCAAAATCTATAACTTTCACTCTTGCTTTTGTATCGTAATATAACAAGATTATAAAGAAAACATGAACTTTCTGTTTTAAAAAAATAGCTGAAAGCTATACCAATTAATCATTATGCTGGCTTTAAGGGATCTTTTACAAAGCGGCACAATAACAATCGATGGATAATTGCTACACAGCATTCCTATGAAAAATGTAAACTTTCCAACTTCAGCCTGTCGTTACTGTCGTTATTATCAACCAGAAGGACGGCGCGGCGGGTGTTGTCAATTGTTGGGAGTACCAGTTCAAGGAAGTTGGAAAGCTTGTGAATTATCGCTTCCAGCTTTTGCCCCGTCGTGGGATCTCAATAAAGTTATGATTGTGCCAGATGAGCCAGCGCTTGTACCTACACCATCTCCAGTGTTTTCTGAATCAAACCATACTTCGTTAGAACTAAGTCGGCATTCGCTTTCCCTCACCCCTTCTTAAGGTAGCCAAGGGTATTGACGAAAATCAGGTTTACGCTTTTCTAAGAAAGCCTGTTTTCCTTCGGCTCCTTCTTCAGTCATGTAGTAGAGTAAAGTTGCATTGCCGGCAAGTTCTTGTAAACCTGCTTGACCATCACAATCAGCATTGAATGCAGCTTTAAGACAGCGAATTGCGATCGGGCTTTTTTCTAAAATTTCGTTTGCCCATTGAATTCCTTCGGCCTCTAGTTGTTCTACAGGCACAACGCAATTAACTAGACCCATTTCTAAAGCTTGGGCTGCGGTGTATTGGCGACAGAGAAACCAAATTTCTCGCGCTTTTTTTTGCCCGACAATACGGGCAAGGTAACTTGCACCAAATCCACCATCAAAACTACCCACTTTAGGACCTGTTTGACCAAAAATTGCGTTATCCGCAGCAATTGTTAAGTCGCAAATCAAATGCAGTACATGTCCGCCGCCGATCGCATACCCAGCAACAAGCGCGATGACGACTTTCGGCATCGAACGAATTAACCGTTGTAAATCTAATACATTCAACCGAGGAACACCTTCATCATCAACATATCCCGCAGTTCCCCTCACACTTTGATCTCCCCCCGCACAAAATGCGTATTTACCATCTGTATGTGGTCCTGCACCTGTAAATAAAACAACACCAATACTCGTATCTTCACGAGCATCAACAAAAGCATCGTAAAGTTCAAAGACAGTTTTGGGACGAAACGCATTCCGCTTGTGCGGACGATTGATGGTAATTTTGGCAATACCGTCGGTTTTGTGATAGAGGATATCTTCGTAGGTTTTAGCCGTTTGCCAGTTTTGCATAAAGTGTGCGATCGCGCTTCCAGTTTGAGAATTTTAACTCAATGTCTAGTATGTGTGCTGAATAGCATAGCCAAGATGTCAGAAGGTTAAGGTGTAATCACTATGCCATTATGACAATAGAACTAAGACGCACAGTTGATTATGACGCAGATTGAGAGTAACACTGATGTAGAAAATGAGGATTTAAATGTCCTATCAGCAGACAACCCTCTTAAAAATCCAGAACATGATCGACTAGGATATGCACCCTTTGCGAAAAATCTTGCAGATAGTATTTGCAAGATGTCACCACCTCAAGGTTTCGTTACGGCAGTCTATGTGCTCCTTGGGGTTTAGGTAAATCAACACTGTTGAACTTCATCATTCACTATTGTTATTGAATCACTCCGTGTGTTTTGCTCGGCAATGTATAACATAATCCAGAAGAATCCTGAAGCGTTTATTGGATATTTTGATACTGGGAGTACTCACACCTCTACAAGCGAAGCAATAAAATCTCTTTATAACTCATGCCTTGCTACAGTTCAAGAAGAAGACAGAGAGACAGCCAAAAAGTTACTTCTACGCCTTTTTCCTAAGTTCCAATCTGTGTGGAGAAATAATACTATTTTTACTGTTGTAAAATCTGAGTCACTATGGCGTAAGAGACTTCGTATATGTAGCCCAGAGATCTTTCCAAGATATTTTCAGTTAGCAATACCAGGAGGTGATTTCTCAAACTTTGAGCTAAAAGAGATTCTTGCTTTAGTAGATGATGTAAAAAAATTTAAAGAAAAGCTTGTGGAACTTAGCAAGCAAAAACACCCAGATGGAATTACTAGAGCTAGACTATTTCTTGAGCGGCTTGAAGATTACACTACAGAAGAAATTCCTCTGGAAAGAATTCCTTTAATTGTACAAGCTTTATTTAATATAGGCGACCAGCTTCTACTTCCTGAAGATGACAAGTGCAGAATGTTTGATTTTGGGAATGAAACTAGAATTGGTCGTGTTATTTACCAGATGTTACGTAGGCTGGATGAACAAGAACGCTTTAGTATTTTGAAAAAGGCAATCGAGAACGGCAATGCTCTTTCAATAATTGAGTACGAAGTTATAACATATGGTCAAGCACATGGAAAGTATGGGGTAGACAAGCCATATCCAGAAGATAAATGGATTGTCAGCGAACAGCATCTTCAAGAACTAGAAAAAATTACTTTAGAAAAAGTAAGTTTTGCTGCACAGCACGATCTCCTACTGCAAACACCAAAGCTTGCAAGTATTTTATATCGTTGGCAAGATTGGGCTGGAGAGAAAGAAGTCAAGCAGTGGGTTGAAAAAGTCGTTAGCAAAGATGAAAGCCTAATTGTCTTTCTAGAGAAGTTCCTCCAAATAACATTTAGTATTGCTTCATCAGATGTAGTTTCAAGGAAATCTTATAGACTTAACCTGAAACAGCTTGAGCATTTCCTTGATTTATCTAAGATTATTGAGCGTGTTAGAAAACTCTCGAAAGATAATTGGTTAACAGCTAATCAAAAAAACTGTAATCAACGAGTTTAGGCGCGAATACGAAGTGATCAGCAACCAGGGAAATATATCAGATCAAGTAGATTGGTCTAAGCTAACAGCAGAGCAATTCTTTGCTGGATATGAGCAGTCAGATAGTATCTACGACACGCTTTAACTAATGCAAAGCTATGAGTCGGGAGATATAATCCTGCGATCATTCCCTTTTGCTAATGCTACTGAGTTAAAACATGGGGTAAGACGGTGTTTTAAAAGTAAAATAAGTTACTCGCTCTGCCCCCTAATCTCCCAAATTTGGGGGAGTTTGAATGGAGATTGGTTTGGAAACTCTCAGGACTGTGGAGTAGAGAAATAAACGTATGAAAACCTCTAAGAGAAATAAAGTCACATAGTAATCGCTGCAAGATTTCCTAAATTCTCTTTCCGCCATTTGGCATCAGATTTTCTATTTGTTTTTAATTCCAAGACTCTAATTCCTGTTGCAGGAAGGGGATTTAATTTTTGTTGCAATTGTTCCCAAGATTGAATTAACTCATGCTCTACATTATAGGTAGCACATAATTGAGCAAAATCTATATTTTGTGGGGTGGCAAAAAACTCCTCAAAAGGTGGTTCAAATTTGGAGATAGGTAACATTTCAAAAATACCACCGCCGTTATTATTAATCAGAACAATTGTTAAATGTCCAGTAAACTTATTAGTAATTAAAAAACCGTTTGTATCGTGTAATAAAGCCAAATCGCCAGTTAGTAACACACTGCTGTGATTGCGATGTGCGACTCCTAAGGCAGTTGACAATGTGCCATCAATACCATTTGCACCACGGTTAAAAAATGGGCGGATATTAGAATTACTCGGTTTCCAGAAAAACTCCATATCGCGCACGGGCATACTATTAGCAATAAATAAGGGGGTTTCTGGTGGGAGAATTTGCGACAGTAACCAGGCGGCTTTACCTTCAAATAAATGGTCAATTTCTGCCATTGTGCGATCGCACGCTGACCTTACTTTAGCTTCCACATCACACCATAATTGTAAATATGGAGTTGGTGCTTTCGGTGCAATCGATTGCGCTAGTTGTTCTACTGTGGTGCGTAGATGAATTGTTTTTCCGTGTAAAGGATCGAGATTATGATCGCAGGGGTCAATAATCCAGCGCTGGGGTTGAGTCACGCTTAGCCATTGACGCAGATCTTTACTTGTGGGCAGTTCCCCAATTTGAATTACGATGTTTGGTTGTAGCTGTTGTGCTAACTGAGGATTGCGGACAATCAAGTCGTAGGTAGAAATGAGATAAGGGTTAAGATCTGCAAAGTTTCTGACTGGGGAAAGTGCTTCAGCGAGTACGGGAAATTTGAGTGTTTTAGCAAGTTGGGCGATCGCACCACAATATTCGCGTGGTTGTTGCGGTTGGGCAAGTCCGGCGATGATGATTCCACGATCACATTGTTTCCATTCTTCGGGATGGGTAATGGGTAATTGGTAATGGGTAATTGGTAATTGGATGCTGTTGAAAAAATCTTGTGAATTAAATTGTGATTGGAATACGGCGATGGTGGAGTCGGGGATGGGTGCTAAAGGATCGCGAAAGGGGATGTTGAGATGCACAACTCCAGCAACAGGATAGCGCGATCGCTCCCATGCATAAATCAGCGTTTGGCGGAGGTACGCTAGCATCTCAATTTCTAACGAGGGTAGTGCTAATTCAGCGTACCAGTTGGCGTATGTGCCATACAACTTTACTTGGTCGATTGTTTGTCCTGAATGACAGTCACGTAATTCAGGGGGACGATCTGCGGTTAAGACAATCAAAGGAACTTGGCTTTCTCGCGCTTCGATAATTGCAGGGTAGAAATTTGCAGCGGCGGTTCCAGACGTGCAAACTAACACGACAGGGTGTTTGGTTTGACGAGCAATTCCCAAAGCAAAAAACGCTGCGGAACGTTCGTCTAAAATGGGTATGGCTTCGACTCGATCAGTTTGGGTAAAGGCGATCGCCAGTGGTGTAGACCGCGAACCTGGACAAATCACGGCGGTTTTTAACCCTAGCCGCCCAAAAGTCTCTGCGAGTATAGAACCCCAAACGGTATTAGTGTTGCGAAAATCAAGCATGAGCAAGCAATGAGCGATGAGCCATTAGCTAATGATAAGGAAAATTGTATGGACTGTTTTCATTTAACAGGAATTCGTTGCTACGGTTACACAGGTTATTTGCCCGAAGAACAAGTTTTAGGTCAATGGTTTGAGGTAGACTTAACGCTGTGGTTAGATCTATCCGTAGCAGGTAAGAGCGATGCGATTGAGGATACTCTCGATTACCGTAGCGTAATTAATGACGTGCAGCACTTGGTAAAAACCTCTAAGTATGCGTTGATCGAACGCTTGGTAGATGCGATCGCTACATCTATTCTAAAAGCTGACCGCGTCCAACAAGTCCAAGTCCGCCTCACAAAACTCGCCGCCCCCATTCCCGATTTTGGTGGCAAAATTACCGTTGAAATCACACGCAGCCGCTAAAATTTCTCGAAAATACTTGGAAAAGACCATCTGCACTGCTAACTTAAGTAAGGCATATTAGAGATTTCACGAATGAACCGTCGAGAATTTATCAGTTTGGTAGGAGCAAGTGCAAGTGTTAGCATTGCGGCTTGTAATTCGCAATCAGCAGATGTTGCTTCTGATGTTCGCTCTGACGGGTTTGAAGTAGTAGGATCCCTCAGCGAATTGGATAAAACCGGGCAACTTCTCAATGAAGATTTAGCAGATGGCAAAGCATTAGTAATCCGCGATCCGGCTAATCCAAATCAAGCGATCGCGGTTAATCCTACTTGTCCTCATGCTGGGTGTAACGTTGCTTGGCAACAAGCCGAAAAAGCCTTTGTTTGTCCTTGTCATAATTCTAAGTTTGCCAGTGATGGCAGCGTGCAAAATGGTCCGGCGAAGGAACCTCTCGCGACTTATTCCGCTAAGTTTGAGGGTGATTTGGTGTTAGTGAAAAGTCGTTGAGTGCAGTAACGTTGATATTACGAATTATGACTTTAAGTTTTCTAACCAAGATAACAGTTCCAAAAACACTCCATTTGTCCAGCCAAAACCAATTTCGTTGGAACTATAGCCAAAGAGAATTTCGTCAGAAACGTTGGCAGAACATTTAACAACATCGTATTTCTCGACAATTGCACCGTATTTTTCAAATTCTTGCACAACCAACGTGATAAATCTTTTGGCAATGTCTTCGGCTTGCGGGAGATAATGATAACGGCTTAAACCTTGTACAGCAATGAGATGTAAAGGTGCCCAACCAAACGGTGCATCCCATTGATTTCCTGTGACAATAGTACTTGTGAGTAAGCCGCCTGGCGCTAAAAATTTTGCTAAGTTTTTTACGACTTTTTCAGTTTGTTTTTGCGAAGCTATACCAGCCCATAAAGGATAGAATGTTGTGACAAATTCGTACTGACTGCGTTGATGCGTGACAAAGTTGTAATCAAAATAAAGTCCTACTTGTTCGTCCCACATTAACTGATTGATTGTTTGGCTGCGTTTTGTCGCGCGATCGCACCAAAGTCTTGAATCTTTACCTAAAATTTGATAAATTTGTGCTATGTCTTGCTCCATTTGATAGAGTAAAACATTCAAACACACAGGTAAATATTGTGTAATTTCAAGATTAAATAACCCGAAGCGATGCGAACAATCAAAGCCTGATTCGCGCATTGAGCGATCGCCTTGATAAAATAATTCGGTGAAGCCACTTGTTGAATCGTAATACGCATCTAATCCGTTGATTCCGTATGTGGTATAATACGTTAGAACTCGGTCATAATGAGTTCTTCCCGCGTCATCTTTTTCATCACTAATAACTTCGGGTGCAGGTCCTTCGCCAGAGTCAAAAAAGCGTGAAAGTCCTGTTTCTGGATGTAAATGTGGCTCTGTAGTCCAAAAAGTGTAATATTTTTCAATTGCTGGAATTATCGATTGCAACCATTGTTTGTTTTGTGTATGGGCAAACAACGCTAGTACCATTAATGTTAATACTGGAGGTTGCGATCGCGTTAAAAAATAGGTACGATTAGCGTTTAAAATTGTACCATAATGCTCAATTTCGTAGATAAGTTGGTTGACTAAGCTTTGGGCAAGTTCTAATTCTTGATCTTGTAGTAAGCCTAATAAAATAAAATAACTATCCCAGCCAAACATTTCATTAAACCGCCCTCCAGGAACAACGTAAGAACCTGGAAGGTAAAGTAATCCGTGTTCTTGAATTGTTGAAATATTTGCGGGTAAAGTTCTAATTTCTAACTTATTAAATTCTGCTTGGCTCAGTATTTGTTGTAACGATTGTTCAACTTTTAAACGGTTTTCTTTAGCAGAGACGTAAACTAACCAAGGAGAATTTTCACGACGCTCAAGCTTTGGGTCATAAGCTGCTGCTAAAATATCCGCAGGCGATCGCGACAAAGTTTTCCAACTTTGTTTAATATAGGCTCTGACATCTGCAATTTGTTGAGCTGAGGGAAATTGTATTGATAAATGTTGCTGCATCACAATAAAAGTAGCTAGAGAAACAAGTCGTTTGGATATTATTACTCTAGCCACTAACCAAAGCGCCACTAACTCATCGTTTGTACTCTTTGTCTTCCTACTAATGAATCTCCTGACTCAACATCGAACCAGTGGATATTTTGTGGTGGTAAAGCAAGCTTAATTTCTTCATTACTCCAAACTTGGTCTGTAGGTAACAAGGCACGTACTGTCTGCGGTTCTGACTCTGAATGCGCACCATTAACACGGACACTGACTAAGTTGTGCATCCCCAAGTGTTCAACCAAAAAGACTCTACCTTGGATGATGTATTCATCTTCTGGTCGGGCAACACGGACGTTTTCGGGGCGAATTCCTAAAACAATTTGTGGGGGAACTGTAGGGATATCTAGTAGTGGAATTTGAAAGTTTCCGAGTAGTGCGTAACGCCCGCGACAAGGTAAGGTAAGGAGATTCATTTGCGGACTACCAACAAATCCGGCAACAAATAAGTTAGCAGGATGACTGTAAATGCGATCTGGTGGTGCGAGTTGTTGAACATAGCCATTGTTCAACACCGCAACTTTAGAAGACAGTGTCATTGCTTCGGTTTGGTCGTGGGTAACATAAACCACTGGGGCTTTTTGAGTTGCAAAAATTTGTTTGAGATCTGCACGGACGCGTTCTCTCAATAATGCATCGAGGTTACTTAAAGGTTCGTCGAGTAAGAATACTTGGGCTTGACGCACCAAAGCGCGACCAACCGCAACCCGCTGGCGTTGTCCTCCAGACATTTGACCAGGTTTGCGGTTGAGTAACTCTTCTAAGCCAAGAAGTTGGGCGACTTCAGCAACACGCTGCTTAATTTCTGCGCGCGGTACATTTTTAAGCTTGAGTCCCGACGCCAGGTTTTCGGCGACAGTCATGTGAGGGTACAGCGCATAGCTTTGGAATACCATTGCCATATTGCGATCGCCTGGTCGTCTAAACGTGATCTCTTCACCTCCGAGGACAACTTGACCGCGTGTTGGTTCTTCTAACCCCGCAATCATCCGTAGCACTGTAGATTTACCACAACCGGAAGGACCGAGTAAGGTTAAAAATTCTCCATCTTCGACCGTTAAACTGATGTCTTTAACGGGAACGACTTTCGGAGAAAAGGTTTTATTTAAATTTTTGAGTTCGAGTCTAGCCATTTTATTAGGAAATAGAGATTAGTGATTAGTGATTAGCAACTAGCTGCCAATTACTAACCTTTAACAGCCCCAGCGGTAAGACCTTGAACGATCTTGCGTTGGAAGAAGAGAACAAGTAACACGAGCGGTAACGTCCCGAGAACTGTCGCCGCGGCGATTGGTCCATAGGGAATTTCAAACACCGATGCACCCCCCAACTGGGCTGCTGCAACTGGAATTGTTTTGAGTTCTTCGCGCGTCATGAAGGTCAATGCGAAGATGAATTCGTTCCAAGCAAAAATAAAGGTGAGAATTCCTGTTGTTACCAAAGCTGGAAGCGTCATCGGTAGTAAGATTTGCCACAGCATTTGAAATGTGTTGTAACCGTCCACTCTAGCGGAATCTTCCAAGTCTTTTGGTAATTGCTCAAAAAAGCTGCGCAGTACCAAAATTGTTAATGGCAAATTGATGGCAGTGTAGGGCACAATCAGTGCTAGGTAGTTGTTACCCCATCCTAATTGTTGAATAATTTCTAAAAGTCCAATGAATAACAAAATTCCTGGGAATAAGGTAACAATGAGAATTCCTGCCAAAATCACCTTACCACCCCAAGGACGCAATCGCGCCAGCGCGTAAGAAGCCGGTGCGCCCAGTGCTAAAGCTAGTGCAGTAGACACAATCGACACAAACGCACTATTGAGGATATAGCGCCAAAAGGGGCGGCGGACAAATAACTCGATATAGTGGTCTAACGTATAGCGCGTTGGGAAATACACCGTGGGAACAGCCGCAATATCTTCATTGACTTTGAATGAAGTTAAAACTTGCCACATCACTGGCGCTAAACAAAAAATGACAACGAAGATGACGGCGATGGTTGTTAAAATCTTCCGCCAAGGAATCTTTTTGGCGCCGCCGGTTTGTCTAGGAGTAATGGGAACGACTTCAGGAGTTGCAGTCATGATTTTGGATTATGAGTTAAGTTGTACCTGTTCGGGCGCGAGTTTTGTTGAGGAGGAGACTGGCGATCGCTACAGCCAACACCAGCAATAAAAATGTCACGACGACTAGTGCTGAGCCATAGCCAAAGTCGAGGTAACGCATGACAGTCGAATAGATGTATAGTGATACCACTTCGGTTGCACCCCCAGGCCCCCCGCCCGTCATCACCTGAATCAGGTCGAAAACACCAAACGCCTGCGCAAAGCGAAACAGCATCGCAATTAAAATTTGTGGTAGCAGTAAGGGTAAGGTAATCTGGCGGAAATTCTGCCAAGGTGTCGCGCCATCAATCGAGTGCGCTTCATATAAATCAGGTGAAATCGATTGCAAGCCTGCAAGTAGCAAAATACTGATGAATGGCGTCGTTTTCCAAACGTCAGCAAAAATGACCGCAAACATCGCTAGCGTCGGATCTCCTAGCCAGTTAATTCCGGTATTGATAATTCCTAACCGCAGTAAAATATCGTTGACTATCCCAAATTGGTCGTTAAAAATCCACGCCCAAGCTAAACCAATCAAAGCGGTTGGCAAAGCCCAGGGAATAATCGCGGATGTTCGTACTAAACCGCGTCCAAAAAACTTTTGGTTGAGAATCAGCGCGATCGCTAATCCTAAAAGTAACTCCAAGAGCACTGAAGAAACCGTAAAGATAATCGTTACCCAAAAGCTTTGCCAAAAACGACCATCCCCCGCCATTCGCGAATAGTTGTCGAACCCAGAGAAAACAGGTTGCAGTCGTGTTCCCAAGTTTTGTGTAAATAAACTCAGCCAAAAAGCACGAATAATAGGATATCCAAAAACAAACAATAGCATCAGCAAGGCTGGTATTGTCAAAATCCATGCTGTGCGTTGTTCGCGTCCCCGAATTGTCTTTGTATTAAACATCGAAGTTTGCAAAAAAGATTCTAGACTTTAAACTTATCTTTACAGCTAGCCCCGCGCCCCTAACCCCTACTGAGTAAGCGGCGAGTTTCATTTGCAGCAGCTTGCATTGCTCGCTCTGGTGTCATCCGATTCGTTAATGCACCACTGAGGTAACGTTGTAGAATATCAGACGCTTGTGCATACTGTGCGATCGGTGGACGTAGCACAGCTTGTTGGACAACTTCGAGTAATTGCGGATAGTGAGGGTATTCAGCAACAATATCGGGATCGGTGAATAGCGATCGCCGACTTGGAACAAAGCCTGCATTCAAAACGAAGTTCTTCTGTGCTTCTTCAGAAGTGAAAAATTGAATCGCCCTCCATGCTTCTTCTGGATGCCTTGTCGTCGCTGAAATTCCTAAACCCCAACCCCCAAGACACGCACCGCCAGTTCTTCCTGCACTACCAACCATTGGCTTAATCGCAATTCTGCCTTGAATTTGCGAACCTTCTTCTTGGGCTAAAGGCCAAACATAAGGCCAATTACGTAAAAACGCAGCTTGACCACTTTGGAAAAAGCGCCGTGTTTCTTCTTCTTGATATGTTGTTACTCCAGGCGGTGAAATTCCTTGCGCTACGGTGTCTTTCAAGAAATTGATCGCTTGCACTGTTTCCGGTCTATCTAATCCTACTTCTAAGTTTTCTGGATTAACCCAAAATCCGCCAAATCCTTCGAGAATCTCAATGAACATAGCGACAAGTCCTTCATATTGCCGCCCTTGCCAAACATAGCCCCAGTTAACTAAGTCTTTTTGTTGCAATGTTTGTGAAGCTTGAATTAATTCTGCAAAGGTTTCTGGTGGTTCCAATCCGGCTTGTTCGAGTAAATCGGTGCGGTAATATAACATCCCTACATCAGAACGCATCGGAATGCGATATAACCTACCTTCGTAGCGACTACCTTCAACGTCTGCATCTGAAAATGCTTCTAATTCCTCAGGAGACATCCGATCAGTAAGATCCATTAACCATCCCGCCGCTGCAAATTTAGGTGTCCAAATGACATCCATGTTAATCAGGTCATAGGGAGAATCACCTAAAATAAACGCCGAAGTATACAGATCTTCTAATAAGTTAGTCGCGTTGGGACCTTCAATAATATTGATCCGAATATCAGGATTCTTCGCCTCAAAGTCTCTCACAATTCCCTGTTGCCAAGGTTGCGCATCAGGAGCGGTCATTAGTAGATTGAGTGTTACTGGTTGCTGTGATAGTGCTATCCAGCTATAAAGTACGATGCCTAGGAAAAAAGTACTAAAAACCCCTACGCGCAAAAAACCTTGTTTTCTTAAAAATCTTTGCAGCTTGTTTAATAGTTTGCGGTACAACATTTTTCAATCAACATTCACGATCAACTCATGAGTAGAGAGATAAATTTAACTATCTGATTGAGCAAATTTCGGTGTTTGTTAGCAAATCTACTAGTTTTAAAAAAATAGTAAAAAAAGTTCAGCTAACTTAACAAAAATTATTTCAGATTGTAAACATCAACAACTTTGAAGTTTAGTTGCAAGTATTACAGTAGCTCTTGATTGCCTGAAGACACATTTTTTCGTGCCCAACAACAGGCGTCTATCGAATAGAATATACCAAATTACTGTAATATGTATAACTTAATATTTATTTGATTTACGCCACATCTTTCTAAAGATATAGCAAGTAGTCAAAAAATAAATTTGTACAAAAATTAAACTAATTTATTATATGAATGATACGATAACCAATGATAAAATGTTTTGCAGTCGCTCACATAAAGCACTGCAACTTTGCTAGAAAGTTACTGATTTTATTTTTTTATCAATAAGTATTGAACTATATTAGGTAAGCTTACTTAATAAAGCTAGCTTGCTATCAAACCATTCTTCGGTAAACTCGCCGTAAGGTAGAACTTCTTCTACGACAGCGCAAGCAATTCCCATCACCCAGATGTGTGCTACTTGTATAAAAATAGGAATCGCGTTAACTTCAGCTTGGCTCAACTGCCGGATTTTTTGATATCCTTGCATAAAAGATTTAGTAATATTGGCATCTAATTGCCAACGGTGGATTGTATGAATAAATTTGGCAATATCAAATGACCGCCAACCGTAGCCGCATTGGTCAAAATCAAATAATGTTGGTTGATTTCCTACAAAATGGGCGTTTTCTGAATGGACATCACCAATACAAATTCCATAAGAGGGCGATGTTTGAGGTAACGCTAAATTGACTAACTGAGCTTTGATTTGCGCACTTAATTTGAGGAAATAATTAATATCACTATTGCGATGCTGGAATAGTAGTGAAATTGCTGCCATTGCCCAATCTAAAAGATACGCGCAATCTAACTCTGGGCGGCTAAAACGACTCGTGAAATTATCTGTTGCTTGATGAATACTTGCAACAACTTCTCCTAATTGTTGACTTTGTTCAGAATTAATATTTTTACCGATCGCCTGACCTGGTGCATAGGAAAAAACAGCAGCATAGCGTTGTCCTTCTGGGGATGCGATCGCTTCTGTAAATTCACCTGTTATTTTAGCAATTGGGTAAGCAACAGGCAAATTGCAATTATGCAGATAATGTAATAGTTCTAGTTCAAAATTAATTGCATCCAAGGTTCGCCATCCGTGGCGGTAAACGCGCAAAATGTATTGATGATTTTGTTCGGCTTCGACTAAATAAGTATCATTAAGACCGCGTTTGTATATCTTACACTTTTGTGTCGCTATAGAATAA
Source organism: Chroogloeocystis siderophila 5.2 s.c.1 (assembly GCF_001904655.1). Classification (NCBI taxonomy): domain Bacteria; kingdom Bacillati; phylum Cyanobacteriota; class Cyanophyceae; order Chroococcidiopsidales; family Chroococcidiopsidaceae; genus Chroogloeocystis; species Chroogloeocystis siderophila. The sequence continues at coordinate 42,714 of NZ_MRCC01000005.1, read as the reverse complement.
TGGCATAACACCCTTTCTACTAAAGCCTTTCCTGAAGGCAGCGAATGAATAACAGGAATAAATGGAGAACTCATTATTAGTAGTTAACTATTAGCGATTAGCTATTAGCGTATTTCTTCGCTGTACTATTTAGTAAATAAAAATCACAAACTGTATCAGCAACTGCATTTACCACTACCACGTATATCAAATTATAAGATTAAACCGAAGTTAAGGTCGTCAAATTGGCAATATTAACTTTTATAAAAGATTGCAGTTGAGCTTGAGTTTAAGGGTGTAGATAACGACACGAGGAAATACAGGAAGAAAAATATGCTCAAATGGAGTTCCCTGCTGTTGAGTGCAGCACTGTTGGCGGCTCCGCTATCGGGTTGTAGTCGGTTTTTATATCCCCAATTATCTGCCCAAGAAGATGGTGCGGCATCAGGGGCAGTATTGAATCGGGTGAAAACCCGTGGCAGGTTATCTTGTGGCGTGAGTGGTAATTTGCCAGGATTTAGCTATGTGACTCAACAAGGTAAATATAACGGACTAGATGTTGATATTTGTCGGGCGATCGCTGCAGCAATGTTTGACGATCCGCAAGCGGTAGATTTTCGTAATCTCAATGCCAAAGAGCGATTTACTGCATTACAAGCAGGGGAAATCGATGTCCTCAGCCGCAACACCACCTGGACAATCAGCCGCGATACATCTATAGGTCTAGAGTTTGCACCGACAGTGTTGGTTTTGCGCGCGAAGTAGCTGATCGCATCGCCCTGATGGATAGCGGGGTTATTGTCGAAGAAGCGACACCCCAAGAATTCTTCCAGAACCCGAAAGAAGAACGCACGCGCAAGTTTTTATCTCAAATTTTATAATTCAGCATTGATGCGACTATCCGGCTAAACTATGCGGCTGAACTCAAGCGATTAGCTAACTGACTTAAATAAATATAGGGCGTTTCTTCATAACTGAAGAATGCCCAAATGTAAGAATGATTTGCAATTTTGCCTTACAAAAATGAAGATAGCTTTTTGCAAGGCTGATTGTGGTTAATATACTAGGTTTGTTTTCCCTGGCTCATCGCCTCAGAGGTAAAATTGTGGAGTAATTAAATTAGTTAGTTGCGTTGAATGCTTCAGATTGCCACAAAAATACGTGTTTAGACTTAGCTCATCGTGGCTGAACTGCGGTCATATGTGCTGCGGAAGCTTGGATTTACTTTACCTTGGATGTCTTGAATATAGTCAAGATATTCGGTGCCATCTAGACCCATTTCGGATGCTGCACGGTTAAGCATCGATTGTTGACGATTTCTGATCAGGTGATGATGACGCATCATTAAGGCACGAGCTTGATCTTGAGCAGACATATCGGCTTCCTCTTTAAATAATTTGTTTACGTTTTTGCTTTACATGTTCACTATATCAGACAATTCTGTAGCTAAAAATACAAAATGACTTACTTTAACAAAAGTTTACATTTTCCTCATAATTTGAAGATGCGATCGCAATCGCTCTGCTTTGCATGATTGCCCTCGCTCAAGGTTAGGCTATGGTTGATACACAAGTCCTCAGGCTCAAATTTAAGGGGCACAGAAACTCCCTAAATCCTCCAATAGCGAACTTTTATCTACAAACCCTTAGAAGCGCCTCGGCTTGAGAGAAGAAGTTGAGAGATAAAGGCTGAATCCAGGTTGTAAAAAAGTGTGCCTTAATTTCTTCTAGGAATACCGCAGTGTTAAGTTGTTTATCTTTGGTAAAAAAGTGTGCCTTAATTTCTTCAACTGACAATCAGCGTTTTTCGGTTAATAGCTTTAGTGATAGCTAAGCATTTAACGTAGTAAGTAGACAAACAAATTGGCTGACACAATACTTATAGACGAATTATGTTTGATGCACTTGCTGACCGTTTAGAGTCTGCCTGGAAAAAGCTACGGGGTCAAGACAAGATTACCCAGTCCAACATTCAAGAAGCACTCCGAGAAGTGCGTCGCGCGCTGTTGGAAGCAGACGTTAATTTACAGGTAGTCAAAGACTTTATTGCTGAAGTCGAATCTCATGCGCAAGGCGCTGAGGTCATTGCTGGAGTACGACCCGATCAGCAGTTCATCAAAATTGTTTACGAAGAACTTGTGCAAGTCATGGGGGAAACAAACGTTCCTCTAGCACAAGCGGAACAACCGCCGACAATTGTCCTGATGGCTGGTTTACAGGGAACCGGAAAAACAACAGCAACAGCTAAATTAGCATTGCACCTACGCAAGTTAGATCGCAGTTGCATGATGGTAGCCACCGACGTTTATCGTCCTGCAGCGATCGACCAATTAGTGACACTAGGTAAGCAAATCGAAGTACCTGTGTTTGAAATGGGAAGTGATGCTAACCCTGTAGAAATTGCGCGTCAGGGAGTCGAACGCGCAAAAGCCGAAGGAGTAGACACCGTCATTATTGACACGGCTGGTCGCTTACAAATTGACCAAGACATGATGGCAGAGTTAGCCCAAATCAAAGAAGCGGTGCAACCCCATGAAGTTCTACTTGTTGTAGACGCGATGACAGGTCAAGAAGCGGCAAATTTGACGCGAACGTTTCACGATGAAATTGGGATTACAGGGGCAATTCTGACGAAACTTGATGGCGATAGCCGAGGTGGTGCAGCGTTATCAGTACGCCAAATTTCCGGTCAACCGATTAAGTTTGTCGGTGTTGGGGAAAAAGTCGAAGCACTTCAACCGTTTTACCCTGATCGCATGGCGTCGCGAATTCTCGGAATGGGTGATGTCTTAACGCTAGTCGAAAAAGCGCAGGAGGAAATTGACCTTGCGGATGCTGCCAAGATGCAAGAAAAAATTATGGCAGCAAAATTTGACTTTACCGACTTCCTCAAGCAGATGCGGCTGCTAAAGAATATGGGTTCGCTTGGCGGCATCATGAAGCTGATTCCAGGCATGAATAAGTTATCGGAAGATCAACTCAAGCAAGGCGAAACGCAGCTAAAGCGTGCCGAGGCAATGATTAATTCAATGACCGCGCAAGAACGCCGCGATCCTGATTTACTCGCTAGTTCTCCAAGTCGCAGAAAACGGATTGCAAATGGTTCGGGTTACAAAGAAGCCGATGTGAATAAGTTAGTGGGTGATTTCCAGAAAATGCGATCGCTCATGCAACAAATGACGCAAGGCGGCTTCCCTGGAATGCCTGGAATGTTCGGTGACGGTATGGGCAATCCTCTTGCCGCTGCTGGTAATCGTCCTTCCGCACCAGGTTGGCGCGGCTATAGCGGCGGTGGTACAGCCAAGAAGAAGAAAAAGGAAAAGAAGAAAAAAGGGTTTGGTACGCTATAGGGATCAAAGATCGGGAGTCGGAGGTTCAGAGGAAAAATTTGACAACTAAACTCTAGCCCCTCGCTCCTCGCTCCTAATGCATCTTGATGCGGATGGCGAGACTCGAACTCGCAAGGCGTAAGCCACACGCCCCTCAAACGTGCGTGTCTACCAGTTCCACCACATCCGCTTTCGACTAACTATAGATAGTAGCAGATTACGCGCAATTTCGTTGCAGATTTACTGTATGCTGAAGCTACGCGATCGCACTGCCGCTGTAGAGAAGTTCTAGGAGTTAGCGAGAGCAATTATTCTAACTGTTGGTATTGCTGACAAATGCACTTTTCTAAAATACTCATTGCCAATCGGGGAGAAATTGCCCTGCGGATTATTCGTGCCTGTGAAGAAATGGGAATTGCCACTGTTGCAGTTCATTCGACTGTTGACCGCGATTCTCTCCACGTCCAGCTTGCGGATGAAGCGGTATGCATCGGCGAGGCTCCAAGTAGCAAAAGTTATCTAAATATTCCGCGAATTATCGCCGCAGCTTTAACGCGCAACGCCACGGCGATTCACCCAGGGTATGGATTTTTAGCTGAAAATGCCCGATTTGCCGAAATTTGCAGCGATCATCAAATTACATTCATTGGTCCTTCTCCCGAAGCGATTCGCGCGATGGGCGATAAATCAACGGCGAAAGAAACGATGATTCGCGCGGGCGTGCCGATTGTGCCTGGTAGCGATGGCTTACTCAAAGACGAACTCGAAGCGACTGCGATCGCGCGTCAAATTGGCTATCCGGTCATCGTCAAAGCGACAGCAGGCGGTGGCGGACGTGGAATGCGTCTTGTCCGCGACGATAGTGAAATCACCAAACTTTTTTTAGCCGCCCAAGGAGAAGCTGAAGCTGCCTTCGGTAATCCTGGACTATATCTCGAAAAATTTATCGAACGTCCGCGCCATATCGAATTTCAAATTCTTGCAGATAGCTACGGTAACGTGATTCACCTCGGTGAACGCGATTGTTCGATTCAACGCCGTCACCAAAAATTATTAGAAGAAGCACCTAGCCCCGCACTCACTCCTGAACTCCGCGAAAAAATGGGAGAAGCTGCGGTAAAGGCGGCTAAGTCGATTGATTATGTTGGTGCAGGTACAGTGGAATTTCTCCTTGCTCCCAACGGCGAATTTTATTTTATGGAAATGAATACGCGGATTCAAGTTGAGCATCCCGTCACCGAAATGATTACTGGACTTGACTTAGTAGCTGAACAAATTCGCGTAGCCCAAGGTGAAAAACTTCAGTTGACTCAAGACCAAGTTATACTACGCGGTCATGCGATCGAATGTCGCATTAATGCTGAAGACCCAGATCATGACTTTCGTCCGTCTCCAGGTCGGATTAGCGGCTACTTACCACCTGGTGGTCCTGGTGTCCGCATGGATTCTCACGTTTACACCGATTATCAAATTCCTCCCTACTACGATTCATTGATTGCCAAATTAATCGTGTGGGGTCCAGATCGTGCCAGCGCCATTAAACGCATGAAACGTGCTTTACGCGAATGTGCCTTGACTGGCTTGCCCACAACAATCAACTTCCATCAAAGGATTTTAGAAACACCAGAGTTTTTAAAAGGCGACGTCTATACGAACTTTGTCGAACGCGTTATGTTCTCAAGGGGAAATTAGAGGTCAGTGTTCAAGGTTTGCAGGTCAGAAGAGCTTCAATCGCTATTCACTCACCCCTCTTTTCAGTGCAAACGCGTAGCCATTGTCAGTAGTCCTTGCTGACCTAACAGTAGCTCGCGCAGCAAGCTGACAATTCCAAGCCAAATCACAGGAGTAATATCGACTCCGCCGATTGGCGGTACTAGCTTGCGCAAAGGCGCTAAAAAGGGTTCCGTGGTTACAGCAATGACGTTGAAAGGAAAGCGTTTGAGATCAACTTGTGGATACCACGTCAGAACGATGCGGAAAAGAAATAACAAGATCATTAGTCCCAAAACAGAACCAAGAATCCAATTTGTCAGAGTAACAGCGCTCATATCGATATTAGCGGCGAAACAACTCAAAAATTGACTAGTAAGCTGCAAAAGTACCTAAATACTGAAGAAGCACTCCATCGAGACCGAGATGTAGCAACTGAAGTCACGACACTACGGCTACAACCTTTGTTTTTTAATTTTTGTAAATATTTTAGTATTTTAACTAAAAAAGGGTCGTTAGCAGTCTGTGGAGAAATTGTAGCGCGTAAAACTATTTCCACTGTGGCTCATTATTGCTTGTAAAGATGGAGTATTAATCTAAAACAGTACACGATGAGCTTCTCAATGGTGTGACAGAAGATTAAAATTAAGATCGAAGTGTGCAAAAAGGTTGCAAATCTATGACACCCTCTTTAATGAATTTCTTTTATAGTTTGCTTGCAGGACTTTTAATTGTTGTTGTTCCAGCAACAGTTGGTTTGATTTTTATTAGTCAAAAGGATAAAATCCAGCGCTCATAATAGATTTAGGGAGTCTCAACGACTCCCTATCAATTTTACTAACGCGTGCTGTAGTTGTGTCATAGATGTGTAGCGAGTAAATGAGTTGCATACAAGCGTATATTTAAATAATATCGATTGGCGTACGCAACAAAGACAATGCCCAGATCCCTATGGTGATTTTCGGCTGCACTCGTTAGGATAAGACATACTTGAGAGAACAGAAATGGTTAACTTTGGACTAAATTCAGCGAGTATCCTGGGCATCTTCTTAGCTGTAGCTGGTGCAGGGCTATATTTCCTGCGCTCAGTGCGTCCAGAGCTATCGCGAGATCATGACATCTTTTTTGCGGCTGTCGGGTTACTGTGCGGTTTTATTCTTCTATTTCAAGGCTGGCGATTAGACCCGATTTTGCAATTTGGTCAATTACTACTCACGGGTTCAGCAATCTTCTTTGCGGTTGAAAGCGTCCGACTGCGTGGTGTTGCTACTGAACAAGCCAAACGCAACACGCGAATTGTAGACGAAGAAAGACCAGTTAGTCCCGTTTATGAGTATCAAGCCGAGTTAGATGAACTTGAGCCACTTTACGAAGAACGCCCGACAATTAACCCTAGAAGAAGAATTCAGGGAACAAAAGAAACGCGCCCAGCACGAACCACCGACTATGAAGACGAAGGCCGTCGTAATTCGACCGATGACTACGATGATGAACCTCGGCGTCGGTACTCGAATCGCGGTAGCAGTTCTGAACGCTTAGCACCAGCAGATAAAGCAACTAAGCGCCGTCGTCCTTCTCGTCCGACAAGCCGTCCAACCACTGAGCGCCCAGAAGTTGATGAATGGGGATATCCTAAATCAGATAGTAGTTGGGATGATGTCGGTAGCAGCAGCGCGAGTAGACCATCGCGTTCTACAAGAAGTAGTGATTCTTCGTGGGAAGACAAAGATAGCTCTAGTACGACATCTCGACCAACGCGAAAGCGGCGTCCTGCACAAGGTACGTCTCGAAGAAGAGAGGATGTTGAGGCAACGCCAACAGATTATGTAGATTACAAGCCTGTTGATTCATCTGATAGTGATTTTGATAATTCAGTCAGGTTTGACGAACCTTAGTTCAATACTTTACTTATAGGTCAAACTAAAGCCATATATCTATACTTATGCGATTAGCCCTAATTGTCAGTTGCTAATTAGCTAATACTTTGAGTGAGTGTGGTCAAGTTATGCCCTAAAGATACTAAAATGCTGAATGTCAGCTTGGGCAGGGGCATAAAAGTAGACTTGAGGTGAGAAAATTTTTAGCAAAATGGTGGCTTCAGCACTGGATTTATCTTTGTCTAGGTTTGGGGTTATTGATTTTTGCGATCGCGTGTACTCCTATTGATCGCCTCAGCACTCCCGCTAGTCTAAACAGCCGATATACTGATGAACAACCGGCATTGAGTGGTGATGGTCGCTACGTAGCTTTTATCTCTAACCGTGACGGTAGTCGTCGTCTCCTCTTGTATGACCTGCAAGCGCAGGTTTTGCTACCTTTACCGCGCTTACAAGACCGCCCTGAAGCCGTTGCAGAAAGCCCTAGCATTAGTTATACAGGACGCTACATTGTCTGTATTATTAACGACCAAGGAAGACCAAGTTTAGTACTCTACGATCGCGTGACGCGACAGCGACAGATTTTAAGCCGATGGTATCAAGGATGGGTTCGCAATCCGAGCATTAGTCCTGATGGTCGCTACATCGTCGTTGAGAGTAGTATTAATGGTCAGTGGGATATTGAAGTCCTCGATCGAGGTTCTCGAATTGAACTAGATATTCCTGACGGTGTTCCTATTGAAGGTCGTAAATCGTAGATGCCTTCCGACTTTAGTCGGGGCTACCCGAACAAACAGTTGACAGCTGACAAAGTCTTCCCACACTCTCTTCACTGTCAACTGCTATCAAGCCTAATTTTGAGTCTATCAATCGGTTTGTGAAACGCTTAGTTATCTTAATCACAATTATCTTAACAGTATTACTGAGTAGCTGTGGCGGTTCCTCGCGGCTATTAAACTTTCCCTTTGATTCAGGAGGAAGAAGCCTGAATAGCCCTGCGGCTGAACTGACGCCGCGCGTCTCTGGAAGATACATCGTCTTTAGTTCGGACCGCTTTGGGCGTCAAGATATTTATTTGTTTGATATGGTGAGCCGTAGATTAGTTGACTTACCAGGATTAAATTCGTTTGATGCGATCGCCTCAAGTCCTGCTTTATCCAAAAATGGTCGGTACATTGTATTTGCTAGCAATCGTCAAGGAAAGTCTGGCATCTTTTTGTATGACCGCGAAACCCGCCAGTTACGGAACTTGACAACTAACTTACAAGCCGAAGTTCGTAACCCAACAATTAGCGCTGATGGCAATCGAATTGCCTTTGAATCAAGTGCTAACGGACAGTGGGATATTCTCGTCTATGATCGCGCCGGACAACCAATCAATATCCCAACTGAACCTCAATAAAAAGAGATAGGACAGGGGTAACTTTAGATGCAGGAAAGAAAACTATAGATAATCTTCTCTTTTCACTACCCACTAGTTACTAGCCACTCATAACTACTTCCTCACCCCTCACCTCTCTTTTGTTGTACCGATTCAATCAGCGATCGCACTTCTTCTGTACCCGTTGATGGTTCAAAATGAAGTGGAAATTTACCGCGAATGAGCATTTTGAAACCAAGCGGTGTAATTCGCAATAAACCTTCGAGGTCGCGGAAGTAATCGCCGACAACTTGAAGAACAAATTTCGGTTCATTAATCCAGCCGCCTTGCTTTACAAGTTCAATTAATCCTTTGCGGTGTCGAATCGGGATACTATCTGGTACTTCCTTATTCGCTAAGATTTCTTGTTTGATTTTGCTGATTTGATCCAAAGGTGCAACATCCATCGGACACACACTATTGCAATAAAAACAGCGCGTACAACCCCATACACCTTGAGTGCCAATATTATATTTTTCCAAGCGCGTTTCAGTTTGAGTATCGCGTGAATCTGTTACCATACGGTACGCTTTGGCAAGCGCATGAGGACCGACAAAATCGGAATTGATTTCCCGCGCATTGCATTCGGAATAGCACGCACCACACATAATGCAATTACCCGTTTGATCGAGACGCGATCGCTCTTGTGGAGTTTGTAAAAATTCGCGTTCTGGTATTTTTCTAGCGCTTGAACTGATATAAGGTTCTACCGCCTCTAAATGTTTCCAAAAACTATCCATATCTACCACTAGGTCTTTGATGACGGGCATATTTCCTAATGGTGCCAGCATAATTTCTGGAGTTATCGCGTCACCCTCGATGTTTTGTAATCTTTGAACTTCACTACCGACGTTTTCCTTACACGCTAAAGCCGAACGTCCGTTAATCCGCATTGCACAACTGCCACAAATCGTATTGCGACAATTTTTCCGAAATGCTAAACTTCCGTCTTGCTCCCACTTGATGCGATTTAGGCAATCTAAAATTGTATTACCTGGCTCAACTTCTAACTGGTATGTCTGGGCTTGGGCTGGAGAATTTTCTTTTTGCCGAATAACTTTAAAAATAACTTGCATCTTTACAAAGCCTTACAGTTTTTTTATGCGTACCTATAATTTGATCGTCTTGCTAGCATTTACTTGCTAAGATATTTTGCGATCACTTACTACACTTTGGTACTTAGTAGGTGATTTGGAGGTTACTTCTAGTTTAAAACCGATCTCAGAACTCTGGTTAGCTCAGCCCTTCTACCTACTTAATAATGTTTTGCTTGAAAGTTGATATACAGAGATGAGCCGAAGTCCACAGGAGAGGAGAAGGGAGAATTGTGATTTGTCGCAACTATTTTTTCAGTTGGTTTAACTAAGGTTGAGTTGTTGATTGGTGAATGACAAACCACAATGTTACAAAAAATATGTCTTAAGAATTATGTGTCTGGACTTGACATAATATGCTGGCTGGGATTGAGACCCTCGTGGATAAATCAGTAAACTGCTAGCCATTATTTGTAGCACAGACTAATAAAAGCCGAACAAAGAGGCATCTGCGTTTAATTTTTGATATCGCTAATCAATGGTTGCCTCACTGGCAAAATAAAAATATTTGCAAATTGCCAAAAACTTTACTCATTACCTCGCTGCTTCGCCACTACAATAAAAATTGTATGCAAATATAATTTAACAAGGGATAAGATGTAAATATTCCCAGATTATTTTGCTAAAAAGTAGAGAGAAGAGGATATATTTTTTATAATGTCATTGTTGTAAAAGACAATGAAACCAACTTGGAGAACGTAAGGATTTATAAGTGCGATGACTGAAACCGCAACTGCACCATTAACAGGAAAAGCATTACTGCAAAAGGTAAAAGAATTATCTGACTTACCAAGACGAGAAAGAGCAAAGCGCTGTGGTTATTACACAGTAACCAAGAATAAACAGACTCGCGTTAATCTCACTGATTTCTATGATGCATTATTAGCAGCTAGAGGAATTCCCCTAAGTCCAGAAGGACCAAAAGATGGACGCGGTCGCGAACCAACATATCGTGTTAGTGTTCACAAAAATGGTCAAATTGTCATAGGTGCAACTTACACTGAGGCAATGGGACTCAAACCAGGAGATGAATTTGAAATCAAGCTAGGATACAAACACATTCACTTGATTCAACTAGATAGTGATAAAAGTGCTAGCCAGGACGAAGATGCTGACGAAGATGAAGAATAATTTTCTCAAAAGGATTAAGGCTCATTCCTCAATATCGGAAACATAACTTTTAGCCTGACCTTTTTATTAATCTTCAATCAAAAAAAATCTGGCAAATTGACAGCGGTTTTGAACGAGCATCTTCAATATACAGCGCATAGTTTGCTGATAAATTTGGCAGCTACCCCAGTATCATTACTACAAGTAATAGGCTTTTTAACTGCTTGGGCTGGGTGTTGGTTGCCAATAGCAATTCCGCTGTTTGTCGCGCGTGGTGAGTCAAAGACTTTAGCTGCGCAGAAACTTCCGTTATTAGCATCACTCTATCTTCTTGCCCCAATTGTGCTTTGGAAAGTGAGCCAAATCACAAACAGAATTTTTTTAGACTATGGCTTGGTCTGGAATTTTGCAATTCTGCGATCTTTGGGCGTAGGTTTAGCGATCGCCATCCTCAGTCTCGCGATTTTGTTTGCGATTCAAACAATTTTGGGCTGGGTAAATTGGCAAAAGATATCGCTACAGCAAATCATGAGTGTCGTACTACCGACATTCGTTTTAGCGCTATGGGTAAGTGCAACTGAAGAATTAATTTTTCGGGGCTTTATGCTGACACAAATGCAGCAAGATTATCCATTGTGGATCGCCGCAGTTATTTCTAGCGGAATTTTTGCGGTATTGCATCTTGTGTGGGAACAACGCGAAACTGTACCGCAACTTCCTGGATTGTGGTTGATGGGGATGGTACTTGTGTTAGCGCGAGTTATTGATAGTGGAAGTTTAGGCTTAGCTTGGGGACTACATAGCGGTTGGGTGTGGGCGATCGCATCCATCGACACCACTCAAATTCTCACCTACACACAAAAAGTTCCTGACTGGGTAACAGGGAAATATGCGAAACCGCTGGCTGGCATTTTAGGAATTTTACTGTTACTCGCAACGGCGGGAATTTTATTGGTAATGGGTAATTGGTAATGGGAAACACATATTATCGATTACTTCGTGGTAGCACTCAAAATTGTTACAGGATTTAAGGGTGTAAACCGCGTTAAATCCGCAATTGGTACAGAACGCGATAGCTGTACTTGCAACATTTGATAATGCCATTGTTGATGTTTGAGCCAATCTAACGCGATCGCAAGGTGTTCTACCGTTGCTAAAGCAAGGACAATAACACCATTGGGGGAAAGGCGCACAGCCTCCAAAATAGCAACTAAATTACCGCCACTACCACCAATAAACACGCGATCTGCGGTGGGAAGTTGTGATAAAACTTCTGGCGCCCTACCGTGAATCGAAACAACATTCTTTACACCAAAGCGATCGCAATTTTGTTGAATTAAAGTTGTCCCTGCTGCGGTTTTTTCGATGGCATAGATGCAAGATGTCGGAAACAAGCGGGCGATTTCGATCGCAACGGAACCCGTACCTGCACCAATATCCCAGACAATTTGCCCAGGTTGTAACGCTAACTCTCCCAAAACTAACACGCGGATTTCGCGCTTGGTCATTAATCCTGGGCGATCGCTAAAACTTAAAAATACGCGATCGGGTAAACCAAACTGTGGTAAAGTTGCTAAATCTAAGTCTTTTGAGTCACTTTGACGCAGTAAAACAACGACATTCAACGGTGCAAACGTTGTTGATGCAACTTGTTCGAGTGAGCAAGATTGTACGCGTTGTGGCTGACTCCCTAAATTTTCGCAAACCCAAAACTGATAATCGCTTGGTAAATCTAACGACTGAAGCAAACGCGCGATCGCACTCGGAGTATTTGTGTTATCTGTCAACACAGCAATCTTCTCAACGCCTTGCTGTAATGCTTGAATTAATTCTGTTAACGAACGTCCGTGAACGCTAATGATTTTAGCATCGTGCCAGGGAACCTTGATCGCGTTAAATGCTAATTGTACTGAACTTAAATGCGGGTGAAAAGCGAGTTTTTCGGACGGAAATTCTGCTACTAAAAGTCGCCCTAAACCAAAAAATAGCGGATCGCCGCTGACCAAGACAACGATATTGCCTGTATTTTGCTGTCGAATGCGCTCAATCGCTGCGGTAAAATCACCAAGTACCCACTTTTGGGCGGGATGCTTAGGAAAATAGCTTAAATGGCGATCGCTTCCCATTAATAATGTCGCTTGGGCAACGATTTGCTGTACATTCTCGCTTAACCCTGCTTTACCATCCAAACCGATTCCGACAACATGAACTACGCTCATCAATCATCCTGATTTCTACTTCTGTAGTGCTAGCATAATGAGAGCATTGAGAATTGCCGCAGCAACAGCCGATCCTCCCTTACGACTTTCAACGCGAATTTGATGAACGGGTGTTTGGGCTAATGCGGCTTTCGACTCCAAAACCGAAATAAAACCTACCGGAGCGCCAATCGCCAATGCGGGTAAGATAGAAGTTGTTGTGATGCGATCGCACAACGCTAGTAAAGCGGTTGGGGCATTACCAATGACATAGATAGCGTGCGGATATTTCTCGTAACATTGAAGTATACCTGTTTCGGTGCGCGTTTTTCCTGGTAAAGCAGTACTAACTTGTTCTACCGCGCTGATTAGTGGGTTATTAAATGTCTTTGTTACCAATCCGATAACACCCTGTTTCACCATGCTGACATCGGTAACAATCGGAACACCACACCGCAGCGCCGCGATTCCGGCATGAATTGCTTTTGGACTAAAGGAAATCAGATGTTTAAACTCAAAGTCGGCGGTAGTGTGAATCACGCGGCGGATGATCGCATATTCCGCATCACTCCAATTATGCGCGCCGATTTCGCGGTCAATGACGGCAAAACTTTGCTCCATAATGGGATGGATTTGGATCGTACTTTCGTTTTGTTCGCGCTTCACGAGTGATTTTTATGCCAATTTATGTTTACTGGGGTGAAGATGATTTCGCGATGCAAACAGCAATTTTTCGCTTACGCGATCGCTTTGTTGATTCCCAATGGCTCAGTTTTAACTATACCGTAATTCCAGCGACGCAACCTGACGCAGTTATCCAAGGACTTACACAAGCTATCACACCTCCTTTTGGCGCTGGTCATCGCTTGACATGGCTTGTTGATACAACAGTATTTCAGCAGTGTTCCACTGACTTATTAGCCGAGTTACAACGCACATTACCCGCGATTCCTGAAAACTCAGTTTTACTACTCAGCTGTCGCAATAAACCGGATGGACGTCTCAAATCTACGCAGCTAGTCCAAAAATTTGCACAAATTCAGGAATTTTCCTTGATTCCTCCGTGGAAAACCGAGCAACTCATTGACAAAGTACAACAAGCGGCGCGGGAATTGAATATCAAACTGACGTTGCAAAGTGCGCAGATGCTAGCGGAAGCTGTCGGCAATGATACACGTCAAATGTATAACGAATTAGAGAAATTACGCATATTTGCCAGTTTTGACTCAAAACCCATAGATAAAGCCGCAGTCGCTGCCTTAGTTAGTAATAATACTCACAACAGTTTGCACCTAGCCGCCGCAATTAAAGATGGCGATTCGGCGAAAGCGTTAGAATTGATAACACAACTGATCGAGCAAAATGAGCCTGCTTTGCGCATCGTTGCGACTTTAATAGGACAATTTCGTATGTGGTTGTGGGTGAAGCTGATGAGTGAGACAAGGCAAGATAATGCAGCGATCGCGCAAGCGGCTGAAATTGCAAATCCTAAGCGCGTTTACTTTTTACAACAAGACGTTAAAGGCGTTTCCGTGAAGCAACTCGCTTCTACATTGCCAGTATTACTCGAACTCGAAGTCAGCCTAAAACAAGGAATTGAGGAAATTTTAGTTTTACAAACGAAGATTATGGAACTTTGCCAACTTTTTTGCTAAATCTGTTAGTAATTGATTGGGTGTGGTAAGGACATTAAGAATTTCTCCTCTTGACTGCTCAACTAAAGAACTTCAGTCAAGTTCAGGAAAAATACGGAGAAGTCTGAAAAAATTAAGTTCGGAGATTTTGGTGATCGCTCAGCGATTAACTTGAGAATAATTTGATTTCTGGAACTTATAAGCAATAAATTACTTCAAAACAATTGTTACTCTAAAGTACTGTTCTCGTTGCTTGTTGTATGATATCTTATCGGCATATCGTTTCTGGTCATCACTTCCGCCGAATGCTATCGCGATCGCTTGTTATCGCTACTTTAAGTAGTGTAAGTGTCGTATCTGGATTAGTTCCTAATTTAGCTGGATCGCGAAAAGTGGAATTTTCTTCTGTAGCTTATGCCCAAGCTGTGAGCAATGCAGAGGTGACAAACTATGCTCGCTCAGTTCTCGTCATGGAACCTGTGCGACAAACCGCGTTTAACGAAATCAAAAGAATCATTTCTTCAGACAATATTCCACCAATTGTTTGCAACCAACCACGTAGCTTTAGTTCGCTACCTACAGATGCACGTAATATTGCAGTCGAGTTCTGCAAGCGATCGCGGCAAATTGTCGAAAGTAATGGTTTAACGATTAATCGCTTTAATGCAATCACAGTCAACTTGCAAAGCGACGCGCAACTCGAACGACGAGTGAAAAATGAGTTATTGCGGCTGCAAAATGCCTCGGCTAATTAGTTGTAGCGAAATTATATAATATTGATGATCAGGTGCGAGCGCAAGTAAGCTTAAACTTGCAATATTTCTTTTGTGTCATCTATAGCAGTCTCGTTGGGGTAGTTAGGACATCGAACACGCTAAGTTGACAGTTGGTAGTTGATAGTTGACAAAGTCTTCCCACACTCTCTTCACTGTCAACTGATCTCTGACCTCTGACTCCTGCCATAACCCATGTTCCAAAAAACAAATGGCTAGTATTAGCCTGGCATTAACTCTATCTTAATCTTGCAAGAGTAATGTAGTTACCCGTAATAACGTGAGTTTGCAGTACCGTGGGACTTACGCGAGAACTCGGATTTTTTGTTTGAATGCCTACGGATAGCAGCTAACGCTTAGATAGTGCACTGTGATATCAGGGCATAAGTGTTTCATGTTTTCATGATTTGCGTAAGTCCTGACGATATCTTTACTCATGCTCACATCAGTACAGGGCAAGCAATACAAGAGGAGAACTTATCGTGAGTAGTAAACGCAGTCTCAGGCAGAAGTATTCCCGCATTGCTAGAGGAGGAGCATATGAGGAGGCTACGCACCATGCCAAGCAGTTTGATAACGATGGCGAACCGATCTCTAATCGTTCTAGCAATCCCTTCTTTTCATCAATCTTGAACTCTCGCTTACAACGTCGTCAAGTATTAAGAGGTACACTTGCAGCAGCCGTAACCTCAATGTTTGCAGGACCAATTATGGATGGATTGAAGGCTCGTCCTGCCAGTGCCAACAATACTAAGTTGGGGTTTAAACCGGTTCCTATTAGCGAAGCCGATACCATTGTCGTTCCAGAAGGTTATACCGCCCGCGTTCTCATACCTTGGGGAGAACCGATCAGTGGCAGTTTTCCCCGTTATAGCTTGAAAAATACAGGAGCAGAGCAGGGAATGCAAGTCGGTCAGCATCACGACGGCATGCACTTCTTCCCCATTGAAGGTAAATCACCTTACGAGGGTAGCTCAGTCGATGGACTCTTAGTCGTAAATCATGAATATATCGAGCCGCGTTATACTCATGCAGCAGCAGTCGGGCAAGCATTAGGTCCTGATGGTTTTCCGCAGAAAGAAGACGGTACTCGTGAAACCGATCAAGTTCTCAAGGAAATGAATGGACATGGAGTCACTATTACACGGATATCTCGTCAATCTGATGGTAGCTGGCGTGTAGTGCGCGATCAGCGCAATCGTCGGATTACAGCCTTGACTCCTATGGAAATTCGAGGACCTGTACGCGGATCTGATTTAGTTAAAACGAAATACAGTCCAGATGGGACGAGAACTCGTGGCACAATCAACAACTGCGCTCACGGTGTCACTCCTTGGAATACATATCTCACTTGTGAAGAAAACTGGGCGAGATATTTCCTCAACAACGATGAAGACGTACCTCGCGATCACGAGCGTTACGGAGTTTCTACCGATGGCACTTCACGCTACGGCTGGGAATTGGCAGATAGCAAGGCAGACGAGTATATTCGCTTTGGTGCTTCTGCAAGCGGTGCCAGTGCTACTGAGGACTATCGCAACGAGCCGAATGCCTTTGGCTGGGTGGTAGAAATTGATCCTTTCAATCCCAATAGCACTCCTGTAAAGCACACTTACCTTGGACGGTTTGCGCATGAGGGAGTTGTGTTTCAGTCACCTGTAGAAGGTCAGCCAATCGTTTGCTATTCTGGCGATGATGCTCGGTTTGAGTACATTTACAAATATGTTTCCGCACAGCCCTATTGCCAGGCAACAGCCAGTGGGGCTTTATTGGATGACGGAACGCTCTACGTGGCTCGGTTCAATGAAGATGGCACAGGTAACTGGCTCGCACTCAAGTTTGGTGAGAATGGACTGACTCCTGAAAATGGCTTTCAAGATCAGGCAGATATTCTGGTTAATACACGCACTGCTGCTGATTTTGTAGGTGCAACCAAAATGGATCGTCCGGAGTGGGGAGCAATTGATCCTCGCAATGGAAACGTTTACTTCACGCTAACGAACAACTCCAATCGCAAATCTGAGCAAGTGGATGCTGCGAATCCCCGTCCTGAAAACGATTGGGGGCATATCATTCGCTGGAGTGAAGCTGGTAAGAACCCAACTGCTACCTCGTTCCAATGGGATATATTTGTACTGGCTGGACCAGAAGATGATAGCCGCAAGCTATCTGGTCGCCCTCTCAATGCCGATAACATTTTTGTGAATCCGGATGGATTGTGGTTTGATGCTGACGCTCGCCTGTGGATTCAGACTGATATTGGTGAAAGCTCTCAGAACCAAGGTGAGTTTGCACAGTTTGGCAACAACCAAATGTTAGCAGCTGATCCGGATACTGGTGAAATTCGCCGCTTCTTAACAGGACCCATCGGACAAGAAATTACGGGTGTAGTGACAACGCCTGACCAGCGCACAATGTTCATTAACGTCCAGCACCCAGGAGCAACGACTTCTGAAGAGGAGTTTGCGGCAGGTAAAATTAACTCACGCTGGCCTAACCAAGATCCAAAAATTTATCCTCGATCCGCGACGGTCGTGATTACTAAAGATGATGGTGGCATCATTGGAACTTAGCGATCGCTCAATTTTCAATCGTGATGTCATTCGCAACTAAATACTAAACTTAAGTTATTTTGGGGGTCACATTGACCCCTTAAACATTCTTGACACGCTATCATCTCTGTATGAAGTTTTAAACCAAAAAATACTATTCTTTTCTAAAGATATTTCAAAATAATTATTACTTAACGCTTGTCTAATTAGGTTTTAGCTATATAGCTAATATTAACAATTAAAGTACTTACGCATACGTACACCAATCTAGAAAATAATTTTTGTAAAAACTAACTCCTCAATTTAGATTGCTTGATTTGAGCAGTATTAACCACACTATTAACTCACCTTAATGTTGTACAGGTACTGTATTTAACCGGAATACTGCGAATAAATTCGCCGATCTACAAACGCCGTAGCTAGCAAACAATTGCATAGCAATTCTGACAAGAAGGGGAGTTTCATGTCTAAGCTTACTCGCAGACAGCTACTTGTGTTCTTTGGAGCCAGTGCTGGTACTGCTGTATTAGCGCCTGTCGTAGGAGAAAGATTACTGGGTAATGGGTCTACCTATGCCCAAACAGTTGTACCTTTAAGCTTTACGCCTGTACGTTTACCACATCCTTTACCAATATATCAACAGCAAGTCAGTTATTTACCAACAGGAATTGGCAAAGGAAATATATTACAGCCAGCCTCGGACGCGAAGTTAACAACTTACACCGTTTTTGATGATGTGATTGTGCCGCCAGAGTATGAGCGGTATGTGATTGTGCGCTGGGGCGATCGCGTTTTCCCCAATCCAGATGAATACTTTGGTTACAACTGCGACTACACGTCCTTTGTTCCTATTGAGGGAAATCTCAACGATGGGTATCTTGTCGTTAACCATGAATACGTAGGCTATCCTTTTTCGCAACTTGCACCTGATACCCCAGAGGATCTAGTAGATACAGCGCAATTTCCCATAGCTTATCCTTCGGCAGTAGGACGCAGTCTACCCAATGAAAAAAACCGCGAATTACTCGGCGAGTTTTTCTACAATTTAGGACTTTCTGTTATTCGTATTACACGGAATAACCAGGGATACTATGCGGTTGTTCGCGATCCAAACAACTGTCGCCTTCATGGTCTTTCCGGCTTAAAAATCAATAGCCAACGTACAGATCAGTACAAAGATGTCACTTCTTGGGGAACTCGCAGTTACCAAAAAGGAGATAATAACTATATCATTGGTACTGGACCTGCTGCCAAAGAAGTTTTTAATTTGAGTTCTGATGGGTTAGGTAACAAGATTATTGGCACTGGCTTCAACTGCTCTGGCGGTACTACCCCTTGGAATACAATTCTATCTGCTGAGGAAAACTTTCAAGCAAGTTCCAGATTCTTTAATGGGGTAACAGAAGCAGTAAAACCCGATGGCACACAACTTGATTATATCGAGGGTACAGTCGGAGCCGAATTTGGCTTAGTTGGCGAAAAATACGGTTGGATGGTAGAAGTAGATCCCTACAATCCTAATTTTCGTCCGCGCAAACATACTGCACTAGGTCGCTTCCGTCATGAAAACATTGCCTTCCGTGCAGAAGTTGGCAAAAAGCTAGTCGGTTACATGGGTGATGATCGGCGTGGCGGTCACACTTGGAAGTTTGTCAGCAAAGGAACTGTTGTTAAGCCCGTCGATGGCAATGCGAAGAAAGATAATAGCGCCTTGTTTGAAGAAGGTACGTTGTATGTAGCTAAATATAATCCGCCTAAAGACCCAAGCAAAGCTGAAGGAACAGGGGAATGGATTCCGCTTGTATTAAGTACTGCAACGAATCCAATTCCACCATCTGTTCTAGCCTCTGTTGAATTAGCAGCATTGGGTACAGCTTCCAGAGACGGTTTAATCAAGTTACCTAGCCGGATTAGCACAGGTCAAGAAGTAGACGGTGGTGGTTTTGATGTTACTATTACCAACGAAGCTACCGCGCTGCCACCTTACAAAGGCAAAAAGCTATCCGATTTCTACACCAGTCAAGGTGCAATACTTGTTGACGCTTTCATTGCGGCTAACTTAGTTGGTGGAACTCCCACAGCGCGTCCTGAAGACTTGGAAGTTAATCCCCGCAATCCGAGAGAAGTCTTTATTGCTTATACTGACGGTGCGCCAGGAAGTGACGGTTATCCTGATTCGCGGATTTTTGTCGTTTCTAAGTACAGTGAAGCTATAACTGCGGCGCAGCCTTCGGGAGAACTCTTTAAGATTATTGAAGATAGTGAAGATGGTACAGGCACGACTTTCCGTTGGGAACGCTTTGTTAAAGGTGGAGAAGCAGGCGCAGAACCTGGAGATGGTTTTGCTAATGTGGATAACTTAGCATTTGACAACCAAGGCAATATCTGGGGTGTTACTGATATGTCCACTAGCGCGCACAACGGTTTTGATGTTGGTGCTGCGGGTACCCCATTGGATATAGAACACACTGTAGTTGGTTCAAATTCGCCTAGTATCATCGATTCCGACAAAAATGTAGAAACTTCAAACCTTGTTGGTGTCTTCGGTAATAACTGGTTATTCTTCATTCCTACAAGTGGTTCTGATGCTGGAGAAATCGTACCTTTTGCATATGGTCCACCGCGCTGCGAGATGACAGGACCAACCTTTATTGGCAACGATACCTTAATTATCGCCGTGCAGCATCCTGGTGAAGATTGTCCTTATACTCCGCAAGAAACTCTCAATCGCGAAATTGAGATGCTCAACTTAGATGGTACGCTCTTCAAGCAAAAGCGTCATGTCCCGCGCGGTAGCAATTGGCCTAGCAATATTGAAGGCAGACCTCAGGGCGCACCTCGTCCATCAGTTATCGGTATTCGCCGCAAAGATGGCAAAGGAACATTTGTGTAAATTGTTACCTTAATTGCATGGATTAATTGTGGTTATTTCGAGAGATATTTGCTGCTGGAAATAACCATTTTTTTCTAGCTTGGCGAATTTATTCGCAGCTATATAAACAAAGTCCACCTCCTTAGTGTTACTCGGTTCCTAGCATCTGTAAATTGTGTAGACTAGCATATAAACCACCTTGCTGTAGCAATTCCTCATGCGTGCCTGATTCGACAAGCTGACCGCGCTTGAGAACAAAAATGCGGTCTACATTACGGATAGTTGATAGGCGGTGCGCAATGATAATTGCTGTGCGATTTACAAGTAACTGATCCAAGGCATCTTGAATTAAAGCTTCGGTACCAACATCTAAATTAGCTGTCGCTTCGTCTAATACTAAAATATGCGGATCGCGAATGGCAGCGCGGGCAAACGCGAGAAGTTGCTTTTGACCACTTGACAGGTTTGTACCGCGTTCTCTTAGTTGAGTGTCGTAGCCTTGCGGTAATTGTTCGATAAATTGAGCAATATTCGTTTTCTTTGCGGCTGCGGTAATTTCTTCAAAAGAGTAAGAATCACCTAGGATGATATTACCTTTAACATCTCCCGCGAATAAAAAACCCTCTTGCAAGATCACTGCCATGCGACTTCTGAGTTCTGCTTGTGGTAAATCACGAACATCAATACCGTCTACTAGAATCCGCCCGCGACTTGGTTCATACAAGCGGCACAATAGTCTGATAATAGAACTTTTGCCTGCACCTGTGGGACCTACTAAAGCAACTTTTTCACCAGGATGAATGACAAAGTTTAAATCTTTGATAACGTAATCATCATCTTTGTAAGCAAACCAAACGTTTTCAAAGCGAATTTCTCCTACTGAGGAGCGAGGAGCGAGGGGCGAGGAGCGGGGAAAATCATTTTGATTGTTGCGTGCTTGCAGATTTTTAATGTGTTTTGGATCGCGAATTTCAATTGGTTCATCAAGAATATCACTGACACGTTCTACAGCGGTGAAGCCTGCTTGAATCGCCGTAAATTTTTCGGCAAATTGTCTTAAAGGATCAAATAGACGTTGTGCAAAGAGAATAAATGCAGATAATGTCCCAAATGTCAACTGTTCGCGTAGGACCAGAAAGCCTCCTAGCCAAAGAACAGCTGCGATCGCAACCAATGCAACCCATTCTAACGTTGCAGACACGGCTGAGTCGTGAAAGATAGTTTTATCAACTTCACGAACATATTGTTTGTTGGTTGTCCGAAACAGTTGCGCGTTGAATTTCTCGCGTCGAAATAATTGCACCACATTGATACCAGTAATATTTTCTTGCAATGTGGAATTCAGCACCGAAAGTTCTTCTCTGGCTTTGTAGTTTGCTTTGCGGTACTGTTGCTGAAAATAAATAATTAACGCTGTCACTGGAAACAGCATCAACGTCAGCATCAAAGCAAGTTGCCACTGCAAGGCGAACATTGTGATTAAAATTACCAGCATTGAGAAAACATCACTGATAATCCCAATCGCCCCAGTAGCAAAGACATCACCCAAAGCTTCGACATCGCTCGTCAGGCGAGTAATCAACTTACCTACAGGGGTACGGTCAAAAAACCGCACTGCTAGTGATGTGACGTGTTCAAATAAGTCATTCCGGATATCAGCCGTAATTTGTTGTCCGACTTTTTGGACAAGATAACCTTGAAGTCCTGTAAAGATTAATCGAAAAATGACCGTTAGTAGCAACAAGCCCTCTAGTATTCTCAATCCTTCAGATAAAGGACGATTTTGGAGAAACTCATAGACATTTGGTTCTTGGCGAATTAGAGAAATTGCCTGTCCAATAATCAATGGTTGTACCGCGCCAGCGATCGCCACCGGAACAAGCAACAACATAGATACTATTAACAGCCGCCCGTGACGCCTTCCATAAGGCACTAACCGTAAAAATAATCGCCAGTCATTTTCGCGGCGACGATTTGTCACTAGCGGCGATTGTGGCGCCGAAATAGTCATGCTAAAACCTAATAACGTAATCTTCAAAGCGCAAGGCACGCTTATCGAGTTTAGCGCTAGCGCATCCTAAATCACCATGCTTAAGATGGAAAGTCGATAATAGATGAATACAAATTGACTAGGCGAATGGCAATATTTAAGATTTAGCGATCGCACAGCGAAAAGCAGAGATATTTGGCAAGGAACTGGGCATATTAAAGTTTGTAGATTTGCTCAGTTATTGTCAAAAAAATGTTGAAAAAACTCGTTATCTGGATATTAGTTACCAATGCAGTTTTGTTTAGTCTTGCGGCCAAATCTTCTCCGGTATGGTACAAAGACGATCCTTGGAAACTCGCGTCAGCTATTGTTCATTACCCAACGACAGCAGCAAATTATTACAAACACGTTGTTTACAGAGGTACAGAAACCTCTTTAGATGAGTATCTTTTTTATTGGGGTATTAAAGCTAAAGTTTACAAGCAAGATATTTCTCGCACTGAAGTAGAGATAAAAGGTGAATCTCTTATGCTTGATAACGTTAAACAAAATCCTTGGGCTATATGTCATTTAATTTATTTTAATAACGGCGAAGATCTGCCAGAAGTGACTTGTGTAGCTACGAATAATAAAGGTGAACCATTAGATAGAAATATACTTAATAGCGCTTATCGTCAAACTGTGTATCAAAAGACTACTGGTTTATAAATTAACAAGCTGAAGTGCGATCGCATCCTAAAATATAAAGTGAAGTTCTAATCCCAGTGCGTTAAGAAGCTTAGTTTTTAGCGGCTACCCAACCACCAGTTCCGAGTCCTGTATAAAATCTAACAATATTATCAAAGCCGGTTTGCTGTAACAACTCAATTGTGCGTGACTCAGTAATAGGATAAACACGATTATTACTAGATGCTGAGATTTCCTCTCTCTGTTCTAGTGGTATTCCCCTTTCTTCCCAGTAGTGTTTAACAATCGCCGTGAGTTTCTCAAATTCAGGCGAACCTTTTTCGCCAAATATATCTACTAAAATAAGTGGGGCTGCTGATTGTAATCGTTGTGCAATACTTTGAAGTAACGCGAGTTTGCTACCATCATCAGGCAAAAAATGCATGACCAAAATACACGTTGAGCCGTCATAAAGCAGCATATCGGGTAAATCGTGGGTGTATCCTTGGAATAGCTTGATGCGATTTGATGAGTCGTCTTGAGTGATTTTTTGTTGGGCGATCGCCAACATATTACTCGATGGATCGACACCTAGTAATTGCCACTGTGAGTTACTTTTACTAAACTTCACCAACTCCATCCCTGTACCCGCACCCACAATCAAGACATTTGCGGTTTCTGGTAAATGAAATTTTAGAGATGACAATGCCATTGTGTGCATTGCTTCATACCCAGGAAGTGCCTGACGCGCACGATCGTCGTATTCTGTACTAAAAACTGGCGGATTAGCATCAAAGTCAACCGTTTGTTTGTGCATATCCATATATAGCAGTCCTAAGTCATTTATTAAAAACTCTCCCTATCTCTTTGCTCAGCGTCCTCTGCGTACGCCAGTTCTCTCAACGGAGGACACCTCCGCACGAGACTGGCTCCTCAGTGGTTCGTTTAAAAAACAGTTTTCACAAATCCAACTTTCGTCTAACGAGATTCAATATTCACGTACAAATACAACAATTCAAACATTATTTATCTGACATTAAACTGTCGCTAAAGTCTTAGAACGGATCTTCTCTATGATTTCACTCAAATTATCTGTATTTAGCCGATAACTTAATGGATGCGCAATCAATCGCGCGGTGCTTTCGTAAAGTACTTCAATTTCAATTAAGCCATTCTCACGTAAAGTCCGCCCAGTAGAAACTAAATCAACGATCGCCTCAGACATTCCGGTAATTGGTCCTAATTCTACCGAACCGTATAAAGGCACAATTTCTACAGGTAAATCAATACTATCAAAGTATTCGCGCGCGCAATGCACAAATTTAGACGCTACTCGACTATTGGTTGGTAATTCTACCGCTGAACGATACGGACTCGATGCTTTCACTGCGACTGACATCCGACAGCGCCCGTATCCTAAATCGATTAAATGTGCAACTTGGGGTTTCTTCTCGCGGAGTACGTCGTAACCAGCGATTCCCAACTGTGCTTGACCATATTCTACATATACAGGAACATCATGCGTTCGCACGAGTAATGCTTGTGCTTTTCCTGTCGGATCTTGAATTTGCAGTTGCCGATTAGCAGAATCCAAAAAGGCACTAAAATCTAATCCTACAGATTGCAATAAGCTAATGCTATCTTTCAAAAGAGCGCCTTTCGGCAATGCCACAGTAAGCATAAGAATCAAATAGAGTTGCTAACACTAACACAAATTCTATACCCTTGCTCCTCGCTCCTCGCCCCTATTTCATATGAGAATTCTTTTGGTTGACGACGAAGTTGAACTGACTGATCCTTTGAGTCGCGTTCTTAGCCGCGAAGGTTACAGCGTTGACGCTGCTTATGATGGCGCAACTGGTAGTGAATTAGCAGCACAAAAAAGCTACGATCTCTTAATTTTAGACTGGATGCTGCCGTTTAGAACTGGTTTAGAAATTTGTCAAGAAGTACGCCGTAAGGGACAAACAACGCCTGTGCTGTTTCTCACGGCTAAAGACACTGTAGACGATCGCGTTCAAGGTTTAGATGCAGGTGCAGATGATTATCTCGTCAAACCGTTTGAATTACGCGAGTTACTTGCAAGAGTTCGGGCTTTGTTGCGGCGATCGGGGACTGAGGTGACAACATCGACATCTCAAAAGCTGCAAGTCGCTGATTTGGAACTAGATTGCGAAAATCAGCTAGCGTATCGTCAAGAACGAATGATTGAATTATCAGAAAAAGAAAGTCAGTTACTTGAATACTTTATGCGTAATGCTGGCCACTTGCTAACGCATACACAAATTCAACAACATTTATGGGGTGATGGCGAACCACCGAGTAGTAATGTCTTAGCTGCTTTAATTCGTTTGCTACGCCGTAAAGTTGAAGCCCCAGGAGAGACGCCATTAATTCACACTGTTTATGGTAAAGGTTATCGTTTTGGAGAAAATAACTGAATGTAGCTTTAACTCGATGAATAAATTCTATACTCCAGTAAATAAAGGGTATTTCCATCTATTTGTATATACTCGTATTCTCTGCTAATTTGACCTCCTAATGCTTCTGGAATTTTTCGACTAGCAATATTTCTGCGATCAACAGGATAACTCAGATATTCATAAATTATATTAGTATCGGTCCAATCTTTGAGCGCTGTAATTACCTCTAGTCCGTATTTATTACCGTGTGCTGCTTTTTTTAGCCAAATTCCTAATTCAGGATGTTGCTGTTTAATATTGTGTATACCAGCACAACCTAGAAATTCTTGTGTTTCCTTTTTTAAAATGACAACTCTCAGATCGCTACCGATTTTCAGTTGAGTAATTCCTTCTTGAATAAATGCTTCGGTTTCTGAAATTTCTCTAGGAGATTGCGGACACATATAAGTAGTAATTTCTTCTGTGAACTCTAAAAAGGTATTGTCTTTATACTCCATTGAGATAGGTTTTAATACTAATCGGTTTGTCACTATTCCTACATCAAGTAAATTCATTTCAATTACGATCGGTGAGGAGTTGGTTAATGAAATGTGAAGAAACTTTCGGGCTTAGGGTACCTCAAAGCAGGAACGAGTAGAGAGCATATTAGCGACGGTACTCTGCTAGATATTGCTCTAGGACAACTAACTGAGGCAGATTGAGACTGTAGTAAATCCAGCGTCCATCTGCCCTTGCACGAACCAAACCCACTTCCTTCAAGGTTTTGAGGTGGAAAGACAGTTTCGACTGCGTAACCCCTAGATATTCGCATTCGCATACGCATAGCTCTTGTATTCGCAGCAGTTCTAAGACCTGAATCCGCAGGTGGTCAGAAAGGGCATGAAAGCCAGAAGTAATAAAAGCTGGTGTAATTGTGGATGTTGCATGCATCAAGTTGTGTTGAACGATGAATCTAAGTTTTGACAATTCAATCTTTTAATTGTGTTTAGTAGAAACCAAACTAACCTCTGCTCACACCTTTGCGCTACCTAACTGAGTAACTATATATCCATAACAATAATACTGTACAGAATTTTTGGTAATACTGTACGTAATTATAAAATCCCGTTACACTTGATAATACATACGTTTAGGAAATTAAATATGCAGCCTTCCAAGCATAGAGACTCACGGCAACGAGCTGGCGCTCCTAGTAAATGGAATCACCCACCCTCAGTAGCGATTAGAGTTCCAAAGTGTTTTACATCCCAGATCCTCCAATTTGCTAGGAAATTAGACAGTGGCAAGATAGAAAACCCACAAACTCAAACTGATACACACGAAACTAAAAACATTGACAAACTTCAATACATTGAATATTATCAAAATATGGTTCCAAAAATCTCACCCGCAGAGGTTTTCAAGGCGCTAGGTGACGAGCATCGCTTGAAAATTATCGAGTACCTCGCCTCCAGCCAGTCTTGTTGTGAACCTAGTGACGGGATCTGCGCCTGCGATATTCAAGACCTCGTTGGTCTTTCTCAAGCCACGGTTAGTCACCATATGAAAATCCTCGTGCAGGCTGGACTCGTCACATCTGAGAAGCGTGGCAGGTTAGTCTACTACAGCATCAATCCTGAAGGGTTCGCGATCGCTCTCGAACTAGCACGGAAATATTTCGATTTTGCGCTCTTACCCAAACCTATTCAATTAGAGGTCAAAGGATGACAAACACACTGATAGAAGCCAGTCGTTGGTTTCTGTTCCTATCAGTAGAGCTGATGGCGCTGTTTTTAGGGGTCAGTTTTCTGGTGGGTCTGCTCCAAGCTTGGATTCCAGACGAGAAAGTGAGTGCCTTTCTTAATCGTAAGAATCCTGTCATTGGCTACGTCATGGGAGCCGCACTAGGTGCGGCTACTCCTTTTTGCTCGTGTTCAACTGTGCCGATAGTTGCCGGACTGCTATCAAGTGGTGCTCCCTTCGGTCCAGTGATGTCGTTTCTGATAGCCTCGCCGATCCTCAATCCCGTGATCTTATCACTCCTTTTCATTGTTGTCGGCTTTCAAGGGACACTCGTTTATGCAGTGATTACCTTTCTTGCCTCTATAGTTGTTGGTGCACTTTGGGCAAGACTCGGATTGAAAGCAGACGTCAAGCGAGTGCGAGTGCGAGGAGGAAAGTCACTCAGCCATTCATCAAAGGGTTCAATTTGGCAACAGGCATGGGAGCAGGCATGGAGCTTTTTTACACCAATGATTCCTTACCTGCTGCTCGGTACAGCCATCGGTGCTTTTATCTATGGTTTCGTGCCTAGTGATTGGATTGTGGCGATCGCCGGTCCGCAACAACCGTTTGCCATCCCTGTTGCTGCGGTAATTGGTGTTCCCATTTATGTTCGTGCTGAAACTATGATTCCGATTGCTCAAGCGTTGTTGACTAAAGGTATGGGGACAGGTGCGGTGATTGCACTGATTATTGGTGGTGCTGGGGCAAGTATTCCAGAGGTATCTCTACTTGCAGGACTATTCCGCCCCCGATTGGTAGTAGCTTTTGTTATCAGTATCTTTATCATCGCCACAGCCAGCGGTGTCATCTTCGACCTTACCACTGTCTAAGCAGATAGCAACTTATACACGCTTATTTCCCTCACAATTCGCTTTCTATTTACTCTAGGAGGAAATTATGTCAAAGCAAGAACAAAAGAAAGGAATTTTTGGCGCTATCGCTAATTTATTCAAGTCGGAGAAAGAAGACTGTTGCTCGGTCAGCTTTGAGGAGATAGAGGACAACACAGCAGTAGAGCAGAACCCGACTGAAGGGCAAATAGAAGCTAAAAAACCCTCACAAGCAAAAAATCAGAGCAAAGGGTGCTGTGGTTAAAGGAAGCCTTCTTGAATAGCAATACTCCAAGGAGATACTCAGGAAACAGCAGACTAACAACTAGTTTTATAAAGTACTTTATCAGATCTACTGTTTTTTATAACCAGGTGCTTACTCTCCTCAAATTAATGGCTTTTGTTCATTAGGTACAAGACAGTCTTTGTAAACTTATTAAAAGGAAGTTGAGTTATGTCAACAGGTTTATTATGCCGCGATCGCTGTGGTTGATGCTAGTGTCTTTAATGTAGAAATCCGACGGGTCGAATACGATTATCTTGACTGGGTTAGCACCTTGGAGTGCGAAGGTATCGAACCCATTTTCATCGAGCCGATTCGGACAGAAGTTTGGACATTTGGCGTGGACAGTCTTCCGCTGACAGAACGTAGTAGATACTTAATCACTAGCCATAGTCATATGGTTCAGGTAAGACCTAAACCAAACTGAAAATGCGAAAATCGGAAGTTTCAATTTTGCTGCCAGTTTCTCTATTAGCTGGCTTTTGTTTGCTCGGCATTTTAAAACTAGCTTTTTTTGACGACTCTGGCTCAAAAAAGATAGACAACTTTACAGGGGAAAAGTAATGAAGGTGTTATGAGATGCAATTTAGAACTCAATTTTTGAGTGTGTAATATTAATCCAACCATGTTTGCAACAGATAGAACATATCGAAGCAACCTGTTGCACAGTCAAATTCTGGATGAGTTGATTTCTATTGTTATGTAATTGTTGACGAACAAGCATCTAGTAATTGCTATCAAAAGCGAGTGAGACGTTTATTGTAGTAATTGATTTATTAAAGTTTGCATTTTATCACGCAAAGATTGTGCTTCTTGATAAGCACGCGATCGCATTTTTCTCGAACTATTAAATTCGGCTTTCAACTCAGTTTTATACACAGGTTGAATAAAGTAGCGCAAGCGCGATCGCATTGCCCAAACGCCCATTGAAGGAAAAAGAGCAAATAGCGGTATTAACGGAGAAAGTGGTAAGAAGGGTAGATAAATTTTCTTAGCTAAATTTTTGAGATTGATTGCCCAAAGATGTAAATATTCATTACCAAGACAAACGACTGGAAGAATCGGGATATTGTAGCGATCGCTCAGTTGAACAAAGCTTAAATCAAACGTTTCTAATTGATATCTTTTGAACCATCCCTTGGCTGGACCGCGTAAGCCTTCAGGAGCATATAATAAAACAGTTTTTTGAGCCAATGCAGCCTCAAACTCGTTGCGTTCTGCTCTTACTCCGCCTAAAGTTTGCGACCATCCGTGTGGTAGCCACCACATCATCCAAGGATGATCGAATAATGCCACACCTGCGAGTGGTTGTACAGTCCAATCGCGGTTTTCTGCTAAAAGGTAGCCGAGTACAAGAAAGTCCCACGGAAAGCACATTCCCGCATGATTCATTGCGACAAGTAATGGTGCTGTTTTCGGTAAATTTTCTAATTGTTTTAGCTCGGCACGAAAGTAATATTTAACGATAGGTTTAAGAATCTCTTCGCGGAATGCTTGCTGATAGCGAGGATCGAATGAATAACCTTGATTTCTAGGAAAGCGACAACCCAGACGTAACCAGCGAATTAACAACGCCAGATAAAAGCCGCAGGGAATGAGACATAAAACATACTCTAGCCAATGCCAACCATCAGGATCGGCATGATAATGTTGCCAGTGGCGGTTGAATAGAATTAACCACCCTGGAGGATACCACAAGCAGAACCAGTCAAACCATGTGAATTGATAGGTATCAAGTGCAGATTTCCTCATTTGGTTCTACCTTGTACAACACAAATCTGATTGAAGTTCAAAATGTGAGGAACTTCCAAACTTCAAAGTCCCCCAATCTTGGGAGATTTAGGGGGCTGAGAGAATTTGTGTGTACACCGTAACTGATTTTGTCGTATTATCGTCTCTAAGTATATTGTATTTTCTTTTGTACTCAAAGACTGAACTACCGCTACTGTTATTGTGCCTTAACCCAAGCTTGTGCGCTCATTTGTACAGGATCCCAAGGGCTACTAAACGGAGGTGTGTAGCTGAGATCGAGTTTATTTAATTCATCTACCTTCATACCATGAAACAAAGCAGTCGCAAAAATATCAATTCGCTTAGCGACTTCTCCTTGATAATGCCCTACAATTTGCGCGCCTAGTAAGCGTCCAGTATGGCGATCGCCTGTCACGCGAATTCGGAGTTTGTGCGCGTGGGGATAATAAACTTTATGATCCCATGTTTCTAGCTCAACGGTAACTGCGTCTATTCCTGCACTTTGGGCTTCAGAATCGCGTAAACCAGTCCGCGCGATTGCCAAATCAAAAACCTTTACGACTTGCGTACCTAGCGTCCCCGCAAATTCTTGATTTCCACCTACTGCATTTTCACCAGCAATTCGCCCCTGTTTGTGTGCGGTTGTCCCTAGCGGTAAATAAGTAGATTGATTTAAAATTCGATGCCAAGTTTCCACACAGTCGCCTGCTGCATAGATATCTGGAACATTTGTTTCCATTTTTCGCGTGACTTGAATTGCGTTTTTAATACCGCAATTGACACCTGCTGTTTTTGCAAGATCGGTATTCGGTTTGACTCCTACAGCCACTAACACCAGATCAACAGTTGTATGATAGTTTTCGCCTTTGACTAATAACTGCGTTCCTTTTGATTCAATCGTTTCAATTGCCACACCGTTGACAGCTGTAACATTATGACGCTGTAGTTCTTCACCAATGATTTGACCTAAAGTAGGGTCAACAGTTTTCATTACCGTTTGGGAATGTTCAATTACCGTAACAGCGATACCTCGGTGCGTCAAAGCATCAGCCATTTCTAAGCCAATGTATCCACCGCCAATAATCGCAGCTGATTGTGGTTCATCGGTGGTTAGATATTGATAAATAGCAAAACTATCTTCCATCGAGTGCAACAAAAAAACTCCAGGAAGATCGAGTCCAGCAATTTGAGGGCGAGTTGATACCGCACCTGTGGCAATAATTAAGCGATCATAGTTCAAATTGTGCGATCGCATTTCGCGATCAACAACTGTAACAATTTTTTGCTGTGGAGCGATCGTCTGAGCCGTACAATTGAGTAAAAGCTGAATACCTTTGTCTGTAATCTCCTCAGTGGTGCGATGCGCTAAATTTCGCCAATCGGGAACTTCACCACTCAGGAAAAACGGCAATCCACAAATGCTGTAATTAGGAAAACTATCCGCGACAACAACTGTCAAATTAACTGTAGAATCCAACTCACGCGCTCGCAACGCCGCACTGATACCTGCGTCGCTACCACCGATAATAAGTAAATTCATGATTGTTACGCAGTAGTTTTAGTACTGAGAGACTCAATCAGTTTTTCGACTCTTTGTTTAACTTGTTCGCGCACTTCACGGAATTTTTCGATGGATTCACCTTCCGGATCGTCAAGTTGCCAATCTTGAAAGACTTCACGCAGTACCCAGGCTTCGGGTAAGTTGACACCGCAGCCACACAAAGAAATGACTGCATCGTAATCTTCAGGATTAAAATCGCTTAAAGGTTTGGATGTCTGATTGCTAATATCGATACCAACTTCTGACATGACTTCTACGGTTGTTGGATCGACTGCACTTGCTTCTAATCCTGAACTTGTGACGGCAATTTTGCCTTCTCCTAGTGTACGGGCAAATCCTTCTGCCATTTGGGAACGGCGTGAGTTTTTCTTGCACACAAACATGACTTTTTTCATGGTTTTACTGATTGTTCGTTTTGACTTCTAAAGCACGATTGGCGATTTGGATAACTTCTTTTGCCGCTTTTTCTTTGCGTTCGCTGTATCTATCGGTGAGATAATCAACTTTGTCGCGCAGTAGTAGAGTGAATTTGTAGAGTTCTTCCATGACGTCAACAACGCGATCGCGATATGGTGAATCTTTCATTGTTCCGTCGTCGTTAAACTCTTGATACGCTTTTGCTACTGAAGACTGATTGGGAATCGTAAACATCCGCATCCATCGCCCTAAGATGCGTAGTGTATTGACTGCGTTAAATGACTGCGAACCACCGCTGACTTGCATCACAGCTAGCGTTTTACCCTGTGTTGGTCTAACTGCACCTAAATTTAGAGGAATCCAATCAATTTGATTTTTCATAATGCCGGTGATATTACCGTGCATTTCAGGACTCGACCAAACTTGTCCTTCTGACCATAAACTTAATTCTCGAAGTTCTTGTACCTTATGATGTGTGTCAGGTACGCTGCTATGAACAGGTAACTCACGCGGATCGAAAAACCGCACTTCTGCACCAAATTCTTCAATAATTCTGGCAGCTTCTTCTGCTAACAGACGACTGTAAGAACGTTCGCGTAAAGAACCGTACAAAAATAAAATGCGTGGTTTGTGATTAAATGTCATCTCTTCAGACTTATTACTTGTAAGCACTGACACAACGAGGATCTCTTAAAGTTGCTTTTTCGGGTTCTCTGGGGAACCATGCGGCGGTTCGCTTACATACTTCAACTAACATCAGCATCACGGGAACTTCGATTAAAACACCCACTACTGTGGCAAGGGCTGCACCTGAATTTAAACCGAAAAGGGTGACTGCTGTAGCGATCGCAACTTCAAAATGATTACTTGCACCAATCAACGCCGCTGGTGCAGCATCTTCATAAGACAATTTCATTTTCAGTGCAGCAACGTATGTGATTAAGAAAATGAAATTTGTCTGAATAAACAGCGGAACTGCAATTAGCAAGATGTGCAGTGGATTGTTAACTATGAGATCGCCTTTAAAGGAAAACAACAGCACTAAAGTAACAAGTAATGCAGTAATTGCAATCGGACTCAAATATTTG
The DNA here is from genome assembly GCF_001904655.1 of Chroogloeocystis siderophila 5.2 s.c.1. Taxonomy (NCBI): domain Bacteria; kingdom Bacillati; phylum Cyanobacteriota; class Cyanophyceae; order Chroococcidiopsidales; family Chroococcidiopsidaceae; genus Chroogloeocystis; species Chroogloeocystis siderophila. Next base: position 9,393 of record NZ_MRCC01000005.1, on the reverse strand, counting down.
AGAAACCTACGCTCAAACCACTCTCTACCTTTATGTTTAAAAATCCAGTAGCGGCTGTACATTCCTGCAACCAAAGGTAAGCCTACGTAAATCAATACCGATAAAACAATTGTTTGCCAAGGTACTGTTAAATCATTTGCTGCAAGTAACCATCGCCCCAAAGGTGCGTACAAAAACAGCATTGCCAGCGAGTTTACCGCTACCATGACTAGGGTATGTCCTTGATTGCTGTAAGATAAGTATCCCCACATCAGCACCATTGCTGTACAAGGGGCAATTCCAAGTAAAATCGTGCCAGCAATGTAAGAATTGGCTAAGGTAACTTCAGTACCGCGAATTATTTCTGTACCTGTGAGGAAGTTACGAAATAACCAACCTAAGAAAAACTGAGCAAACGCTACCATTGTGAACGGTTTAATTAACCAATTCACTACTAAAGTTAAAATGACAGGTTTTGGGGCACGAATTGCATTTTTTGCCTGGGTAAAGTCAATCTTTACCATGATCGGATACATCATGAAAAAGAGACATATCGCGATTGGAATTGACACTTGATAGATACTCATCGCATCTAACGCAACCGCAACCCCAGGAAATAACCTACCGAGTAAAATTCCGGCAATAATACACAAGAATACCCAAACGGTAAGGTATTTTTCAAAAAAGCTTAGATGACTACCAGCTTTAACAGCAGTGCGATTTGCTTGAGGATTCTTTGTACTCATCAGGTTTGTTTATATGGTAACTTTATTTTGAACGAACCACAGAGGAGCCAGTCCCGTGCGGAGGTTTCCTCCGTTGAGGGAACTGGCGTGCGCTGAGAACGCAGAGGAAAGAGGTAGGGAGATATCTCATAAATGATCTGGGTTTGTTCTAGTCAGATAGATGTGGGATAGTTGCTGAAAATAATATCTATGACCCATTACCTTGAATAACTAAAATTTCGCTTGTCTACGCAATAATTCGCTAATTGTGATGTTGAGTTCTGCTTCTCCCTCGAATACTGTTCCAACTTTTCCGGTGTAGAAATGTCTTTCGTTTAAGTCGTAGGCTTCTTCGGGTAAAGGTACATAACCTACTGAACTTACCAACGTTGGGGCTTGCTTGTTGTAGAAATTGACAAAATCTCTGACTGCGGGTTTCTTCTGCGCGTACTGTGCATTAACATAAATGAATAAAGGACGCGATAGTGGTTGATATTCATTGGCTTCTACCGTTTCGCGCGAGGGAATCACCGCACCTTTGCCGTTATCAACTGCTAGGGCTTTTAATTTATTTTGATTTTCTTCTAAGTAGGAAAAACCGAAGTAACCTAGTGCGTTAGGATCTTTGCTGATTCCTTCGACTAAAACATTGTCGTCTTCACTCGCTATGTAGTCGTTGCGGCTAGCTCTTGTTTCGCCGACTACTGCTTCAGTAAAGTAATCAAATGTACCCGATTGTTTACCTGCTCCGTACAATTTTAATGGGCGATCAGGCCATGCAGCGCGTACTTGGTTCCAGCGAGTAATCTTACCCTCTGCGGCTGGTTCCCACATTCTTTTTAACTCAGCAACAGTAATATCTTGCGCCCAATCGTTTTGTGGATGTACAGCAATTGTTAGTGCGTCAAAGGCAATAGGAAGCTCAATGTATCTTATAGAATTTTTATTACAAGCTTCCATCTCTGCGGTTAAGATGGGACGCGAAGCGCCAGCAACATCAATTTCGCCCGCACAGAACTTTTTAAAGCCGCCGCTTGTTCCTGAAAAATCAACTGAGATTTGCGCTTGACTACCTTCTTGAGTCGATTGAAATTCTTTGGCTACCGCTTGTGTAATTGGATAAACCGTACTCGATCCATCAACTCTCACTGATGTATCTATGGTATTTGTTGCTGCGGTTAGCTGTGGTGATTGCGTTTGTGTTGAGGAATTGGGTGTTGTTGTGCAAGCTGTTAAAGCCAACGTCCCCAGTGTGATCGCCAATTCTTTGAGCGTAACGTTCATTGACCTCACCTAGATGGCAGGTGTTGATAGTATATCTCTATCATTTCAAAAAAAATTGATTTGTCAAGTAAAAATATTTTACAGAACGTAAATAATCAGGCGGGAGATTTATAAAGCTAATCTGGACACGAACGACTCGGCATAATAGCACTAAAACGCCGGAATTCGGCTAAATACTGCTCTAGCATAACGAATTGCGGTAAATTCAAGCTGTAGTAAATCCAGCGTCCTTCTTGACGCGATCGCACTAAACCAGCTTCTTTCAAAGTTTTGAGGTGAAAAGAAAGTTTCGACTGTGTAACGCCTAAAGCATCACACAATTCGCAAACGCACAACTCGCGATCGCGCAATAGTTCAATGACGTTAATCCGGATAGCATCGGATAAAGCATGAAAGCCTAAAAAAACTGAGTCTGGAGAGATAACTTGCATCAACTTAAATTGAAATGTAAAGAAACGATGTTTAAATGGCAAGCGATCGCAAAAACACTAGAGATGCTTGTGAAAAGCAAGAGAAGTTTTAATGTAGCTGTAGCCCATCTTTTCATAAAAAATGTGTGCCTGCGTGCGGACAACATTTGAGCGGAGATACACACTTTCGCATCCTTGCTGACTTGCCCACTGTTCTATTTGTAACAATAATTGCCGACCGATACCACTACTACGATATCTTTCATCAACAACTAAACCACCAATTTCGGCGTGTAAGTTTGTTTGGAAAAGTAAACATAGGTGGGCGTGAATCCAGCCAACTACACCAATATCAGAAATCTCTGCGACATAAACAGCATGATTCGCTGAGTGCATTTGTGCTAAACGCTGTCGTACAGCACTTGTAGTTGTGGGATAACCCAACTGGTGAGATAGGTTCGCAATGGCGTTTGCATCGTGGGCGATCGCTTGTCTGATTGTGCAATCGGTGTTACTCAACTAATCCCTAACGAATAGAATTCGTGGCTACACAAACATATTAAGCGATAGATTAGGACATTTTTAAAATCTCAACATCAGTTATTGATTTGGTTTTCAACTCCTGCCTTTTGCTACTTTATATATTTATCGCTTGATTGCCAGTGTCAAACCATCAGCGATTGCTATTAAGCTAATGACTACTCGCGGATCGTGATGCAGGAATTGATTCAAGTCTCGAATGGCGATCGTACATTCATCATCATCAAAATCAGGATCGATGACTCTGCCACACCAAAAGACGTTGTCAATCGCGATTAACCCACCACGACGGATGAGTTTTAGGGATTTCTCATAATAATCTCTGTACTCAACTTTATCAGCATCAATGAAGACAAAATCAAATGTTTCCGCTTGTCCATCGCTTAAGAGTTGATTTAGTGTTTTCAGCGCTGGGGCAAGGCGCAAATCGATTTTATGTAAAACTCCTGCGGCTTGCCAATAACGACGGGCGATCTCTGTATCTTCTTGACTCACATCACAGGTAATCACAGTTCCATCATTAGGTAATGCCAGAGCGATCCATACTGTACTATAGCCAGTAAATGTACCAATTTCCAACACTTTCTTGGCTAGCATCAGCTGCACAAGAAACGCCATAAACTGTCCCTGATCGGGAGAAACTTGCATATCACCTTCAGGATGCTGTGCGGTTTCTTGACGCAGTTGGGTCAATATTTCAGGTTCTTGTAGGGAAACAGATAGTAGGTAGTTATAGAGATGGGGTTGCAGTTGCTCAGCCGCATCATTTAGAACTGGGGTTTTAGTTGACATGGTGGTGTTCTCTGATAAACAACTAAAGATTTCGTGCTTTACCATTTATGGATAGACGGTAGCAGAAGACATAGTACGGCAGGAAGCGCAGTCAAGCAGTCGTACGACAATAGAAATCGTATTTAGCGTATTGGTTTGTTCAGTAAAGTTAAATGCCCAAACAGAAACCGAATGACTTTATGGATTCTAGATACCGACCATGTTTCGCTGTTACAACGAGGTCATCCAGTTGTTGTACAGAAAGTAGCAACTGTCAATCCTGATGAGATTGCAGTAACAATTGTGACGATGGTTGAGCAGATGTATGAGCGATTAGAGGTTATCAAGCGGGCAAAGACAAAGGAAACCATGATACTTGCTTATACTCAACTGCGGCAAACTTTTGATCGCCTGTGTCAAGCCAATATTCTTGATTTTGACCGAGGTGCTTATGATCGCGAATCGGTGAGACAAAAGATTCGTATTGGGACATAGGATTTACGAATTGCAGCGATCGCGCTTTCGATAAATGAAGTTGTAGTGACGCGCAATCAGAAGGACTTTGCTCAAATACCGAATTTGATAATTGAGGATTGGTCACAATCGTTCTAAAGGTGCCGGTGAACATAAACTTAACTACCTTTAAGATCAGGATTATTGACTAGATATTTGAAGAGGTCGTCAAGGATGAGGTTAGCAGCGAGGGGACCATTGCCATGCCATCGATTTATATCCACTTGATAAACTTGATTATTTTGAACAGCCTGGAGAGTAGACCAAATTGGAGAGTTCAAATAATTTGAAGTGTTTGCCTGACGATCGGTGATGAGCAAGATGACATCTGCGTCATGCTCTGAAATTACTTCTAAACTTAGCGGCGGACTATCACTTGAGGAGTTCGCTAACCGTTCTTGTATAGGAGGGCGACGTATTCCAATATCAACAAGTACTTTGCTACAGGTCAGTTCGCTACTTGGCGTAGCCATCATTCCCCATGCGAACACAAGTACAGATACTTCTGTTACATCCAGACGTTGACCCATTGCTGTCTTAAATTGTTCAACTCGATGCCAATACTGATCGATAACTTGTTCTGCTACAGCTTCCTTGTCAAAGATTTGAGCAATAAAGCGCAATCTTTCTTTAAAGGAAATTAGCGTTTCAGGAACAGCAACCGTAGGAGCAATACCTGATAACTGACTATAAATTTCTGATTGGGACTCGCGAGCTAAGATTAAATCGGGTTTGAGTGCCAGAATTTTTTCCAAATTGGGTTGATGTCCGTCACCCACGATTTCAACATTGGCAATTTGCTCAGCTTCAATGCCGCGCACTGGCGATCCCACATCTGCGGCAAAGGTTGTAATCCCGGTCGGTTTAATGCCAAGTGCCAACACTGGATCTAGCAGAAATGTATCATGTAAAACAATGATTCGCTGTGGGTGGGTCGGAATTTTTACTTCTCCTAGAGCATGCTCAACCGTTTGACTCGCAGATGGAGGAAGCGAATAGGGCGAAGATGAAAGAGTAGGTTCAGATAGATTAGGATTACAGGCTGTCAGACTGCTGGTGAATACCATAGCTATCAGTCCCTGCCTCCAGTATCGAGAGGTCTTGAAAATTCGGGAGATGGTTAGCTGTTGAAGGTGTCCCATAATCCGCTAAGTACGAAGATGTTTCATAATCTGTTGAATAATTTATCTAGAAAGTGGTGCGATAGATTAAGCTGAGAGTCCTCCCTCTAGCAGCAGGAGCACGAGTAGGATCGAATCCCAAAAGAGTTTGACTCTCAAGGTCAAGATATTGATTGTTGAATAAGTTTTCAATCCCAATACTGATTGTTCCTCCAAATGCCTCGATTTGGCTGATCAGATCTACAACGATGTAACCCTCAATAGGTATGACGTCGATGCCTTCTTCAAATGCGCGATTGCGATCGCCCACTGCTAAGACTTGGAGACGGTTACGCCAACCCGGAGTGGTTTGATGCTCGACATAAACTGTCGCTTTGAGAGGCGAGATTCCTACATCTCCAGAGAAAAGGGGCACAAAGTTACCACTATCCTCAAAATCAGCTTCGCCCTCTTGCCAACTCACAGCACTGCCAAGTCGCCAGTGATTGCTAGGTTGCCAATCGAATGCTGCTTCAATACCGTAAGTGCGTTGAGGGGCACGAGCGATTGTTACTTCTCCAGTTCCGCCAAATCCAACAATAAATTCGCCCAAATCAGATTCAGTAAAGAAACCAGCAATCGATGCCCGAAAATCAGACCACTGTCCTCGAATGCCAATTTCATAATTGTTGACCTTGACGGGTTGAAGTTCTTCAAAATCTTCTTCTAATGAAAAGTTTTCCGGTGGATCACTAAAAAGTTCAGCAAAATTGGGCGGGGAAAATCCTTGTGAGAAATTAGCAAATATCCCAATATTGTTTGTTACTTCATAGAGCACACCAACATTAAAGATGACATCATCAAAGTTTATCGTTCCCCCTCCGACAGGATCACCAAATCGGCTGATATAGTCAGGCGCGTTCACTCTAAAGTTTGCATAACGTGCTCCACCACTCAACTGAAAATTGTCGGTGATGTCCCATTGAAGCTGAGCAAATATTCCTAGCTCTTCTAAATCGTAAGAGGGGGCTGAGAAAAGCTCTCCAATTTTACGCAATGTTCGTCCATTGCTTTCATCAAATGCAACTGGATCTAGAATATCGGTAGTATCATCACTTCGTCGGTTATCATAGTCGATCCCCCATAACGCGTTGGAACCTTGCCACAAAGGGGACTCAATCTGTATGCGCCCACCCCAGTTTTGCTCGTCAAGCCGCGAGTTGTTAATCACAACTCCTAACTCATCATCTCGACGATCTTGAACACCCGCTGTCAGTGCAGAATAATCTCGAAAATAAGCTTGTGCTTGTAGTGAATTGCCCAGCAGATTGGCATGAGTATAGGTCAGATTAAGAAGTAGATTGCGATCAAAATATGGGTCAGTATCAATGAATTCTTGTCTACCCACTTTGATCGCCCGAGCCTTGTCTTCACTCTCTGGATCAGCAATAATTTCGTTCTCGACCCGTTCACTATCATAGTAATTGACAGTGAATTGCAGCCGTTGATTGCTGTCAATATCGACTCCAATCGTGCCTAAGACACCATAGGACTCGTTTTCATCAATGGGTCGGGCTAGAAAGATGCGATCGCCTTCAGCATCAAAGAAAGCGGCTGATCTTTCTCTGGAAAGCGCCAGAATATAATCAGCTACACCTAAATCACCAGAAAATATGGCGCTTTGGCGATTGCCAATACTGTCATTTGTAAAAAATTCTCCTCTATCTCCGATGTAGGCATTTGCCCCTGCTTCTAATGTCACGACGAATGGTTCATCAGCAGGTCTACGGGTGATAATGTTTATGGTTCCACCCGTTGCCTCAGAGCCGTAAACCGCGTTTGAGCCACGCACAACCTCGATTCGTTCGATCGCCTCAGGCGCAATGGTTTGTAATTGGCGTCCAAAGGTGCTTTCAACGGGTACCCCATCAATCAAATAGGAAACTCCCCGACCTCGGATAGTGCCTCGGTCATTACGACTGAGAGAGGGCGGATTAAAGCCGGGAATTTCGCGCCCTAGAATCTCTCGCAACGTAACTGGTAGATTTCTCTGCGTCTCTAGTTCCTCGCGATCGATCACCGTGATTGAACGAGGAATTCTCGTTTCCTCTTCTTCCGTTCGCGTACCCGTCACCACCACTTGAATCACGTCGTCATCGACTGCATCGGCGGTTTCTATCCCTGGTGCTACACTCAGCACTAAACCCTGTGCCTGTGTACGCACTTCAGCGATAGGTGGTGCCTCTGTTCCCGTAATCGCCACCCGAATGCCGTTTCCTGTTGGTATCACCGAAACCAGCGCAATTCCTTCCGTCGGACTAGCCGCCTGAAATTCACCCTCCGGCAGTGCCAGCACTGCGTTGGGAATATCTGCAATCAACGCATTGCCTACCACAGAAGTGGCAGGAGCCGCCAGTTGTCTCTCGGCGGTTTCCAGAATCACCTCAACTCCAGTTTCAGTCGGATTAACCTGTACCCCTGTGACCTGAACCAGCGACTGAGCAATTTGCTGCACCCATTCGTCAACGGTTGTCGCAGGATGGTCGAGATCGCTGAGTTGAGTAGGTGGTTCATTAGTCGGATGTTCTTGGCTAGTGAGTAAATGATCATTTTCTAATGACGACTGACGGTTATTGCCGATAGACTCTGCCCCCGCAGGAGCCGCCAGTACCAGCAACGGCAACACTCCAGCAACCAACCAACCTTGCAACCACCATCCACGATTCATAAATCCCTCACACCAAATCCTCATTGAGCATCTGTTACAAGCATCTTCACAAGTAGCTTGTGGTTGTCTATGCAGTCAAATACTAAATATTCTCAATAAAGACTACGATAGAGAAGTTGGCGATCGCTACTGCTTTTTAGTTCGAGATGGATTTTTTTTAGTTCGAGACGGATTATTTTTGCGGTGACAGATATCACTGATATTGGCTAACGATGCGGTGAGTAGGCAAAATATAGTATGCGTATTTCTAGGAGACGCTCATGGGGCAGCAGACCCAGTAAAATAGAAACATTCAATTATTTCCATTGTTTTATGGTTGCTCAGCTGACAATCAATTATCCAGAAAGTCTGCCAGATGTTTTGCAGCAAACGCCAGCGCAATTTGAGCAAGAAGCAAAATGGGCAATGGTTGTTAAGCTATTTGAAATGAAACGCATTTCGTCTGGGATTGCGGCTCAAATCCTCAACATTGATCGGGTGAGTTTTTTGCTGAGTTTGTATCGCTACAATGTCCCCGTAATCGACCTGGATGAAGCCGACTTGCTATCTGATTTAGCCAATGCCTGATGCTAAACGCATAGTGATCAATACTAGTCCGCTAATTGCTTTGGTGGCGGCTATGGGTGATTTTGCTGTTTTGCAGAGGCTCTACGTTGAAGTGCTAGTACCTTACGAAGTAAGTCAAGAGATTTTAGTCGATAATGCTTCTCGTTTTGCGGCAGCGGAATTCGATGCAGCCAAGTGGCTTACCAAGCAGCCTCAACCCATAGAAGTATCCCCACTCCTGAGCAATGCTCTAGGTCGGGGTGAGGCATCTGTCATTCAACTTGCTCTTGATGCAAAAATCCAAACGGTTTGTATTGATGAAGCCTTGGGTCGGCGCTTTGCTCGGTTAAGTGGATTGTCACAGGCAGCATTGGAATTCTGCTACGGGCAAAGCAGCAGGGAGAACCCATTGTGATGAAAGATGCGATCGCACGAATGCAGTCTCGCGGTATCCGCTTAAGTCAATCAGTGGTGGATTTTGCTCTCCAGCAGGCAGGTGAGAGGTTTTGAAATCATCCAATTAGGGGTAATGCCAAACTGACGACGAAATGCTGCGGTGAAGCTACTGTGGCTTCGATAATTCACAGCGATCGCTACTGCTTTTTGGTTCGAGACGGATTATTTTTGCGGTGACAGATATCACTGATATTGGCTAACGATGCGGTGAGTAGGCAAAATATAGTATGCGTATTTCTAGGAGACGCTCGTGGGGCAGCAGACGCAATGAACTACCCCGCCGCAAGCGGACGGGGTATCAGAATCAAAAAAGAGTCAATTGCTCATCTCGGTGCAGTTTG